>CAZUXW010000001.1:0-116723 GCA_964624625.1 uncultured bacterium
ACAGCGTCTCAGGCACCAACTTTTGCTTCATCGGCCTGGATGTGGATGAGGTTCGTGGCCGGATCGTGGTCTTCAGCGTGCTCGACAGCATCGGCAAAGGCGGCGCCCACGTGGGCGTGCAGAACATGAATTTGATGTTTGGGTTGGACGAGACCACCGGCCTGACCCGGCGGGGTTTACATCCGATCTGACGTTCCCCGAACGTTGAATAGGGTCCCAGTTTCGTGCAAAACCAATCAATGCATTATTAACGCTTTGAATTCTTTGTTTCTTTTGAAAACATTGAATTGGGTGTCATTTTTTATTTTTTCTTTATACTTCGGATCCAATTTTAGGGCGGCGTTTATTTCATCGATCGCCCTCTCTTTTTCCAAAGCTGCCCAATAAGCCAAAGCTAAATTGTAATGTCCCTCAACATAAGAAGGATTTATTGCGATTGAATTTTCCAATGAATCAACAGCCTTCTTAAATTCACGATTTTTAAAATAAGAATATCCTAAATAATTAAACGCCTCAAAATTTTTATTGTTTTTCTCTATCGCAACTTTATAATTCTTAATTGCGTCACCGAATTTATTTTTCGAATAATAGTATTTTCCAATATCAACATAAACTGCGCTGAGACGGCCCGTTGTTTTTTTGTATAATTCGTTATCCCCTAACATTATCGCGGCGCTGGCGATCATTCCGAGATTGACCGTTCTAGTGCAACGCTCAACCCCTTCTTCTATATTTTGGTCTAATTGCACTTCGCATTCTTGAATTAAGTCCCTATAAAACTTAAGGTGTTTTTTCTCCGAAGCAATAAACTCATCTTTTATTGGGTTGTAATCATAGATTTTCGGCATGCTTCCATAATACCCATGTGGATCAACAACAATTTCTTTGTTGCCATCGCCTTCTAAATCGATAATTTCACCACCAGTGGCGCCATCGAATAAAATGGTTTGATACTTGCCCTTCATAAATCCCAAAACAACCAAAGAATTACAATTTGAACAATAGTGTTGATCGTAAAATATCATCTCTTTGTCATCCTCGCGAACTCTTTCAATTTCGATGACTCGACTATAAACATCTTGTTCATCTTCACGTTTTATTGTTTCTTCATAAACTTTTTTATTTTTTTCATAAATCGTTAAACTTTTAAAATGACATTTACGATCTTTCGCATCCAATTTTTCATTCACTAACACGATCATTTCTTTTACGCCATCGCCTTTCATATCTGCATAAAAGGTTTTTGAATCACAGGTATTTCCTTTTGAATCACCGGCAGAGAAACAATATCCAGGGTAAATAAGAAGGATAAATATTAACGATCTTTTCATATGAAGTCCTCTTGGCTAACGATTATCAAACCCATTATTTTAGTCTTAATGGTCAAACAACTTGGTCAAGACGGATCTCTATCGCAGACCGCCTTAAAATTAAGCCGGTCTTTTAAGCATCACCCCAATAGATCTTGTCCAACTCCGCGTAAATAAACCCGTTTTTATCGAGAAGCGGAACCTTGTAAAGTCCCGATCCGCCGCAGGGGCCACTCTCGCAGATTCCCGACTCGGGGTTATAAACAGCCCCATGGTTCTTGCAAACCAGCCACTGCTTGTCTTCCGACAGGAATTCGTTATCGTTAAAATCCAATCCAACCGACCAGTGGCGGCATAGATTCAGGTAGGCAAAGTATTTGCCGTCCCTCTTAAAAATAAATGCCTCGGTGACGCGATCTTTGCGTTTCAGGTTGAATTTCTTGGATTGGCCATTTTGAAGTTCGTCCAAAGCGGCGACTTTGAATAGCTTCGGTTTTTCGGCTTTAGTCTTTTTCTTTTTCATAGGTTCGCGATCCCCTCCCCCGTCGAGGCGGGCTTTTTTAAAACCGCCGTCAAACACAACAACAGAACGACCAGCCAACAAAGGCGAGGAAGCCAATTGCCCCAACGGGAGTATAGGGTTTGACCCGTCGACAAGGTCAGCACATCCGCCTTAACCGCGGTTTCCTCGAAAAGTTTCGTGGAGGTTAATATCCGCCCGAAGGGATCTGTCGCCAGGGAAATTCCCGTGTTCGCCGCGCGAAGTAACGGCTTTTGCTCTTCCGCGGCCCGGACCACGGCCATCATCACATGCTGGTAAGCGGAGGCGGTCCTCCCGTACCAGGCGTCATTGCTGATATTGACCAGGGCTTCGGCCCCGGTTTTAAAGGCCTTCTGCACATCCCCGGGGAAAATGACCTCATAACAGATCATGGGGGTGTAGCTGAAGCCTCCTGCCTGGAATTTCTGGTATTCGGCGCCAAAATCAAAATTCCCCAAATCCCCCACCACCGGGCCGAGAAAGGTCAGGTATTTTTGGAAAGGCACAAACTCCCCGAAGGGGACCAAATGCCGTTTGTGGTAAACACCCGCCGGTTTCCCGGCGCGGTCGAAATGAACCGCTCCGTTGTAATAGCGGGTTACATTATCCTTGCCCCTCTGTTCATCCAAACAGCCGACCAATTGGGCCGTCGAGGACTTTCGGACGATGGAGGTTACCCTGGCGAGGGATTTCGGGGTCATCAAGAGAAAGGACGGCGCGGCCGTTTCGGGCCAAATGATCAAGTCGGTTTTCGCCGAGCTTTGGCTTTGGACCAATTTCCCGATTTTGTCGTAGGTCGCATCCTCGTTGCTTTTGGTCCACTTCACCGATTGATCAATGCTGGGTTGGATCAAAACCGCCGTTCCGGATTTTTTCAGGGCAGCCGTTTTGATCACATGGTTTCCAACCGCGAATAGCCCGGCGAGAAAAACCAATGGGAGCATAAGCAAAAACCAACGGGAACGATTCGGAATAGTGGAAGGAATGGGGTCGGGTTGGGTCAAAAACAACTCCATCGCCTTGGCCAAACTGGCGTTAAACCAAACCATGGCGAAGGTCAGCCCGTAGACGCCCCCGATCGTCGTGAAAACCAAAACCGAGGGATAGGGCGCCTGGCTGTATCCGATCTCGCCCCAATTGAACCCGCCCCAAGGCCTGCTTCCCCGGATATATTCCAGGGCCAGCCAGAGGAAGGGGGCGATGAACAACCCGGAAATTTTCAAACGGTTGACGAGGAAGCAGTACCAGGCTCCGAACAACAAAAAATAAAGGCTCAAATAGAAGACCAACACGAACCAGGCCAGGCCGCTCAAGTATTTCGCTTCCTCCAGGAAGGCGATCCAATAAAGGATCAGGCCCAATTGGGTGAAGCCGAAAACAAAGCCAAGCCAAGCGCCTTGTTTGGCGTTCGCGTTCCGGAGGGCCAGGAAAAATGGGATGAGGGCGAACCAACCTAAAAAGGCCGTGAAGGGGGTCAGGGATTTATCCAGGAAATTAGGGAAGGAAAAACACACCAGTCCCCCGCTCAAGAGGCACAAGCCAAGGCGTTGGGAAAGGGTCGGGGTGGATTTCATGGGGGCATTATACGGAAATCAAAAGAAAATAGAACGGGTGGACTTTTGAGGGATTACAAAAGTTGAATTATAAGGGCGGTAGGTTGTCATTGCGAGGAACGAACTTTGTGACGAAGCAACCCCAGTTCATGGGTTGTGTTCGCCTCAGCAGGCGCCAGCCAAAGCAACTTTGGAAGGCATATTAATTACCCATCAACTAGGGTTGCTTCGTCGCTTAAACCAATGAAGGACGCTCCTCGCCATGAAAGCGAAGAGACTCGCCGACCCTGAAAATGTGTATTACTTTTTGCGGGGCTTGCCGGTGGATTCCCGGATGATCAGCTCGGCGTCGAAACCCCGGTGGAGGTATTCCACGGGTTTCTTGTTCAAGATCGCGTGGGCCAAGGTGACAGAAGCTTTGCCCATTTCCAGCAAAGGCTGGTGCAAGGTGGTCAAGGAAGGATCGGCCAGGCGGGCCACGTAAGTATCGTCAAACCCCACGATGGAAATGTCCTCCGGAACCGACCGGCTCTTGTGGCGCGCGGCCTTGATGACGCCGATGGCCATGGTGTCGGAAACACAGCAGATGGCCGTCAAGTCGGGATTGTTCTCCAAAAGTTCCTTGCCCAATTGGTAGCCGGCGTCCATGGTGAAGGCGTCGGGCTTGACGTGGGAATAGGCGACGAAGTGTTCCTGGAAAGGGATGTTATTGTCCCGGAGGGCGTCACGGTACCCGGCCAACCGGTCTTGGCATATCTTCAAATGCTCGGGGCCGTTCACGAACCCGATCTTCTTGTGGCCCAAGGAAATTAAATAGGTAACCGCCTTGTAGATTCCCTTCCGGTCCTCCACTTGGAGGGTGGGGATCTTTTCTAAAAGATGGTTGGGCCCCTCCAATGAAACAGGCTGGAGGATGATGAGGGGCAATTCCTCTTTTTGAAAACGTTCCAAAACCGCGTCTTCCATGGGAACGGAAAGGGAAATAACGGCGTCGATGCGCCTTTCCCCCAGGATGCGGTCGTAAAAATCGTTGAAATCCTCCAGGCTGCCGTTGGCGTTGTAAATTTTCAGATCCACATTGGCGTGGCGGCATTCCATCTCAATACCGCGGATGATTTCGTTGTAATAGGGAGAATCGAACATAGTCCCGAAGATTCCGATGGTATTGGTGCGGGACATGACCAGGCTGCGGGCTGCCACATTGGGGTAATAATTGAACTTCTTGATGGCGGCCATGACCTTTTCGCGGGTGTCCGCGGAGATCCTGGGGTTTTGGTTGATGACCATCGACACGGTCGTATGGGACACACCGCAAAATTTTGCGATTTGTTTCAAAGTGGCTCTGGATTTGCTTCCGCTTATCATAACGTTTTCATACCCCGCTCTTTAAATTGGATGTGGCACAATAAGTTACTTCTTGGAATCCCCCGAGGAAGCTGGAACCGCGTTGGCGGCGCCAGGAACGGTTTGAGGAACAGGTTTGTCCTGAGGCTTGGCGGCTTGCGCCGGAGCCGGCGCGGCTGGTGCTGGTTGGGCTGCCGCTTGCTGTTGTTTCTCAATGGTATCCGCCACCGAACTTCCCGTGGATTGGTATTTCGGAAGAGCGGCCAGTAACAGGCACAAGACCATGAAGACGATGGCCAGGACCGTGGTAAATTTGGTCCAAAAGGTCTTGCCGCTGGTTCCCAAGAGGCTTTGACCCGTTCCGGAAAACAGTCCTCCGGAGGTCTTCGGCTGTTGGATCAGGACGACTCCCACCAAAAGCAGGGCCGTTACGACGAAAAGAATGGAAATGAAAGCGCTCATGTGACTCCTTATTGTGGTTGCCGTTAAACTGGTTTTATTTTAAGGGAAACCTGGGCTAAAGTTCCAATAAAACTTTTAAACCAACCGGCCTTTTCGTTAAAACTGGACAATCGCGTTAAAAGAATCAACTTTTAGGGCGGCTCCGCCAACCAGTGCCCCGTCAATATCCGGCTGGCCCATCAGTTGTTTCACGTTCTCGGGCTTCACGCTGCCGCCATATTGGATCCGAATCGCCTGGGCCGACTCGGGATTGTATTTCGTCTGGACCCATTGGCGGATGAATACATGGACATCATTTGCCTGTTCCGGGGTCGCGTTTTTGCCCGTGCCAATGGCCCAAACAGGCTCATAGGCGATCACGATTTCCGGTAAATCCCCCAGGCCAATACCCTCAAAGCAACCGGCCAATTGGGCTTCAATCACCTTTTCCGTCCTGCCGCCTTCCCTTTCCTGAAGGGTCTCGCCCACGCAGACAATGGCGCGAAGGCCGTTTTTCAGGACGTTCTTCAGTTTGCGGTTGATCCTTTGGTCCGTCTCTCCGTCATATTGGCGTTTTTCCGAGTGGCCTAAAATGACATACTTGATTCCGATATCCTTCAACATGGAAGGACTCACGTTCCCCGTATAGGCCCCCTCATTTTCCCAATGGGCGTCCTGGGCTCCGACCTGGATATTGGAAAAACGCAGGGCGTCCACCACTCCCGGGATGGAAAGAGCCACGGGACAGACCACGATTTCCCTGTCCTGGATGCCTTTGAACTTCTCGTTCAACTGCTTCACGAATTCCACGGATTCCTTCACCGTCTTATACATTTTCCAGTTGCCGGCGATAATGGGTTTTCTCACGACTTCCTCCAGGTTGATTATTTCTTATCCGTTAAAGCGACGATGCCGGGAAGTTCCTTGCCTTCCATGAACTCCAGGGAGGCTCCCCCACCGGTGGAAATGTGGGACATCTTGGAAGCCAGTCCCATCTGGGTAACCGCCGCCACCGAGTCCCCGCCGCCGACGATGGTGGTGGCTCCCCTGTCCGATGCCTCGGCCAGCAATTTGGCGATCGCGAAGGTCCCCTTGGCGAAAGGCTCCATCTCAAACACGCCCACCGGGCCGTTCCAGAAGATGGTTTTGGCGGTTTTAATGAAGTTGGAGTATTTAATGATGGTGCTGGGGCCCGCGTCCATCCCTTCCCATTCCGGTTCAATGCCGCCCCGGGGAACGATTTTGATATTCGCCTTGGCGTCAAATTTATCCGCGACCACGTGGTCGATCGGCAGCAGCAAGGGCACGTCCGTATCCAGGGATTGGTTCATCAATTCCTTCGCCAGTGGGATCTTGTCCAATTCCACCAGGGACTTTCCGATTTCAAGCTTCCGGGCTTTGAGAAAGGTATAGGCCATTCCCCCGCCGATGATCAGGACATCGACGACCCCCATCAGCTTCTTGATGACGTCGATCTTGCTGGAAATTTTTGACCCTCCCACGATCGCCACGAAGGGCCTTTCGGGATGGGAAAGGGCGCCGCCCAAGTATTTGATTTCCTTCATCATGAGAAAACCGGCGGCGGATTGGGACAGGAACTTGGTCACGCCCTCCGTGGAGGCATGGGCCCGGTGGGCGGTCCCAAAGGCGTCATTCACGTAAATATCGGCCAAGGCCGCCAGCTTTTTGGCGAAGGCTGGGTCGTTTTTTTCTTCTTCCGCATGGAACCGGACATTTTCCAGCAAAACCACGTCCCCGTTCTTCATGGCGGCGACTTCCTTCTCCACCTCGGGACCGACGCAGTCGCTCAAAGCTTTCACGGGCTTTTTCAATAGTTCAGCCAGGCGTTCAGCGACCGGCTTCAGCCTCAATTTATCGTCCACTCCCTTGGGACGGCCCAAGTGGGAGCAAAGAATCACCTTGGCGCCCTTGTCGGATAAATACTGGATCGTTTTCAAGGATTCCCGGATACGGGTGTCGTCGGTTATCTTCAGGGACGCGTCCAGGGGAACGTTAAAGTCCACCCGCACCAGCACTCTTTTTCCGGCGGGACTCAGGTCTTCCACCGTCAGCTTGTTGTAACCGGCCATGAGGATTCCTTTCCGATTAAAAATCGTTCAACATTCATTTCCGAAAGGGACTATTTCCCTTTCGCTTTCAAGTCCGTCTTAAAGGCTTCCGCGATCGAACTGAGGGCTCCCAAAGTTCCGGAAGCCTCCAAGGGCAGGAATATTTTGGTGGCTTGGCCGTTGGCGACCGTACCCAGCATTTCCATGTATTTCAGGGCCAGCACATCTTGAGTGGGATTTCCGTCATGCATGGCCTTGAAAACCGTCAAAATGGCCTGGGAATCCCCTTCCGCCAAGGCTATCTTTTGGAATTTGTTGGCGGTGGCGACCCTTTCGATGGCCGCGGCATCGCCTTCCGCCTTCAGGATGGCCGATTGTTTTTGCCCCTCGGCGGTGGTGATGGCCGCCTGCTTGATTCCCTCCGCCTCGATGATGGCGGCCCTTTTGGTTCGTTCCGCCTTCATCTGGGCGCTCATGGCGTTCACGATATCGATGGGCGGGTCGATCTTTTGGATCTCGACCCGGTTCACCTTGACGCCCCATTTGTCGGTGGCCTCGTCGAGGATCTCCCGCAATTGGGTATTGATGCGCTCGCGGCTGTTCAAGGTCTCGTCCAGGGCCAGCTCCCCGATGGTATTGCGGAGGTTGGTTTGGGCCAGTTTTAAGGCGGCCATCTCGAACTTGGCGACGTTGTAGACCACTTTGAAGGGATCGGTCACGTGGAAATAAATGACCGCGTCCACCGTCACCACCACGTTGTCCTTCGTGATGACTTCTTGGGGCGGAACCTCGATGACCTGCTCCCTCATGTCCACTTTGCGCATGTTCTCAAAGGGCGGGAAGAGGATGGTGAGGCCCGAATCCGCGGTGCGGGTGAATTTTCCCAGCCGCTCAATCAATCCCTTTTCATAGGGCCGGACGATGCGGACGGACCTTGCCACGTAAAAAAAAGCGAAAACGAGAAGAACCAAAACAGCCGGACCGCCTAATATTTCCATGAAGAGACTCCTTTCAACTTTAAAGGCTAAACTTTAACGACTAAAACATTGCTGTGAACCGCGAGAACCGTCACTTTTTCATGGAGCTTCAAGGGCTGTTGATTTTCCGTCGTCGCCTTCCAGAACTCGCCGCCCACCTTCACGTAGCCCTGGGAGGTTTCGTGTTTTTCGACCTTCGTGACGGTTCCCGTTTCCCCGACAAGGGAATCCACGTTGGCGGCACGTTGGGTGGACCCGGAAAAACGGGAGGCCCAGCGGCGGCTGATGGAAACCAAAAGGATGGAGGAGAATGCGAAGGCGGAATATTGGACCCAAGCCGTGTCCACGAAGAGGCTCAAGACCGCGGTGACCACCGCTCCGGCGCCGATCCAAAGGTAAAAAAAAGAGGCGGTTGTTAATTCCAAGATGAAAAAAACAACCGCCGTGATGGCCCACCAAACGACTGGATACATTAATCCCCCGGAAGGGCTTTTATTTTTTGGAGTCCATGTACTCGATCAAGTCCACGACCCGGTTGGAATAGCCCCACTCGTTGTCGTACCAGGAAAGGACCTTCACCATATTCCCTCCGACGACGTAGGTCGAAAGCGAATCCACGATGGAGGAGTGCGGGTTCCCCTTGAAGTCCAGGGAAACCAGGGGCTCGTCGGTCACGTCCAGGTACTTGTCGAGTTTGGGGCTCCTGGCCGCTTCCTTCAGGGTATTGTTGATGTCTTCCTTGGTCACGGTCTTGCTGAGTTCAACGACCAGGTCCACCACCGAAACCACCGGCGTGGGAACGCGGATGGACAATCCGTCCAGTTTGCCCTTCAAGTCCGGCATGACCAACCCGATGGCCTTGGCGGCGCCCGTGGAGGTCGGAATCATGTTGAGGCTGGCGGCCCTTGCCCGGCGCAGGTCCTTATGGGGAAAGTCCAGGGTGACTTGGTCGTTGGTGAAGCTGTGGATGGTGGTCATGAGCCCCTTCACGATCCCGAACTTGTCGTGCAGGACCTTGGCGAAGGGCGCCAAGCAGTTCGTGGTGCAGGAAGCGTTGGAAACCACATGGTGGTTCTTGGGATCGTACTTGTCCTCGTTGACTCCCAGCACGATCGTCAAATCCTCGCCCGTGGCAGGGGCGGAAATCACGACCTTCTTGACGGTTTCCTTCAAATGGGCGACGGCCTTGGCCTTGTCGGTGAAGAATCCGGTGGATTCCACGACAAACTCGGCTCCGACGCTTCCCCAGGGGATCTGGGCTGGATCGCGCTGGGAGAACACCTTGATTTCCTTGCCGTTGACGCTGATCGAGCCTTCGCCGGCTTTGACGTCGGCGTGCAGGTTGCCCAGCACGGAATCGTATTTGAGGAGGTGGGCCAGGGTCTTCGCGTCGGTCAGGTCGTTGACCGCGACGATTTCGATGTTTTTATTCCCCATCGCGGCGCGGTATACATTGCGTCCAATGCGGCCAAATCCGTTGATTCCGACCTTGATTGCCATGAAAATCCTCCAAGAAATTGAATTAAGGAGCGGTTAAGCTAACACAGGGGTTTTCGGGGGTCAAGACTCAAAAGCCTTCGCCCGTCCATCTTAAAATCCTTTAAAACCTTCAACCGATGGCGAATGACAAAACACGGATTTAATACCGGGGTGTCCTGCCAAAAACCAGCGCCCCGACCCAATGGGCCCCGGCCTTTTTCAAAACCCTCGCGCATTCCTCCAGGGTGGATCCGGTCGTGAAAACATCGTCCACTAAAACAATCTTATCCGGCACCGCTCCTGCCCCCGCCACCTGGTAGGCGCCTTTTGGATTTTTCATCCGCTCCTCCCGCTTCAATGACATTTGGGGCTCGGTGGCCCGGACTTTCCGAAGAAGCGGCCGGCAGGGGCAGGAGGTAATTTCCGCGATCTCCCCGGCCAATAGCGACGCCGGATTATAGCCCCGCTCCCTTTCCCTTTCCGGGCTCTGCGGCACAGGCACCAGGACTTTGGCGTCGCTCCAAAAGGCATCCCCCTCAAGGGCTGCCATGGGAGGGGCTAGGTCGGCCCGGAGCCTTTCCATTCCGTCGAATTTAAAGGCGTGGTGGGCCAACCGCAAGGCGCCCCCATAAGGACCGAAGGACCGGACGTGGTCGAGAAAATAGGCTTCTTTCCCGCAATCGCCGCACCGCCTTTCGACGGCGCCTTCAAAGGCCCCCGGGGGGAGCGAAACGCCGCAATGGTCGCAAACCGGATTCTCATAGGAGGGGATGGAATCAAAACACCCGCGGCAAACAACATTGGAAAGCCCGTCGGTAAAGCTGCTGCCGCAATGAAGGCATCTTCTGGGAAACAGGATATTGAGTATTGGATCCAGGATTTTTTGGCGACGTGAATATTCCATATTAGTCTTTGGACGAACCAAGGACTTGATAGGTTTTAGGAAAACAACGGACCGTTACTTGATGACAGCCACTTTTTGGAATTCCTGGTGGCCCCCGGCCATTTCGGTGGAAATTAAATAGACGCCCGAAGCCACCAAAGCGCCGTTCATGTTGCGGGCGTCCCAGGAAAGTGGATAGGTGCTGTTGGGGAGGCCGTAAACCCCGGGAACGAAATCCCGATTGACCAGTTCCCGGACGAAGGTTCCGTTCAGGGAATAAACCTTGATATTGACCTTACCCTGCTGGGTCACCACAAACCGGATATTCACATTTTGCTCGTTAGCGGCCCCGAAGGGCCTGACGGCGTTTCGATCCAGCGCCGTACTGGCGTTGAGGGAATAAGCGATGGAGGTCAGATAGGAGGTCGCGTGGACCAACCCTTGGGTGACCGCCTGGCCTTGGGAAATGAAGCCGGGAATATCGGGCGGGGCGTCAAAGGCCTGGACAAGATAGGTGTAGCTGGGACCGCCGACCAGGGAAACCCCGTCCGCGAAAGTCACGCCGGCTGGGGCGGTGCCGGCCGCGGCGGCTGGAACGATCGCCGCCAAAGGTTGATAGACCGCGCCACCGTCCACGGACCGATAGACGCTGTAGCCGCCCAAGGGATACATGGTCGTGGTGTTGAGTAAATCATAAAGGCTTACCGGCCCGGCGGCCGTCGTATTGGCGGGCCACCAGCTTAAGCTGTTCCCTCCCTCGCCTTGGGAAATGGATACCATGGGGTTCATCACCAGGGGCGGGGCCGCCGGCAGGGCGATCGCCGCCGGACTCACCGCGGTCAATCCCAAGGAATCCACCGTGATGACTCGGTAGGCATAAAAAGTCTTATCCAGGACTCCCGTATCCAGGTAATTGACCCCGACCACTCCCGATTTTAGGGTTTGATAGGAGGAATCCGCCTCCGTTCCCAATTTACGCTGGATGATGAAATTGTTGCCGGGGGTTCCCTGGTAGGCCCACCTCAATTGAACCAGCCCGTCTCCCGAGACGGCGGTCAAGGAAAGAACCGGTTGGGGCAAAACCGTCACCGAAACGGGATTCGAAAAGGCTCCATATTGGCCCCCCGCGGAGGCTGCCGCGACGACGTATACGTAGCTCACCGCGTCCAGCACCTGGGAGTCCGTAAAGGTCGGGGTACTGAGGCCTCTTAAGATTCCGCTGACCTGGGTAAAGGCGGGCGTCGCTCCCGGCGTGGCGAAGGCCCGGAAAACCGCGTAACCCGTCACGCTGTTGGAAGGCGTTATCGTGACAGGCGACCAGGCCAAAGTATTCCTGCCCGCCAGGGGGGTGATCGAAAGGGATGGGGGCTGCAGTGGAATGATCGCCTCAGGAGTCGGAAGGTCGCTGGTCCCGCTGGCGTTTTGGGCGTCCAACCAATAGTTATAGATGACCCCCGGCGTTACGGTTGGGTCCGAATAGCTCCCGGAAGGGGGAAGGACCGTTGCGACGGCGGTGGGAGTCAGGTTCGGGTATAGATTTTTGTAAACCGTGTAGTTGGTGACGGAAACGTTGCCGGTGGGGGTCGCCCAGAGGAGCGTCACGGCCGTAGCGCTGGAGGTCATGGAAAGAACCGGAATGTTCGGCCAACCCTCCACCGCCAGGGCGCCGCAAAAGTTTTGGTCCGCTTGAAGCCCCAATCCCTTGGCCGCCGCTTTGTAATAGTTGGTGACTCCCACATTGGCGGCCGCCGAGGGGGAATCGGAGAAAAACGAAACCGGTGAGGTGACCGAACCGATCGGGCTGAACCCGGTGGTCCCGGAGACCGTGGAGCGGTAAATCGTGTAGCCATCCACGGGAGCGGCGCTGTCCAGCCCGGAGATCCAAACTAAACGGACGGGAGTGACGCCGGGAGTGGGGACATATCCGGCGGGAGGCGATACCCCGATCACGGGAGTGACTTTGGGCTGCACCAAAACACTGACGGACAGGGAAAGATCGCTCAGGCCGGGGGTGTTTTCGGCCGCGACCTGGTAGGCGGAAACGGTTCCCGGAACCTCATTCACGACCACCTCGTTGGTGGTCCCGGGGGTAACCGTCGCCAGGACAACCCCGTTTTGGTAAAGGACGTCCCTCTCCACGTTTTCCTGGGCCGCGTTCCCCAACCAGGAAATCGTCGTTTGGCTGACGCCGCTGCTGACGGCGGTAACTCCCGCCGGCGCGTTGGGCCAGGTGGAGGAACTGGCCTCGGGGGTGACGGACATGGTGGGGTAAATGGCGCTTTCCGAGGATGCCCCTCCCCCATTTGCCCTTGCGGTGATCCGGTAATAATAGGTTTGGCCAGCGGTGATACTCGAATCAATATAGGTGGAACTGCCCAGGGCCAGGTTCGCAACGGGAGTGAAGGTAGCGTTCGGACCGGAGGCCCGGTAGACCTCAAAGGAGTCCACCACCGGCGGCGTGGTTCCCGGCACAGGCGCCATGTCCCAGGAAACATGGATTTCCCTGGTGGAGGCCGGCGTCACCACCGCGGTCACTTGGAAATTGGCGACGGGAACGCAGGAAAGCAAAGACGACGGGCCATAGGCAGGCAAGGCGTTGTGGGCCTGAACGTAAATATTCGACGCATTCCAAAGGGTTCCCGGCATGGAATAGGCCGTGATCCCGCTGGGGTTGGGTGGAACCACCGCCAGGGGAGTTACGGTCGGAGTCACCTGGGCGAAATCCGCGCCGTAAATATAATAATGATCCACGGCGTCCGGAGTTGGGTTGGTTCTCCAATAAAAAAACACCGTACTGGCATCGCTGGAAGGGTTCAAAACCCTCGGAGCCTCCGGCGCGGTTTGGGAAGAGAGGACCACCCCGTTGGAATAGCCGGACAAGGGCGAACTATTCCCTTTGGAGTCCAAGGCCGCCACTTGATAAATCACCGAATCCACGGGGGTGCCGGGGGCGCCGGGCGTTCCTACCGCGTGATCGATAAAGCTGGTTTGGGAGGCGGGAACGGTGGCCACCGGGGTTTGGGTCAAGGCTGAGGCGTACTCCCGATAGATGGCGTAATTTTGGACCGGTCCATAAAAACCGGGGCCGACCTGGGACCAAGCGACATTGATTTGATTATTGGTGCCTGGAACGGCCACCGCGGTTACCGTTCCCACGGGGGTGGGCGCCAAGTTCAGCGCCGGGGTGGCCGCCACCCCGATGGTTCCTCCTAAAAGCAATTGATCGTAAGGCTCCACCCAATAGCTCCAGCCGTGGGCGTTGGTGACCCCGCTGTCCACGGCGGACAGGGTCGGGGAAATCGAGGGCGTTATGACGACTGTCGCGAAAACCGTCGCCACGATCGTGGGGGTGACGCTCCCCGTCAAATTCGGGACGCCCACTGAACTTTTATAAACACGATAGCCGCTTAACCCATAGGAGCCAGCCGTGCCGTTGTTCCAAACCACCGTCACACCCTCGATTCCGTCCGTGGTGGCGTTGGGCGTTACTTGGATCAAATTAGGGACACTGGACTTGAGGACGTTTCCCTCGAGGACGTTCGAACTGGTGGAACCGTTGGAATTAAGGGCAACCACCTTATAACTGGTGGTCACGGAGGCGGAACTCGAAAACGGGATGGAGCTATCATCGAAAACATAAGTCGGCGATGGCGTCGCCACAGCGATTTGGGTCAAGGCGGAGCTTCCTGAAAATACCTGATAGGCCGTCACTCCTTCCGAGGCGGAGGGGCCGTTCCAGAAAAGCCTGATGCCGTAACCGGTCGTCCCAATCACGGGCGTCGCGGCGGCCGAAACCAAGCTTGAAAGCGACGGTGGAAAGGGACCGAGGTTCTTGGGAATAGCCGCTTTCGTGGCGTTGGCGGGAGCCAACCCCATCACCGGCGGGGTTTCACCGTCCACCGCCACCACCAGGTAATAAATACCATCCGTCAGCAAGGAACCTGCGGTGTTATCGGTGAAAGAGGTGCCGGTGACGGTGGCGATCGGGGTCAAGGAGAGCAGGACCGACGCAGGAATCAAAGCCGTCGGCAGGGGCGTGGCGGGGGTAAAGGTTGGCGTCGGGACCGGGGTAACCGTACCCGTCACGGTGGGACTGGGGGTAAAGGTAAAAGTGGGTGCCACCAGGGGCGTGGGAGTCAGGATAGCGTAACGATAGACCTGGTAATAAGAAACCGGATAGGAGGATAGCGGAATCCCCCAGGAAAGATCCAAGGCGTTGGAGCGTAGGTTCGATACCGTCACCGGTTGGACCGCGGCCGGCGCCGAAAAAGGAAGAGCCGCGGCTGAGGCCAGAGGCCCCAGACCGGCCGAGGAATCAAAGATTCCCAATTCATAAAAGTAGGACCTTCCATTGGTCACTTGGACATCGGTAAAAACCGGGGACGAGACGGCAAGGATCGTGGCCAGGGGCGCTGGCGGGGTCAAGGTTCCGGTGGGGGTCATGGTCGGGGTGCTGGTGGGCGTCAAGGTCCCTGTCGGGGAATCCAACTGGAGGTTTCGGTAGAGAAAATAGGAAGTCGCGGCCGGATCAGCGTTCCATTGGAGCGTGACGGATCCATTGGCGGCTGTAGCGCTGAAACCAGTGGGAGCCGGGAGGGCCCAGGCCTTCCCATTCGGGAAAACCGTCCAGCCCAGGGCCAGCAAAAAAAACGGGATTATTTTTCGATTCGTACGTTTCAAAACATCGCCTTTGAAATTATTTTCAACTACCCAAAACGATCCCCCTCACCCTACCCTCCTTCCCCAGCCGCCGCTCACTGGGGAAACAACCCCTATGGCACCCTTTCGAATCCCCGGGGCGGCAAGCCCCTCGGGCGGGGGATGTAAAAATAAAGTTAAAACCTGGCCTCCACTGAAATAGTCCCCTGCCACAAGGTATAGCTTAATTGGGAGTTTAAATCATTGGTGAAATTCTCATAGGCCACTCCCAAGCCGACCCTCAGGTTTTTCAAGGCGTTGTAATTAAAATCAAGGGTTCCCCGGAACCTTTCCGTGCGGATCTGGTTGTAAACGTACAGGGAATCGTTTCTCACGAACTCCATCAGGTAAGTCGCCCGGAGCTCGATGGCGTCCTGCAGCTTTAATTTCCAGTGGGTGAAGGGAATGTGGATTTCCAGGTTCGGCGCGAACTTCTGGTTGTACTCAATGGAGCCCTGGTCGTCCAGCTGGGTGGTTAAGGTGCCGCGGGTATTCAGGTTCCCCTGGGTCCTTTGGAGGCGGATATTGCCCTGGGCCTTCTGGTTGATGTCATAGGGGAAGGTCGCCGAATAGAGGTCGCTGTCGGAGGCCGTGTCGATATTCTGCTGGCCCGAGCTGTCGTACTGGTTGTTCTCGGTACGGGTATATTGCAATTGGGCGGAGTTCAAATTGAAATTGATGAAGGGCACGGTGAAAATCCGCCGGTTGTAAATGGTCGTCAGTCCCAAGGTCCGGCCGTTTTGCTTCACCGGATTCGATCCCTTGGACAGCAGGCTCAACTGGTCGTTCCAGGATCCGGTGGGCCGGAAATCCCAAACATCAAAAAGCTTAAAGCTGGCGTTGAGCTGATGGGCCACCGATTTGGTTCCGGTCAGGGCCAGCGAGGTCGCGGGATCGAAGTTGGGGTTGGTCAGCCATTGCTCGTCGAACTTCAAGGCCGGGCCTGTGCCGTAGCCCGGGATGGCCTCCGAGGCCGTCTCGGTCCTTCCCCCGAATACCGTCAAGTTGATCTTTTGCAACAGGGGAATCCAGTTCCCCGGGGACAGGTTCAAGGAATAGTTCAGGGTGTTGGCGCTGTTGAACCTGGTGCCGTCGGGGAATGAGGCGTAGTCGAGCTGGTTGCTGCCCGAATAATCCACGCCTGGTGTGATCCCGGACAGGCCCCGGAATACCACGCCCAATTTCGGCTGATAGCGCTGTTGGAATGGCACATAGTTGGGAACCGGAACCGCTCCCGCCACGCCGGGGGAGGTGGTGTTCCCTACCGCGTCGGTCAGGGAAAGGGTATAGCCGGGGGTGAAGACCAGGTTCTTCACCAGCTCGGTGGTGTTGGTCCAGCCATAGCTTTGGACCCTGGTGGTCCTTTCATAGGGGGAATAAATCCCGTTATCAAAGGTTTGGGTGTCATGGGTCAAGGAATAACTTTGGTTCAATTGATTCGTCCCAATCGGGATGAAAAACAGCTTGGCCGGCGCGTCATAGGTCGAGGCCAGGATGAGGTTTTCCTGGCCCTTCCTATTGTTCCCTTGGACTCCCGGCTGGCTCAAATAATCCGGCAGGTAGGTATCCGTCTCGTAGTTGGTGCTGCCCGAAAGGCGCACGGAAGTCAGGCGGCCCACCTCCGGCCCCAAGTCCTTGGTATAGCCGATGCTGCCGGTGGCGTTATCAATACGGGTGTCAGGCAGGGCCAGATAATAGGGATTCTGCTTGAGGGCGTCCTCGGTGTAGGTATTTTGCTGGGTCAGGTGGAATTCGGTGACCAAGGGCTGGGCGAACAATTTGACGGCGTTGGAGGAATAGTCGGCCCCGATCTGGCGGGAATGCTGGAAATGGGTGGATGTCTGGTCCATTTGGGTGAAACCCGAATCCACTTCCCGGTAGCGGGTATTGATCGTGGCGAAATTATCCCCCAAGTTAAAGGCCGCGTTGAGGCGGCGGGCCAATCCGGACCTTTCAGCCGAACTGACGGTCCGCAAATTATTAATCCATAATTCCCCCGTTTGGGCGGAAGGTCCGTTGGGCGACACCACCCCAAAACTGATTTGGGAAGTCCGATTGATGAAGGGCGTGCCGACTTTGGACCGGTTGCCATGGGACCCATCCAGGGGGATGATCACCGTGTTCCAGTTGTTTTGGTATCCCCCGGTCAAGGGGATGTTGAACTGGTAATAATTCTTTTGGTCGTTGCTCAGGCGGATAAAAAGAACCTCCCCTGGCTGGAAAGACTTTACCTGCAGGTCAAAACGAAGCTCCTGGTAGTCGGTGAAATCCAGGCCTTGGCTGTAAAGGCGGGTGGCGTAATAAATCGGCTTCCCATTCACGTTGCCGGAGGGCTCAAAATCCGCGGAGGAGAGGTTGTAGGTGATTTTCAGGGATTTTTCCTTGGCCTGGATGGCCGATTGGTCCTGGCCGGAAGTGACCGTCAAAAACCGCAAGGTGGAGTTGTAGCGGCTGTCCTGCTCGCTGCTGATGGAGTTGACGTCAAACTTGCTGCTGTTGACCGTGACGCCCTGGTTGATGTTGGCGTCCGGATCCACCGCCAATTGCCATTGGTTCCGCGCGAAGCTGATATTCTCCACCAGGAAGGAACCGCTGATTTCCGAAGCGCTCGTGCCCGTGGTCCAGACCCTCACGGTTTTAACCACCTGAGGATTCGGGGAACCGATCAAAGGGTAGGTTGTGGGCACGGAATGGAAAAAATAGCTGAGTCCATCGGAGGTCGAGTCGGCCCCGTCCGAGGCTGAAAAATTCACGGGAATCTTTACCTGCCTCCAACCGGTCCAATTGGCCCTGACGCCATATTCAAAATAAGCGTCCGTTCCCTGCAACTGATTATCACCGTTCAAGTCCTCGGTTACGTAATTCGTGTTCGCCCCCACGAACTTTCCTTCTTGGGTCGGTGAACCGAGGGTAACCGGATTTCCAATATAACCCTGGGCCCCGTTTGCATCCTGCTGATAGCTCGCGGCCCCGCCGGCGGGAAAAATCCACGGGGTATTGGGGGCGTAAAAAGTCGGGATGCCGTAATCCGTTACCGCCAGGCTCGAAGTTCCAACATTGGGATCATGGTCATAGGATCCGTTTCCATTGCTATCCTCGTTGATGATTCCGAAATCAAACATCACCCACTTATCGGACCCATCCCCATAAACCCAGGTTTGAAAATAGCGGGTGTTGGACAAATCAACGCCGGTGGTCGAAAGAATTTGCCTTACCCCCGCCCACCTTTGGTTCGTCAGGTGGGAAAAAGGAAACCTCATGACGGCCACGGCGTCGTTGGGATTGGGTGAGCTTTCCTGGGAATAGACATGGCCTCCCACGCCCGGCACCCCGGAATTCAACGCCTGGGAAATGACCCCAAAATCGTCCCCGGAAAATTCATTGGTAAAACGGACCCGGTTATTGAGGCTGGTGACGGGGCCGGCATTGGGAACCAGAGCTCCCAAAAAACCGGGAACGGGCTGGGGCGCGGAGGAAACCAGCCAACTCCTGGAATCGCCCAGGCTCGGCCCGGTGGTGTTGTCGATCCCCTCCATGTTGTCCACCATGGCCACGCCGTTCTCCCCCTCGGCGTTGAAAGTGTCGGGGCTGAAATAGCTCTGGGCGATCTCGCCCGAAAGCTTGATGTTCAGGGGCGGCTTCCAATTCTCCAGGCCCGGGATGATGCCGGTGAAGGACTGGATTTCCTCGGAGCTGATGTCGTACTTGGCGTCCGCGTCGATGACGGCCAGGGAGTTGGGCGCGGACCCGATTTGGGGCACCTCGCTGGGCTGTTGGGTGGTGGTGTAAAGGAATGTGGAACCCAGGAAAAAATTATCGGTCAGGTCGTATTCGGCCCTGGCGCCCAGGATATTGCTTTGGCCGAAGGACCCGAAAGGCGCGTACTCATAGGTGACGACGATCTGGCTGTCCGGCCGAAGGAGGCTCTTGTCCTGGAAGTCCA
Source organism: uncultured bacterium (assembly GCA_964624625.1). Classification (GTDB taxonomy): domain Bacteria; phylum Oederibacteriota; class Muellerivitia; order Muellerivitales; family Muellerivitaceae; genus PALSA-1180. Next base: position 19,239 of record CAZUXW010000001.1, read on the forward strand.
GGAAACCCGAAGTGTAGTCAAAAAAGTAATCCACGTCCCTTCGGAGCCTGCGGCCGTCCAGGTAGACGGACTCGCTTCCACGGATGATGTTGAATCGGTCCAAACGGAAGAAGTCCAACTTCGTCTTATATTCCAAATGAATCCTTTTGGAACTGGTCGGGGGCGTGGTCTGGCTGTAAACGTCGTTGGAAGCCGTGCCGCCGGACACATCGTTGTTGGCGAAGGGCCGGTCGGGGAAAAAGAGGGGCGGCGCGTCAAAAGCCGCGCTGGTGTTGACCAGGGTGAGGATGTTCAGGTCCAGGTCCACGTTGAAGTTCCAGGGTCCGTTGGTTCCCGTTTGGAGGGTGTTGTTGGTTCCCTGGTCGATGACCTGGAACAGGAAATCCGGATCCTGCTGGGGCGGGATGATCTTGTCCCGGCCCAGGTCGAAATAGCCCAGCAGGTAATAGGGGCTCACCGCGGCGGGATTGGCGTTGTCATTCAGCAAATGGGCCGAGTCCGAAAGGATCCCGTTGGGATCCACGTGAAGGCCCGCCGAATCCAGGTCGATCTGTCCGCCCGCGGTGAAGCCGATGGAGACGCTGGCCTGGCCCGGGCTTCCCTTGGTCACGTAAGCGGCAACCACCTTGGAATAGGCGGTCAGGCTCCGCAGGAAGCTGATGACGCCGGTGGTGTAGTCGATGGTATAGTCCCGCCCCGGAAGCCAATGCTCGTAGTAGCCGATAAAATTGGGATTGCCCGTCGGGGGCAATTGCCCGTTCCCCGGATCCACCCAGATCTGCTCGCTGTTGTTTTGGGGAAGGGCCGCCGGATTGACCACCGTCACGGACAGCTGGGCGGGGGGGCCGGCCGACAGGAGGTAAGGCGACCGGCTGATCAAAAAGTAACGGAAGCGCAGGTAGTCAATATCCTGGATGTCCTTGCGGACCTGGACGTAATTGCCCTTGAAGACCTTCGTCTCCGAGATTCCCTTGGTTTGGGCGAAGAAGGAGGTGAAGCGGAAGCGGTCCAATTTCACCTTCGCCTGGAGCCCGAACAACTGCTTGCTGAAACCGGCGAATTCGGTATTGGGCAGGTAAAGCTGCAGGTCCCCGAAGGCCACTTCCTGGATCGGGCTGTCCTCATTGCCGTGGTACACGATGGAAATATTCTGCTTGCTTTGGTCCACCCCCGCGTTGGTGCCGTCATTGCGGTTGACGTCGCTGTAATCCACGTTCACGTCGACATTCTTCCCCACCTTACCCTGGAGATTGACCACCAATTCCTGGTTGACTTGGGTGTTGTTGACGTCCGGCTTGATGCCGTTCAAATCGGGCCGGTTATAGTGCTGGAAGCTGAACACCGCGGCTATTTTTTTATATCCCTGGATGGAAAGCTGGGTGTCCGCCGGCAGCTGGAGGTTGACGATTTTCTGCTCCGGCACGTTCAGGACCTTTTCCTCCTCCTGGGTCGGAACGGGGGTCGGCTTCTCGGCTTCTTTTTGCTCCTCGGCGGTGAGGGGAATTTCCATGCCCTCGGGGGTGATGGCGGACTCATCCGAATAGGGGCTGACCTCCCCCCGGGAACTGACGGCCGCGACCACGTAAAAATAATCCTCCTTGTTTTTGGGCGGCGTCAGGCTGTTCTCCGCTCCGTCCAAAAAATAAGGCGCGGCGAGGGGCTTCAGGTTGATCAAGCGGTAACCCTCTCCCGGGGTGGTGGAACGGTACACGTTATAGGAAGCCACGGGGGATCCGGCTGGCGCCGCGTCCCAGGAAAGGTAGACCCCTTCCTTGAGGGCCAGGAGCTTCACTCCCGCCGGGGCCGGCGGGGGTCCCAAGGAAGCGGCGGCCGGGGCCTGTTGGGTGGCGGAGGCGGAAGCGGTGTTGGAATTCCCGTCGATCGCGTCCAATACCTGGATTTCCTCCTGGGGGCTTAAGGGGGCTTCGGCAGCGGTGGCGGCGGGCGCCGCGGAAGCGGCCGTTGGAACGGGAGTCAGGGCGGAAGCCTCCCGAACCGCGGCCAGACCAAAAGCGAACAGGAAAATCCAGACCCGAAAAGATTTCCCAGGCCGGAACCTGTGGAAAAGGCCCTGCCACTGAACGGCCTTTCGGAAATTGTCGTGATCCCGCTTATTCATGGATGCGAATTCGCCTTCAACTTTATTTTGATCAATCCAAGCCCAATACTTTTTTCAGGTCGTCCAGCCTCTCCCGGCTGATCGGCAGCCGGGTTTTAGCCTGGTCGGAGAGGACCGCCAGGTATTTCCGGTCGCCCTCATGCTCCAGCTCTTTCAGATAGTCCAGGTTAATGATGGCGCTCCGGTGGATCCTTAAAAACTTTTCCGGGTCCAGCCTTTGGGCCAGCGTATCCAACCGGTCATCGGCCAGCAGTTCCTGCCCCTCCACCAACAGCTGAGCGTAATGGTCCTTCGCGATGATGGCCGAAACTTGGGAGGGGTTGAAGACCCGGTACTTCGCCCCGCACTTGATCGCCATCCTTTTTTTGGCGCCGCCCTCCTCCATTTTTTTGATGAATTGGCGGAAGCTTTCCGGCGCCGAACGGCTTTTCCGCTTCCGGATTCTTTCCACCGTCTCGGCCAGCCTTTCGGTCGCCACCGGCTTCACGAGATAATCCACCGCCGAGAGCTCAAAAGCCCTTAAGGCGTGCTCGCTGTAGGCCGTCACGAAAACCACTTCCGGCCCTTCCCCGCCCCAAGCCTCCGCCACTTCCAACCCATTGAGCTCCGGCATTTCAATGTCCAAAAAAACCAAATCCGGGCTTAAATTTTGGGCGGCCTGAAGCGCTTCCAATCCATTGGACGCCTCCCCCACGACTTTCAAGTCGGAAAAGGCCGCCATCATCCTGGCCAGCCTTGAGCGGGCCGGGGCCTCATCATCCACAATCAATACCTTTATCATTTCTCCTCCTTCAAGGAAGGGTCGACGGACAAGTGGGGCAGAATCAGCCTCACCTTCGACCCGCCGCCGGAGCGGGATTCGACCTTCAAACTTCCGTCTTTTCCAAAACCCAATTCCAGCCTTTTGCGGCAATTTTCCAGCGCTGATCCCGATCCGGCGTAATTGGAATTGCCGAAACCGACGCCGTCATCCTCCACCCAAAGTTCCAGGCGGCCTTCCTTCAGTTCCGAACCAATGAGCAGATTTCCCCCCGTGGCCCTGGACGAAAGCCCGTGTTTGACGGCGTTTTCCACCAGGGGCTGAAGCAGCAGCACCGGCACGAAGGTTTTGTCCTGGTCCAATCCCTTCTGGGTCTTGAACCTCACGCCGAGCCTTTTCCCAAAACGGACCTGCTCAATCTCCAGATAATCCCTGCAAAAGTCCAGTTCGGTGGCGAGGGAATGGAAGGATTTGCGGGACGCCGCCAAAACCCCTTGGAAGAGGGTCGAGAGTTTGATGACGATCTTTTCCGCCTTGGCCGGATCGTCATGGATCAGGGACGCGACGGTGTTCAAAGTGTTGAATAGGAAATGCGGGTTCATCTGGTCCTTGAGCTTGGTCAGGAGGGCCTGGAGCCTCTCCTTCTCCATTTCCTCCAGGCGGATTTGACTCCAACGGGCCGCGTCGCGGAGGTCCTGCCAGGACATGAAAAGGAAACAGACCAGCAAAAGGGCCCAAACCCAAAAGACCTCGACCCCCACGAACCGCCAGTGAAATTCCACGGGGATGGGGTCGCCGGCGTAGAAAAAATTGATGAAGGCCACCATGACATGAAGCGCCAGGTAGAGGCCCGCCGGGGCCACGAAAGCCAAAAACAATAAATGCCACCCCGTGCCATGGCGGGGGAGGTTTTTATGAAACCGGAGGGCCCAGGCCCTTTCCGCCATCCGGAAAAGCCGGACCATGGCCATTCCAAACAATCCCACCAGTGTCGCCTCAAAAAAACTCCAGCCCCACCGGAAAAGCATCGAGGAGAAGGTGTGGTTTCCCAGGACAAAGCTGACCAACAATGTCCAAAGGGGATTCCAAAACAGCAGGAGCTTGAGGAAGGAAGCGGTGAATTTTTCCTCGAAATCCAAGGCGAAAATTTTTTTCCAAACCTGGTTCATGGGCGGCTTTCCTGGGGCGGCTGGCTCAACCGTGAATATTAATTTTTCAGGGGTTTTTGCCGGAATCCAACCGGTTAACCCCCGCCAAATGATAGCAACCCGGAGAAGGTTCCATTGGCTCATTTTTTGGTTTTTTACGGTCATTTCCAAATCCCTTCCCCAAGCCGGGGCCTCCCCGAACCGGGGTTCTTACCTCTAAAATACCCCCGGGAAAATTCGGAATTTCGGGGAACACTCGAGAGGACGAAAAAGCCACCCCAATGGGCGCCAAGCGGGATCAAACCAGGGCAAATTCGCCCGGATGGCTATGTTATACTGCCACCCAAAAACACCGGCTTCACGAGGATTTGGAATTGAAAACCGTCTACCGGTACGTGCTCATGGAAATGCTTCCCGCTTTTCTTTTGGGCGTTACTCTGCTGACCGCCCTCTTCATGATCAACAAGGTTTCGCTTTTATTGGATCTGGTCCTGAACAAAAGCGTCCCCCTCTGGGACACCCTTCTTCTTTTCCTCAGCCTCATGCCCTTCATCCTGTCGCTGACCATACCCATGTCCATGATGGTGGCCACCCTTTTGGCCTTTGGGAGGTTGAGCTCGGACATGGAAGTGACGGCCTTCAAGAGCAGCGGCGTGCACTTGTTCCACCTGATCGCGCCGGTCCTGGTCCTGAGCTCCGGGCTGACCCTCTTCATGGTCCTTTTCAACGGCTGGTTCCTGCCGGCGGCCAACAGCACCTTTAAAAAAACCCACTACAAAATCCTAAAGGACCAGGCCCACATCGCCATCAAGGAAAGGGTCTTCATCGATAAGTTCGAGGGCTACCAGCTCTACATCGACCGCGAGAACCAGGACGGCTTGTTCGGGGACGTGAAGATGTTCTTCCATTGGTCGACCCAAACCTCGATCCAAACCGCCCTCTCCAAGACCGGAACCCTCATCAGCGACCCGCAAAACCTGCAGCTTTTTTTCCGGATGAACCAGGGCGTCATCAATTGGGACAACCAAAATTACCACACCTACAACTGCCTCTATTTCAACCGCTTTACGACCCGCTTAAAATTGGAAAATCAATTGGCCCTCATGACCGACAACAAAAAGAACTTCGAGGAAATGACCCTTTCCGAACTGTCCCAGGAAATGGCCGGGGCGGCGGATCCGACCAGGCGGAATTCCCTGAACAACGAGTATCACAAGCGGCTTTCCCTTCCCTTCGCCTGCCTGGCGCTGGCCTGGTTCTGCGCCCCCTTGGGGCTCTGGGTCCGGTCCAAGGGTTTTATCGGTTTCATATTGGGATTAGCCATGATATTTATCTACTATCTCATGTTCAACCTGGGACAGGTGTTGAGTGAAAGGGGGGCGGTCCCGCCCCTGCTCGGCCTCTGGTGGGCCAACGGGATCATGGCCCTGGCCGGAACTTTCGTTTATTTTATCGTCGTGACCGAATCCTCCGCGTTTAAAATCAGTCGACAGCCGGCGGTCGGCAGTCGACAGTAAAAAAGGACATTTTCTGAACTCGAAATTCGTTAAATTCGACCTAAAAAACAATCCCCAAGGAGAGCTGTCGACCGCCGACTGTCGACTGCCGACCGCGTTATGAAAATCCTGACCCGTTATATCCTCGCCGAATTCCTGACGCCCTTTATCCTTTCCTTGGCCGGGTTCAGCGTCCTGATCTTGATCATTCAAGTCTTCAACGACATTAAGATTATCCTCGAATTCAAGCCGGGATTTCTTCTGACCTTCAAATATTTCATCCTGCAGATCCCGGAACTGCTGGTGAAAATCATTCCCATCGCGATCCTGATGGCCGTTCTTTTTTCCCTGAGCCGCCTTTCCAAAAACAGCGAGTTGATCGCCATGAGGGCCGGCGGCGTCAGTATTTCCATGGCCGCCATCCCCCTCTTTTTCACCGGCGTCGCGGTCTGCGGATTCACCATCTTCCTGAACGAGGCCGTCGTTCCCAAAACCGCCATGATGGTCCGCCACGCGAAAGTCGTTGAAATCCAGCATCAGCCCGAGCAAACGGCGAGTTTGACTCGGCAAAACATCTCCATGATCGGCAAGGCGAACCAGGTCTATCACATCGGTACCTACGACGGGGCCGGCAAAACGATGGCCGATATCCTGATTTTGGAATTCGACAAGGAAAGCCACCTGAAGTCGAGGCTTGACGCCAAAAGCGCCCGCTATGACCAGGGGCGGTGGATTTTTTTCAACGGCTACCTTCGGGCCTTTGACGGCTCGGACGCCGAGATTTCGGCCCAGGCTTTTGACCGCCTGCCCCTGGACCTGCCGGAAGCGCCATCGGATTTTTTAAAGGAGCAAAAGGAGCCCCAGGAGCTGGGCCTGGTGGAATTAACGGCCTATATCCGCCAATTGAAGGCCAACGGTTCGGATTACCACAAGGAACTGGTGGAGCTCCATAAAAAGATCGCGGTTCCCTTCGGCTGCGTCATCCTGGCGATCCTGGGAGTCCCTTGGGGATGGACCATGGGAAAATTCAGCGGCATTGTTTTCAGTTTCGGGATTTGCCTGATGGTGGCTTTTTTCTATATCGGCGGCATGGAAGTGGGGCATCAACTCGGGGACTCGGGCGTTCTCTCGCCCTTTATCTCGATGTGGATCATGAACATCATTTTCGGAATTGTCGGGCCCTGGCTTCTCATCCTGAAAAACCGTTAATAAGCTGTTTCACCACCAAGACACCAAGGCACGAAGAAAGTAAAGGATTATAACTTTCCAAGAGTATCCAATTTCGTCTTTCGGTTTTCCTGGTGCCCTGGTGTCTTGGTGATGAAAAGCGCCGGGGTTCCCTCTTAAACCGCGAGGATAAATAATCCGGTCTTTTCCGCCGCGGCTATGGTTTTTTCCAGGTCCAGGATAAAAACCTTCCCCGCCTCCAGGACCATTCCCCGCCCCTTCGACCTGGCAAGGCTTTTGACGGTGGCAGGGCCGACCGTGGGAATGTCAAAACGCCAGTCCTGATGGGGGCTGGAAGCCTTGGCCAGGATGACGCCGGGTCCAGCCAATTTTCCCGCCCGAAGAACGGCCTGGTCCGTGCCTTCCATGGCTTCGATGGCCACGACGGCGTTCGCCTTGACTAAAACCGTCTGGCCCAGCCCCATCTTGGCCGAGCCCTTGGCCTGCCGAATTCCATAACGGGCGGACTTTTCGTCTTCCTTTCCCGGTTTCCTTCGGGTCAACAAGCCTTTCGGCGCCAGAAGATCCGCCATCAGGAACCGTCCGTCCATCACCTTTATCCCATTTTTTTCCAGCTCCCCCGCCAGTCCCTTCAAAAGACCCTCCCCGGACCGGTCCTCCAGCGAAGCCCAAAGGGACAGGGCCTTGAAGTCCAGGCGAAGGCCCCTGAACAAGGAAGCGTGGGCCACCTTTCCGTGAAGCACAACCTTCCGAACGCCTTGGCCCTTGAAAAAAGTGAGGAGGGCGCCTATTTGGCCGACGGATAGCCATTGGATGGAATTACTCAGGGAATTTAAGGAAGGGGAGGCCGCGCCCTTGATGGCGGCGGTCGCCAGAAAGAACCCTTCCCGCTTGGCCAGGCGGGCGAAATGGATCGGCAGATTTCCGGATCCGGCGATCAACCCAATTTTATCAGGAACGGCCACAGACACCCTCCAAGAAAATAAAACATTCTTAGCCACAGATGAACACGGATGAACTCAAATAAAAAAACGACTAAAACCAAAATCCAGGTGAATCCCATCAACATCGGTCGGGTCTAAGACCCGCCTCCACAAAAACTATCCTTGATATTTTCCCCATCTGTGTTAATCCGTGTTCATCCGTGGCAAATTGGCTTTTTATTTCAGTGCGGTGTCCCGCCTCAACGGACAAGGCCGCGGGTCGCGTTTGTTAAAAAAAAGGACAAGTGCTTAATCTCCTCGGTTTGGGGAAAATCCGCGGCGAGAGACTGAAGGGCCTCTTTCAAGGTGAGGTTTTGCCGGAAGATCACCTTATGGGCTTTTTTGAGGAGTTCAATAACGTCCTTGGAAAAGCCGGCCCGTTCCAGGCCGATCTGGTTAACCCCGTGGATTTTCAGAGGCTCCTCCCCCGCGATCATGAAGGGCGCCACGTCCTGGACCACCCGGAAGCCACCGCCGATCATGGCGTATTTTCCGATCCTCACGAATTGATGGACCGGGGTACCTCCCCCGATGGTGGCGTAATCCTCGATAACCGCGTGGCCTCCCAGCATGACGCCATTGGCCAGCTTGCTGTGGTCCCCAATCACGCAATTGTGCCCCACATGGGCTTGGATCATGATCCAGTTGTCGTTGCCGATGATGGTTTTACTTCCCTCCCCGGTGCCGGGATTCAGGGTGGCGTATTCACGGATGACGTTGTCGTCGCCGATCTCCAGGAAGGTTTCCTCGCCGTGATACTTCACGTCCTGGGGCTCGCTGCCGAGGACCGCTCCGGTGAAAATACGGTTGCGTTTTCCCAAACGGGTCTTGCCGGTGAGGACGCAATGGGCGCCGATGGAGGTGCCGTCGCCGATGACGACCCCCGACTCCACGATGGAATAGGGTCCCACCGAGACTTCCAGGCCGAGGCTGGCCTTCGGATCCACGATCGCCGTGGGATGGATTTTCAAGGATGAAACGGCCATGTTACTTTTCCTTTTTTTCCATGTCCTGGTCCATGATGGCGCAGGTAATTTCGGCCTCCACCGCCACTTGCCCGTCCACGAGGGCCTTGCCGCTGATTTTACCGATCTTAGCCCGGACAAAGATCACGTCGATCTCAAAACGAATCTGGTCGCCGGGAACGATCGGCTTGCGGAACCTAGCGTTATCCACACCGGCCAAATAAAGAATCTTTCCCTTGTTGCTGGGATCGCATAAAAAAGCCACGCCGCCCACCTGGGCCATCGCCTCGATGACCAGGACCCCCGGCATAATGGGATGCCCGGGGAAATGCCCTTGGAAGAATGGCTCGTTGACCGTCACGTTCTTCAGGCCGACCACCCTCTTGTTCGGCTCCAATTCCAGGATCCGGTCGACCAAAAGGAAGGGATAACGGTGCGGGAGGATCTTTTGAATTTCCGTGATATCCATCATTCTTTCACCTCGAGTGTTGGCGGTGGAGGTTCCGTTCCCACCGCCTAATTTGTTCAAGAGCGCCTTCGCCAATTCCACGTGAGTCTTGTGACCGGCTTTTTTGACCGTCACCTTCGCCCAGAGGGGCCGGTTTAATAAGGTTAAATCGCCCAGCAAGTCCAGGGTCTTGTGCCTGACAATCTCATCCTCGTAGCGGAAGGGGCCGTTCACGACACCCTTTTTCCCGATGACCACGGCGCAGCTAAAATCCCCGCCCTTGATGAGTCCCTGGCGCCGCAACTGCTCAATCTCATCCTCAAAACAAAAGGTCCGGGCCGGGGCCAATTCCGCGGCAAAGCTGCCTTCTTTCAATTCAAAGGTCCGGCGTTGGTTTTCCAAGCCTTCATAGGGGAATGAGGTCGTCACATCCAGGAACAGGCCCTCCGCCGGCTCCACCTTCAGGGAAATATCCCCGAACTTCAACTCAAAGGTCTCGGTCACGCGCAAAGGGGAGATGGGGGCTGCCTGGTCCACCTTCCCTGATTTTTGAAAAAGGTCGCAAAAAGGGACGGCGCTCCCGTCCAGGATCGGCATCTCCTCCGAATCCATTTCGACTTTTAAGTTGTCGATTCCCAGCCCCTGGACCGTCGCCAAGAAATGCTCCACCGTATGGATGCTGGCTTTTTTCTCCCCCGTGAGGGTGGTTCCCCTGGCCGTACTGGTCACCGAAAAGGGCGAGAGGGGAATTTCCGCGGCTAAATCGCTTCGGAAAAAATGAATCCCGGAACCGGCCGGCAGGGGCGAAACCTGGACCCGGCACCTCTTGCCCGTATGCAGTCCCACGCCCTCGAAGGCGAAGGGGGTTTGGATGGTCCTTTGCTGCCGGAACTTTTGCTCATTTTTCATCTTTTTTCGCAGTCTTTAATTCGTCCAGGGCTTTTTCAAGCCCACGAATCCGCTTGATCAATTCCGGTAATTGCCGGTAGGCCGCGACATTTTTCATTTCCACGGCCATCTCGGAGGAGGGGGATCCCCAGTAAACGCCCTTTTCCAGGATGTCCTCCATCACCCCGGTCCTGGTGGCCAAGGTCACCCGGTCGCCGATTTTCAAGTGGCCCGCGATCCCGACCTGGCCTCCCATGACCACATGGCTTCCCACCTGGGTGGATCCGGACACTCCCGTAAGGGCCGCCATGACCGTATGGCTACCGATGACGACGTTGTGCCCGACCTGGATGAGATTGTCGAGCTTGCTTCCCTTGCCGATCCTCGTGGTTCCCAAGACCGCCCGGTCCACGCAAACATTGGCGCCCAGTTCCACGTCATCCTCGATCACCACGTTCCCCACTTGGGGTATTTTGACGTATTTTCCGCCGTCCGGGGCGAATCCGAAACCGTCCGACCCCACCACCACTCCCGGCTGCAGGATCACCCGGTTTCCCACCAGGCAATTTTCCCTGACTGTCACGTTGGGATAGAAAAGGCAGTCTTCCCCCACGACGGTTTTTTCCCCGATATAAACCCCGGGATAAAGAACCGAACGAGGACCCACTTCCGCCCCCGCGGAAACCGTCGCCCCGGAAAAAATAGTCGCCATCGGGTGGACCTTGGCCTTCGGGTCCACGAAGGAACCGGATTGGATTCCCCGGGAGGGGGGTTTCGCGGGATGGAAAAGGGCGATCAACAACGCCAGTGCGGCGTAGGGGTTGGGGACCAAAAGAAAAGGTTTGGCGACTCCCGGAATAACCCTGTCGCACAGCAGCGCCGCCGCCCTGGTGGCGGAGGCCAACTTGGCGTAGCGGGGATTCGTGACGAAGGTCAAATCCCCTTCCCCGGCGGCCTCCAGGGGCGCCACGCCCGTCACCAGGAGGGCGCCGTCCCCCTGGACGGTTCCCCCGATTTCCTTCGCCAACCGCTCCAACGAGAAAGAGTTATCCATGGCAACCGCTTTTCCGCACCGCCGTTATTTCTTCTTAGAGTCGGAATCATCCTTGGTATCAACGTCCATTTTCTTGAAGCTTTTTAAAATGTCAGCCGTTAAGTCCAAGCCGCCGTTGATGTAAACGACCTTGTCCGCGTCCAGCACCAGGTCCGCGCCTTTGTCCTTGGCGACATCGGCGACGATCACCTTGATCTCGTCCAAAAGGGTTTGGGTCATTTCGCTCTCTTTGGAAGCCAGGTAGGTCCTCGCTTGGCTTTCCGCCAGGTCCAGGTCGTGGGCTTTCTGCTTCAGCTCCGCCTCTTTCTGCTTTTTCTGCTTCGCCGAGAGGACCGAACCCGAGTTCTTGATCTCGCCTTGGAGCTCCTGCAGGTCCTGGGCGGACTCTTGGAGGTCCTTTTGTTTTTTCTCAGCCATGTCCTTGAACTTTTTCTGGGCCTTGTCGTACCCAGGATATTCCTTGAAAAGCTTCTGGAGGTCGACCGTGGCGATCTTAAAGTCCTTGGCCGAGGCCAGCGAGGCGATTAAAAAGCAGCACAACAAAGTGATAAAGCGCATAACAGCTCCTTGATGAAGCCGCCTGGAAAAACCAGCGGCAGAGTTTGACCAGGCCCCGCCCCATCTGCACCGGGTCATGCTGAACCTCATGGCGGATTCCGGCGCACAGGCCCCATTTCCAACCCCCTGGAGGGCTGGCAGGTTAAGGCAAAGCCGGACGAAAGCGAAATTTTACACGAATAACCCCAAGAGGACAACGTAAGGTTTAGGGGCAAGGCGGGAATGGGGCTATTTCCCCGCCCCTAACCGCTGAAAGGCCTGAGAAATTTTTCCAGGACCTCATGAAAATGGGGGTGCATCCCGTTGAACCTTAGGCCGTACTCATACCGCCCTTGGTTGGGAAAATTTTGGTAGTTGGCCCTTACCACCTCCGCTTCCCCCCGAAGCGTTTCCTTGACCTCCACCAGGGGAAACTCCACCTCAATGACGGATTTGATATCCAGGAAATTTTTGGTGGAGAGGAGAAACCCGGTCCGGCTGATGTTGGAAATCGTGTTGTTGCCGTTGTGGAGCTCGGGTTCCGGTTTTTCCCCCACCGGGGACTTGACCAGGCGGAACCTGGCGTGGATCAGCACGGGAACCCGCCTGGCGATTCGGTTGTCCGGAGGCGGGGATCCGGCCATGTTATTCCCCCGCCTGAAAATATTCCTGAATCTTCCTCAAATCACTCTCAAACACGGGGATGAATTGGATCCCCGAATTGTACTCTTCAGGTTTTTGGCCCGGCACGGCCCGGCACCAAATGACCTTGGCCACGGTCCTCACGGGCCCCCTGCCGGGAAGGTCCGCCTCAAACTCCAGGACATCACCGGCGGACAAGGGCTTTTCCGACACCACCTGAATCCCTCCCAGGCTCAAATCCTGGATTTCCGCCTTAAAACCCAAACGGGAATCCTGAACATCCTTTTCAAGGCTGTCGATTTGAAAAACCTTATAGGCGATGGGTATCGAAAGGATAACGCGGTTATTTTTTCGTTGTTCTAGTTTCAAGGGAGCAACTTCCGGAAGATCGTTGAAATGCCGTGGATATTATGGCACGAAGGGAAAGATCCCACAGCGGAAAACGATCGAGTGGAAACGGGCGATAAACTCTTATAAAAAGAGTAAAACCACCGTCACGACGGCGGTGGCGCCGACGGCCAAAATCTTAACCGCGCTGGAAGGTTTCTTTTTCTGCTGGTCGACATTGCTGATTTTCATGGCGTCAAAGGGGCGTCCGTAGCTCCAGAATTCCTCCTCTTGGATCTGCGGCTTTTCCTGGGTGACGGTACCGGCGGGAGCGGCTGCGACCACTGGCGCGGTTTGACCTGTCGCCATTCCGGCGAAAGGCATGAAGTTGAGTCGGCCCAAGTTCGCGTTATAGGCGCCGTCATAGATGGTTTTCATGATCTGCTGGGCGTCCACCATCCGGAAGTCGTTGCTGGGAATGACCAAGGGTTTGGCCGAATAGTTCACGAAGTTGTAATGGATGTTATTGTAAATCTTGTTCGAGGAAATGTTCGCGGCCCCGAAATCCTTTAAGCAGACCCCGTAATTGTTTCCATATATCTCGTTGTTCGTGATCACAGGGCTCGCCGTGTCCGACAACACCAGGACGCCGATGCCGTTGGCCGTGATCCGGTTGTTGATGATTTGCGGCTGCGAATTCAAGGCGATTTCCAATCCCGTCTTGGCGCCGTAAATACTGCATTGGGTAATGGTCGGGGAGGATCCGTTGCAAACGATCCGTCCGCCCTTCACCATGCAGCCTTGCAGGACCGAATTCATGGCGTCGCTGTTGTAAAAGTAGATCGCTCCCCAAAGAGAACCAGTCACGGCAGGCCCAAACATGATGGGCGCGGCGGAGGAACCAACCGCTTTGAGGCCGCCCGCGATCACCAGGTTGGGTCCCGAACCCACCTTACCGGTGGTCGGCACCACGAAACGGACCTCGACCCCGGGATCGATCGTCAAAACCGCTCCCTTGGCGACGGTGATGTCGTTTTGCAAGACATAGGGGCTGTTATCCTTGGTCCAATTGGTGGAGACGGTGATCGAGTCCTTTAAATAAGTGGGTCCAACCGCTTGGGCGGATTCGATATTCAAGATCAAAAGAAGCAGGCCTGCCAAGATGGACGAGAAATATTTCATTGAGGATGCCCTCTTTTACTCAGGTTGGAAAAGCGTGGTTCAGTTTAACAAAAGCCCTATGCTTTGCAAAGTTTAAATGTCCCTCAACCCACCACGATGATGGTTTCATCCCGTTGCGGATCATGAAGCCCTAACGGCTTGACCGCGGGTTTCTTGAACTCGTAACCGGTTTAACGCTTGAACCGTTAAACCTTGAGAAACTTACCTGCCAATCCCGGCCGGCCCGCCAATAGTCACCATTTTTTAAACACAAAAAAAACGGCTCCAATCATAAATCCAAACCCCACCAGGTAGTTCCATTTCAAGTCTTCTTTGAGATATAGGATCGAAAAGGCGCAAAAAACCAAAAGCGTGATGACTTCTTGGATCGTCTTGAGTTGGGCCGTGGAAAATTGGTAGCTCCCGATCCGGTTGGCCGGAACTTGAAGGCAATACTCAAAAAAAGCGATGAGCCAGCTGGCTAGAATGGCGATCCACAAGGGAGAACTTCGGTACTTGAGGTGCCCGTACCAGGCGAAAGTCATGAAGATATTGGAGAGAATTAGCAGGACAATGGTTTTCAAGGATGGTTGAATCCCTTTGAAAATCCCTAAAAGCTGCCCTGGACGCAAAAGCGCCGCAAAACAGCTCCGAAGGTCGAAGGATGGTGGAGGTGGTGGGAATCGAACCCACGTCCTGAAAAACATCCGTAATGGGTACTACGTGCGTAGCTCAAGAATGAGTCTCGCCCCCCGCTCGCTCTCGAGCAGCCGGCGGTGAGCCAGTCCCTTTGGTTCTCGTCCGGCCATCGGTGGAACAACCCTGATCCAGACCAGCCTACTGCTTACGTCCTGTTCCCTTAATAGGCATCAGAGACAAGACGCTAACCGCTTTAAGCGGCCAGAGCTAACTGTTTGTCGGCAGTTAAACCGTTGCCATGTTTGACGAGCTATGGCGTCCTCGACACGCACCCAAAAGTTCAGCTTCCCAGTCGAAACCGGTCACCCCCACATCAAAATTTAACCACCAAGACACCAAGGCACCAAGAAGGTCAAAACCGCCTTTGGCGACAAAGATTGTCTGGATGGGAGCCTTATCTTAGGGCTTGATTCCCAATTTCTCAAGGACCTCCGGAATATCGCTTAATTCCACATGGCTCAGCCACTCGTTATCGGGGTAAATCATCACATTGGCCCCCTCCTCGCAGACATCCAGGCATTTGCTTTTGGAAACCCGGATCTTCCCCGCTTGGCCGGCGGCCTTCACGGCCTCCTTGAGCTTTTCCGAGAGTTCCTTTCCGCAAAAGGTAGCGCCGCAAGAAACCCTTTCGCCCGGGGCCCTTTCATTGACGCAGACGAAGACATACCTGTCGAATTTTGGTTTGGATTGTTCCATTATTCCCCCATCACTTTCACGATGACCCTCTTTTTCCTCTTGCCGTCAAATTCCGCGTAATAGATCTGCTGCCAGGTCCCGAAGTCAAGTTTTCCGGCTGTCACTGGGACCACCACCTCATGGTGGACCAAAATGCTTTTCAAGTGGGAATCGCCGTTGTCCTCCCCGGTCAAGTGGTGCTTGTAATTTTCCTTGAAGGGCGCCAATTTTTCCAGCCATTCATCGATGTCGGCAATGAGCCCGTTCTCCGCGTCGTTGACGTAGACTCCCGCGGTGATGTGCATGGCGGACACCAGGACCATGCCCTCCTTAATACCGCTTTTGGCCACGGCTTTTTCCACTTCCGGGGTGATGTTGATATATTCCCTGTGGTTTTTCGTGTTAAACCAAAGATACTCGGTTAAGAATTTCATCGATCCCCCTTTAGGGTTTCCATAATACCAAAACCAGTCCGAGCAAGAGCAACCCTGCCCCGAAACCCCTGGATTTCCAACCCTGCCTCTCGCCCAATAAAAAGTAGCTCAATAGGAACCCCACCACCAGGTTGACTCGGACCAGGGGACTGACCCGGCTCAAGGGCGCGATCTCCAAGGCCCAATAAAAAACCACGGTTGAAACCGCGGAGAAAATAATCAAATACCGGTTGATCCAGACATTTTTCGCGATGGACCTCAAGGATGTACTGCCCCCCTTTAACCCGCCAGCGGTTAACACCATAGCGCCCATGAGAAACGCGAAGCAACTGTGGAGCAGGAATCCGCTCTCCGGCAGGGCCAGCTTGCTGAAAAGACCGCTGAAGGATCCGATAAAAGCCGCTCCTAGTCCCCACCAGGACCAATGGCCCCGGTAATAAAGCCAGAGGGTCCCGCCCACCACCAGAAGCACCCCCAAGGCCAAAGCCGGGCTGATGGTTTCTTTCAGGAAAAAAGCCGCCCAAAAGGCGCTGAAGAAAGGGACCACATTGCTGAGGGCGTAGGTGGAATAATAATCCTTCCTTGCCCCACGGGTTAACGCCCACAAGCTCAAACATTCCAGGGTTCCGCTTAAGGCCGAATAGCCCCACCACCGCAGGGATAGGGGCTTCCAGGCGGCAAGGGCGAAAGGAAGGAGCGAAAGTCCCACTCCCCAGCGCATGCTCGCGGCAAAAGTCAAAGCCCCTTCTTTTTGGACCCTGGATTTGATCTGGGAGCTCCAAAGGGCGTTGAGGACCCCGGAAGTGATTGTCAGCCATGCCCACATTGGAAACCTCTCATTAAGCGCAAGGGCGAAGCCCGGCTCCGCCCAGGGCGGCCGCCAGGATCGCCCCGGCAATTATATTTTATCCAACCGCCACCAGGATCAATCCCGCAAGAATAAGCCCTCCCCCTAGAATCTTATGCTTCCAATTCTTTTTCTCCTTCAGGAGGAAATAGCTGAAGAGGAATCCAAAAAGAAGGTTGGCCCTGACGAGGGGATTGATCTTGGAGGCGGGGGCGTGGCTCAGGGCGACATAAAACAAAACGGAAGCGAGAAAGGACCAAAAAGCGGGGATCAGCACGTTCTTCCATTCCTGGACCATCACCTTGGGCCTCAAGGGCGAGTTGGCCAGGCTTTCCAATGGGATCAAAATCAAGGCGCCGATTCCAAAGGACCAAAAGGCGAAAAATAAAGGCGGTGAATCCGCCAGTGCCATCTTGTTCACGATGACTCCCGCCGTCGAAAAGACGGCTCCCCAGAGGCCGCCCCAGGACCAGGCTCCCATCCGGTGGAACACGAAGGCTCCCATGGCGATGAGGGTCCCCCCCGCCAACAACGAACCCGATTGGGCTTCCCCCAAAAGAAGAGGCGCCGCCAGGACGGTGAAGAAAGGGGTCAAGTTATAGAAAGCGTAAGTGGTGTAATAATCCTTTTTGACCCCCCGAACCAGCATCCAGGTCCTGAGCCCCTCAAAAAAACCGGCGAGGAAGGTGAGGCCCCACCATTTCAATGGGAGGGGCCAAGTCCATTGGATGAGGGCCAAGGGAAAAAGCATGGCGGCGGTCAGGAGGCGGAAGACCAGGGTGAATTCCCGCGGGGATTGGCGCTGGAGGATTTTTTTGGAGAGGGCGGTCCAAAGGGCGTTGAAAAAACCCGCCGCGACCGCCATTACCAGCCACGGACTCACAACGAAACCTGTTTAGCCACGGATGAACAGGGATAAACACGGATACCGATTAATGAGCCTAATTTTTTTTTAGCCATCCGTGTTAATCCGTGTTCATCTGTGGCTAATTGCCTTGAATTTCTTCTTCATCGAACTGGGCTTGGTCATTGAGCACCCACGACTTCATGGAAGCGTACTTGCCCTTTTGGATCGACATGATGACATAGGAGAAATTGGGCCAGGCCGCCTGGCGGTCGGTCTCGGAGGCCTTATCCGGATGGTCCGGATGGGAGTGGAAGATTCCCAATACGTCCAAGCCCTTTTGGCGGGCCAGGGCTTCCCCCCTCATGTAATCCTTGGGATCCATGTCATACCTCGTCTCGGGCTTCAATTTGTTGAGGTTGCCGCACTCGAAAACCTCGGTCACAACCCGTGGATCCCCGTTTTTCCCGAACATGAAGCCGCAAATCTCGAATGGATACCCCTTTTCGCCGATCGCGGTCATTTGATTTTTAGCGGCTTCTTCAAATTTAATCATTCGCCTTTTCCCTTGCAGGACCGACGGCCGGGGGCCGCCCGCCGCCGTTTATTCCCAAACCCTTGTCGATAGGTACTTATCCCCCGAATCGGGGAAGATGGTGACGATGCACCCACCCTTGATTTCCCTCGCCAGTTGGACACAGCCCGCCATGGCGCCGCCGCTGGAAAGGCCGGCGAGGATGCCCTCTTTGCGGGCCAGGGCCTTCACCCATTCATAGCTTTCGTCCGTGTCGATGTCCATATGCAGGTCGTAGCCGTGGGTATCGTAAATGCCGGGAACGATGGAGGAGGCCATGTGCTTGAGCCCCTCCAGGCCGTGAAAAGGCTGGGAGGGCTCCAACGCCACGATTTGAACCGAGGGTTTTATCTCCTTGATGCGCTTGCCCGTCCCCATCAGGGTCCCGCTGGTTCCGATTCCGGCGGCGAAATGGGTGATCTTGTCCCCCAGCTGCTCCATGATTTCCTCGGCCGTCGAAAGCATGTGGGCCTTCGGATTTTCCGGATTGTTGTATTGGTCGGGAATGAAATAACGATCGGGATTTCGCTTGTACATCTCACGGGCGAGGATGATCGCTCCATCGGACCCGTCCATCTCGCTGGAATAATGCACTTCCGCGTTGAAGGATTTCAATATCCGCTTGCGTTCCTCGCTGACGTTGGCGGGGACCGCCAAGACCACCTTATAACCCAAGGCCGCGCCGATCATGGCATAGGCGATTCCCGTGTTGCCCGAGGTGGCGTCCAGGATGGCCTTGTCCTTGGTCAGTTTCCCGTTTTTCAATCCCTCCTGGATCATCCTGGCTGCGGGGCGGTCTTTCACCGAGCCTCCCGGATTGAAGGATTCAAGCTTGGCGTAAATCTCCACGCCTGGAACACCATGGGAATGGATCCGGACCAAGGGAGTGTGGCCGATCAGTTCGGTCACGCTCTCAAACACGCGGGGTGGATTAGTAACGGATAACGGCAAGAAAACCTCCAAAACATCTTTGCCACGAAGACACGAAGCCTCGAAGAAAGCCGAACCATTTTTCAAAGCAAAAGTCAAAATCCGTTTTTCGTGATCTTCGTGGCTTCGTGGCAGTCCTAATGTTAAAGATTATAAAATACGGCCTTGCCCAGGTATTGGGCGTCGCCGCCCAGTTCTTCCTCGATGCGAAGGAGCTGGTTGTACTTGGCGATGCGGTCCGTGCGGGAGGCGGATCCGGTCTTGATCTGGCCCGCGTTGGTGGCCACCGCGATATCGGCGATGGTGGTGTCTTCCGTCTCGCCCGAGCGGTGGGAGACGATGGCCGTATATCCCGCCTGTTTGGCCATCTGGATCGCTTCCAGGGTCTCGGTCAAGGTTCCGATTTGGTTGACCTTGATCAGGATGGAATTCGCGATCCCCTTCTCGATCCCCTCTTTCAGCTTCTTCGTGTTGGTGACGAACAAGTCGTCGCCCACGATCTGGACCTTCTTGCCCAGTTTCTCCGTCATCAATTTGAAGCCGTCCCAGTCGTTTTCGTCCAACCCGTCCTCGATGGAGATGATCGGATACTTGGCGCAAAGGGAAGAGTAGAACTCCACCATCTGCGAGCTGTTCTTGTACTTCTGCTCTTCGGCTTCCAGGACATACCGGGAACCGGCCTTGTCGTAAAAGCTGGAAGAGGCCGCGTCCAGGGCGATCAGGACATCCTTCCCAGCCGTGTAGCCGGCCTTCTGGATGGCTTCCATGATGACCTGGAGCGCTTCCTCGTTGGATTTCAAATTGGGGGCGAATCCGCCCTCGTCCCCCACCGCCGTGTTGAGCTTCTTATCGTGTAAAACCTTTTTCAAGTTATGAAACACTTCCGCGCCGATCTGGAGGGAGTGGCGGAAGGTTTTCCCTCCCACCGGCATGATCATGAATTCCTGCATATCCACGTTGTTATCGGCGTGCATACCGCCGTTGATGATGTTCATCATGGGCACTGGCAGGACATTGGCGTTGGTGCCTCCCAGGTACTTATAGAGGGGAAGCTTCGCCGAAATGGCCGCGGCCTTGGCGTTGGCCAGGGAAACGCCCAAGATGGCGTTGGCTCCCAGCTTGGCCTTGTTCGGGGTTCCGTCCAAATCGATCAAAAGGGAATCCAGGCCCCTTTGATCCGTGCTCTCGAAGCCCTTGAGTTTGGGGGCGATCTTGCCGTTCACGTTGGCGACCGCCTTGAGGACGCCCTTGCCCATGTAGCGTTTTTTGTCCCCATCGCGGAGTTCAACGGCTTCGTACTCGCCGGTGGAGGCTCCCGAGGGCACCGCGGCGCGGCCCTTGGTTCCGTCTTCCAAAACAACATCCACTTCGACGGTGGGAAAACCGCGGGAATCCAAAACTTCACGGCCCTTCACTTCGGTAATGCGGCGGCTCATAACTTCCTCCTCATGGGGATACAGGGATTATTGAGGCAAGATTCTACCTAGGGGTTTGGCGAACGGCAAGAGTTTCGGTCAGGGGGTAGTGCCGGGATTACGCTAATCACCCAACGTTAGCCAAAGGCATTGTCCGCAGATGACACCCGATGACTACCGATGGCCGGTTCTACCTTACCGGACATTATCGGCCGGGATCGGCGTACCCAGGTTTCAAAACGGGGTTTTGTTCGAAACCTTAAAAAGAATCTAAATCGTTGAAGACCAGGCCCGTCACCAGCTTGGGATAAAAGTAGGTGGATTTTTGAGGCATGCGCTCCTGTTTCAGGGCCACTTCCCTCAATTGCCCGATGCGGGTGGGATTCAGGAAGAAGGTCGCGGCAAATTCCTTTCGGGTCAACCGCTGGACCGCTTCCTCGGCCCGGCTGGTGAAGGAAATCTCATGTTCCACTTTTTCCTTGGTGATGCCGAAGAAAGGCTCCAGGATCAGCCGGTGGAGCAGGGTCACGTCCAGCTTCTTTTGCGCGTCCGATACGTCCTTCAAGAGGGGTGAATGGACGACGGATTTCGAGAATTGAAGGGCATAAAGTTTTTTGCCGTCGAAGGATAAACCGATGGTCGGCTGTCGGGCCCCCAGTTTTTCCATCCATTTCCACGGCGCCAACCCGGAAACCTTCTTCTGGTACTGGTGGATTTCGCCAAGGGAGGACAAACGGCTCAAGAGAAGGGCCGGCGATGAAACCAAACGCTTGGGCAGCATGCGGTGGGTGGGGAGGATCACCAGCCCCTGGTCCTCCATGGCCACGAACATCATCATGACATAGTCAAAGGGCCGGGAGCCTGCCTTCCCCTTGGCGCCCTTCGACCGGTGCGCCTGGTAGGCCAAGGCCGTTTCGTAGCGGTGATGCCCGTCGGCGATAAACAGGGTGGCGTTCTTGATTTTGGATTGAATTGCCTGGATGACCGCGGGATCGGAAACCCTCCAAACGCGGTTACGGACATCCGAGGGATAGCGGACATCCACATCGGGCTTTTTCGAGGTGATCCTTCCCAGGATTTTTCCCACCCCCTCCTTATCGGGATAAAGGGAAAAGATCGAGCTGAAGTTGGCATGGCAGGCTTTCATCAGCTTCAGCCGGTCCGCCTTGGGCCCGCTCAAGGTGTGCTCATGGGCCAGGATGCCGCCTTTCTTTTTTCCGAAAGGGGTCAATTGGGACAATCCCACGAAACCGGTCCGCCGGTAGGTCTTGCCGTGGACGTCAAAAACCTGCTGGTAAACATAAAGGGAAGGCTCGTCGTCCCGCTCGAGGATGTTTTTTTTCCGCCACTCCCCGAAGGCCCTTTGGGCCTTTTGGTAATCCCCTTGAACGTGTTTCTCATGGCTGGGATTGCCGATGATCAAACGGATGACGTTCCAGGGACTGGCGGCTTTCAGTTCCCTCTTTTGCCGGGTGGAGATGACGTCATAGGGAGGGGCCAGGACCTTCCCGAATTTTGAACCGCCGGAATTTTCATACCGGAATCCGCGAAAAGGAATGATGTTCGCCATGGGGTCTCGCTTTGTTTTTTTGGAAACTAGCTTTTACGGGCCAGCAGCTTCTTGACTTCGTCCATGAAGGCGTTGATGTCCTTGAACTGGCGGTAGACGCTGGCAAAGCGGACATAGGCCACATCATCAAGATCCTTCAGCCGGTTCATGACCATTTCCCCGATCTCGGTCGAGTTGATTTCCTTAGCGGCCCTTTCCATCAATGCGTTCTCAATGTCGTCCACCAGGGCCTCAATTTTTTCCGACGAGACCGGGCGCTTTTCCACGGCCTTGCGGACGCCGGAAACAATCTTCAAACGGTCAAAGGGCTCCCTCCGGCCGTCCCGCTTGACGACCATGGGGAGGATTTCCTCAATTTGCTCGTAGGTCGTAAAGCGCTTCTCGCACTTGAGGCACTCACGGCGGCGACGGATCGCCGAACCACCCTTGCTGGGCCGGGAGTCCATGACCTTGTCTTCTTGATGTCCGCAAAAGGGGCACTTCATCAAAAGCTCCTCAACCGGTAGTGGATGAATGGTGACGGGCGGAATTATACCATAGGTGGATGGAGAAGGCGGAACTTCTATCTAGCGCTTGATGGTTTTAGGCCTAGCACCTGGTGGAATTCAATTCTATATATAAGATATTGGTGGTGGTTAAGGAATGATTTCGGTGCCAACACCCTGAGGCGTGAATATCTCCAATAAAAGGGCATGAGGCAAGGTGCCGTCGATAATGTGGGTTTTGTGAACGCCCGATTTGATGGCTTTCAGGCAGGCTTCGATCTTCGGGATCATCCCGCCGGAAATAACCCCGGTTTTCAATAATTTTGGCACGTCCTTGACCCGTAGGGTCGAAAGAAGGCTTTTGGGATCTTCCTTCTTTTCGCAGATTCCAGGGACATCGGTCAAAAAAACAAGTTTCTCTGCGCCCAAAGCCGCGGCAATAGCTCCAGCAGCCTCGTCGGCGTTCACGTTATAAGTTTTTCCATCCTTGCCCAGCCCCAAGGGTGCGATCACAGGGATAAATTTTTCCCGGTCCAATTTTTTCAGGATCCTGGTGTTGACTTTTGAAACCTTCCCCACGAAACCGATATCCTTGCCGGATTTGGATTTCACCTTGGTCGTTTGAAGCAATCCGCCATCCTTGCCGGAAAGGCCCAGCGCCCGGCCTCCCAACCCATGGATCAAATCAACCAATTCCCTGTTGATTTTGCCGCCCAAGACTTTTTCCACCACTTTCATCGTCGGAAGATCGGTCACCCGGAGGCCGTCCACGAAGTTGGAGCGGAGGCCCATTTTTTCCAAGGCCGAAGTGATGTCCTTGCCGCCGCCATGGACCACCACCGGCCTCATGCCGACAAATTTCATCAGGACGATATCCTGCAGGGTGTTGCGGAGTTCTTCCGCGCCCGACCTGGTGCTTCCGCCATACTTGACCACCACCGTACGGCCGGACCATTTCTTGATGTAAGGAAAGGCCTCAACGAGGATTTTAGCTTTTTGGATGGATTCTTTCAAAATAACCTCTCACCACGAAGTACACGAAGCCACGAAGTTTAAAGCAAAGACTTTAAATTCAAAAAAGCATTACTTCGTGCCTTCGTGAACTTCGTGGTTAAATCTTAGGCCGTGGGGACGGGCGCGGCCGCGACCGGCGCTGCGGCCTCGTCCGATTTCGGGAACTCTTTGTAGTCGCACTCTTTGTTCGGACAGGAAATATGGGGCCCCAGGGTTTTGGTGTATTTATCCACCAAAAAGGGATTGGCGCATTGGGGACAGGCCCTCGGCACGGGCTTGTTCCAGGAGACGAATTTGCACTCAGGGTACTTATTACACCCGTAAAAAATGCCCCTTCGGGAGCCCCTGGATACCACTTCCCCGCCGCAGCCCAAGGGGCACTTTATTCCCAGTGAGATGGGCATGGCCGTTTTACATTCCGGATACTTGGAGCAGGCCAAAAATTTTCCAAACCGGCCCATCTTGACCACCATGTCGGCCCCGCACTTGGGGCACTTCTCGTCGGTTTTGGTGTCCGTGTCCACCTGGATGGATCCGTCGCCGGTTTCCTTGAGGCTCTTGGTGCTTTGGCACTCAGGATACTTGGAGCAGGCCAGGAACTTGCCGTGGCGGCCCCACTTCACGATCATCATCTGGCCGCACTTTTCGCAGGGAATGTCCGTCACGACCTCGATCTTGCTCTTTTCCTCGCCGATGAGCTTTTCCGCGGCGGCCAGGGAATCCTTGAAGGGCTCGTAAAATTCCTTGATGACTCCCCTCCATTCCCTCTCACCCGATTCCACCAAGTCCAACTCGCCTTCCATCTTCGCGGTAAAAGCGTAGTCCAGGATGACGGGAAAATTCTTCATGAGTATTTCCAGGACCAGGTTTCCCAGCTCGGCCAAAAAGAACCGGCCGTTCTCTTTTTTGACGTAATGCCGGGCCTGGATCGTTTCCAGGGTCGGGGCGTAGGTGGAAGGCCTTCCGATGCCCATCTCCTCCAAGGTCTTGATCATCGAGGCGTCGGTGAAACGGGGCGGAGGCTGGGTGAAATGCTGCTCGGGAACCGGCTCTTTCCAAATCATGGCTTGTTTTTCCTCGATACCGGAAAGTTTGTTGGGGTTGACTTCCTCGGTAGCCTCCGTTCCCGCGTCCACTTCTTTTTTATCCTCGTCGGCCGCTTCCTCATATACTTTGGTGTAACCGTCGAATAAGGTTTCCGTTCCCGTCGCCCGGAAAACCGCGTCCGAGCCCGAGACTTCCACGCTGGTCTCACGGTAAAGGGCGTTGCTCATCTGGCTGGCCAGGAAATCCTCCCAAATCAGCTGGTAAAGCTTGAATTGTTCAGGGGTCAGGAAGGACTTCATCTGATCCGGGGTGCGGAAGGCGGAAGTCGGCCGGATGGCCTCATGGGCGTCCTGGATCTTGCCCTTGGCCGAGGTGTCCCTGTCTCCGGGGCCCAAATACTTTTCCCCGTAGGTTTGGCCGATATATTTGGACGCTTCGGCCTTGGCGTCGGGCGAAATGCGCTTGGAGTCGGTGCGCATATAGGTGATCAATCCCACCGGCGCCGCCTCGCCGATTTCAATACCTTCATATAAACCCTGGGCGATGGACATGGTTTTTCGGGCGCCGAACCGCAGCTGCTTGTAGGCTTCCTGTTGAAGTTTGGAGGTGGTA
Organism: uncultured bacterium; assembly: GCA_964624625.1. Lineage (GTDB taxonomy): Bacteria > Oederibacteriota > Muellerivitia > Muellerivitales > Muellerivitaceae > PALSA-1180. Next base: position 44,101 of record CAZUXW010000001.1, read on the forward strand.
AAGGGCATGGGGGGCTTTTTGGATTTCTCCCGGTGCAAAACGGCGGACACGGAGAAATCGGCCTCTTTGAGCCTTTCGATCAAGGCCTGGGTTTCGGCCTGGGTCTTTAAATCGGGTTTTTCACCCTTGAGCTTGGCCAACTTGGTGCGGACCAGCCGCTTGTCCTCGGTCAGGAAATCCGCCTCGAGGGACCAATATTCAACTGGTTTAAACCCCTCGATTTCCTTCTCCCTTTCATAGATCAACCTCAAGGCCACCGATTGCACCCGGCCCGCCGAAAGACCACGGCGGATATTTTTCCACAAGAGGGGGGAAATACCATAACCCACCAAGCGGTCCAGGACCCGCCGGGCCTGTTGGGCGTTGACCATGTTCAAATCCACTTCGCTGGGCGACTGAATGGCTTCCTCGATGGCGGTTTTAGTGATCTCATTGAGCCTCAAACGGTAGATAACCGGCACTTTTTCCATCGCGCTCAGGAAATTCTTGATATGCCAGCCGATCGCTTCCCCCTCCCGGTCCGGGTCAGCGGCGAGGTAGACGGAGGAGGCTTTTAAGGCGGCTTTTTTCAGCTCATTGATAATCGGGGCTTTACCGCGGATGGGGCGGTAGGTTGGCTCGAAATTGTTTTCCACATCGACGCTCAGCTTGCTTTTGGGAAGGTCGATCAAATGACCCTTGGAAGCCAGGACGATATAATCGGAGCCGAGGTATTTATTGATCGTTTTAGCCTTGGAAGGGGACTCGACGATGACCAATTTTTTCAGTTCAACTACTTTTTTCGCCTTGGCTTTTGCCACGAAAATCTCCAATGAGCCTAGAGTGGATCGATGAAGCGCAAAAATAAAGAGGCTTCTTCACTGGCGCAAGAATAGGCAGGAGCCCCAAGTTTGTCAAGTTTTCCCCCCGAGAACCTCCCGCCGGCGCGGCGGTTCCTTTCCGGCAAAACCCTTTTAAACACTTTGATTCCGCAATCGTCCGGCGGTAAAAAATAATTTATGTAAATGGACCAGGAAAGGGAACAAAGGCGGCAAAAGGTGGATTTTAAATTTTAAAATAACTATGGCCCGGCGCCTGCTGCACAAGCCCTTTCATCTCCAAATTGAGCAAAATTTCATTTAACCGCCGTAAAACCATTTGGGATTCCCGCGATAAAACATCCACATGGACCGGCGTATAGGAGACCAAATCCAGGACCTTTCTCTCCTCTTCCGTCAAATTTTCCTCCACAACCTCCAAACTCGGCCTGTTTTTCCTCGACCTGAAAACCGTTTCCGCGCTCATGTCCTGGAGCTCGTGAAAGATATCCTCCACCCCCATCACCAGCTTGGCGCCTTGTTGGATGAGGGCGTGGGAGCCCTCCGATTCGGTGTGGGTAATGGGCCCGGGAACCGCGAAAACCGGTTTTCCCTGGTCGATGGCATGGTCCACCGTGATGAAGGAACCGCTGTCCTTTTTCGCCTCCACCACCAACACACCCTTGGAAGCGCCGCTGATCAACCGGTTTCGCTGGGGAAAATGAAGGGCGAGGGGCTTGGCCTGGAGGGGATATTCGCTGAATACAGCGCCCCGCTCCGCGATGGCCTCGGCCAGTTTTCGGTTCTCGGGCGGGTATAGGTTTAAGAGGCCGCTCCCCAAAAAAGCCAGGGTTCGTCCCTTGGGAAACTTGAGAGCTCCCTGGTGGGCGGTGGAGTCGATTCCCCGGGCCAAACCTGAAATAACCGTATAGCCGGCCCTGGCGATATCCTCGGCCAACCGAAAAGCCGATAATTTTCCATAGGCGCTCGGTTTCCGGCACCCAATGACGGCGATGGCCTTCTCATCCTCCGGCCGGTATTTCCCCAAGCGCCAAAGGACGAAAGGAGGATCATAAAGGTTTCCGAAAACCCTTGGAAATTCCCCATCCCCTTCCACCAGGACGGATATGCCGTTCTTTTCGGCTTTCGACAGTTCCCTTTCCACTTGCGCCAAAGGCTCCTGAAACAAGCAGACTTTCCGGGCCGAGGAGACCGTCCAATCGGGTAACCGGCTCAGCTCTTCCTCGGACGAACCGAAAACATCGGAAAGATCGGCGAAATATTCCCTCGCGGCTTTCAAGCGTCTTGGCCCGATCACGCCGGTCAAGTGCAATCCCAATAACACCTCAGAGTTTGTCATATTCCGGGCTGTCCCCTTAAGGCCTCACATGTATGTCCAGGCGCTTCATATGACGATTAAATCCATAAATTGGTTTCATCTTTTGGTGTTGAGGGGTGGAAATTTTACCGAGGGACAAACCATGGGCATATCGTTGAAGTACAGGCAAAAGGAGAGGGAGGAATTGAGAGATGGGTTATTCCGGCAGCACCGCTTTGTTGGGTCCGACTTCCTGGGCCTGCAGGAGAAGTTTATCCGTGTTCTCGAATAACAAGATGTGGTTTCCGGCGTGTTTGGGATAGGTGGAGGCGCTGATATTCAAGAAAACCGGCTGGGTTTCCCCCATCACGAGCTTGAAAAATTTAAAAACCCTTTTGGCGATAATGCCGTAGGTATTGTTGTCCGTGTCGGGGAGGATGATCCCGTATTTGTTCTTTTCCAACCGGCAGATGATGTCGACGCGCCGGAGGCTTTTAAAGAGGATTTCCGCGATCTGGTTGGCGATCGCGTTCTCGTTCGCTTTTGCCGTCACCGGGTCCAGCGGGGTTACGCTTAAGAAAAGAAGACTGACATGGCGGGAATAGCGTTTGGCCCTTTCGACCTCGATGGCCAGGCATTCCTCGAAATAATCTTTATTAAAAAGCCTCGTGACCTCATCCACCAGGACGACCGGCCTCATATGTTTACCGTCCAGGTCTTTCGGTTTCGGCTGGTCCATTTTGGGGGGTGAAAAGGGATTCGATTCAATATCGCTTAAATTGGCGGGACCGGTTGAAGCGGGCCGGGAAGGGGCGGACGGGCCCTCGTTCTTCACGGGCCTCATGATGTGATGGACCCCCGCGAGCAGATCCTCCTGCCAGGATTTCCAGACATTGGCCAGCTCCGACAGCAGCTCCTGGTCATAGGCGCGGGAATCCTGGTGGGCACAGCCGAGCAGGAGGTAATCCTGCCTGATTTTGTAGAGGGCGAAAAAAAGGCCGCTGCTGGGCTTTTGGATCCGAAGGGAGCCGGCCTTATTGAACACGGGCTTGCCGGTGATGTCCGAATAGTTCTTCAGGACGATCTTGGTCAGGGCCACCCTCTCCTCGACCCCCAAACGGTAGAGACAGGCGTCCATGACCTCTTCTTTTCCATCGAAAGCCACAGGTTCCAACATAGCCTCGGGGCTGTTGGAGTGGGCGACGAAAACGCAGTCAAACTTGAAGCTTTTTGAGATTTCCGCGCAGCAGGCCGCCAAAGTGGCTTGGGTGGGGCGGCCTTGTAATTGGTTGATTAATTTTTCAGTTAACGCCGGGTCGCCGATCACGAAAAACCTTTCGGACATCCATCAATACCGCGCCATCTTCATATGACATCGGGGCAAAACTTATCTTAACACGCGATGGGGAATATTGAGACTTTCAAAATAGCGGCTTCCCGAATATTTTCCGCGGGACCGGTTTAAAATGATTTTAGCGGAAAGTCACGGGCTTTTGGCTATTTGACCTTAATCGCCTGGAAAATCGCCCGTAAGGATACAGCGTCTGGCACAAGGATGAAAAATCCGCCGATAACCTCGTTGGCATCGATGAATTTCGTCTCAATGCAGATGACCTTCATGTCTTCTTCCATTCCCTGGGTCAGGGAGGTCAACAAGGCGCCGGCCATGTCAAACACCAGGGTGGGGACGGAGATCAAAAGAAGCATTCCAAGGAATTCATTTAAGGCGCTCAAGTAGGCCCCCGTCAGGATATTCCCCGCCTCCTTGATCGCCGAGTGCCCCATTTCGGTCAGGATCTTGCTCGTACCCACTTCCTGTTTTAACAGCATGTCCGCCAAATGAAGGGCCGAGTCCCTGGGAAACAGCAGGACGATTTTTCCGGTCGCGTCCCCCAGGATGGAAAGGGTTAAGCCTGCCACCAAGGTGTTGGGGTCTCCCACCAATTTTGAGACCTGGGACAAGGGAAGAATATTCGCCTTAGGAACGGTAATATGGATCTTTTTGCCTAAAAGCTGGGACAGGGCGGTGGCCCCGTGGCCAGCGCCGATATTACCGACCTCTTTCAGGGCGTCCAACTGTCCCGGGGTTAGCTCATCGAGATTGAGGAGCATGCTTATCGTCCCTTTCCAACAGCGGATGTTCCGCCTGAAAACGGCGGTCTTTCAAATCCTCGATCAAGCTATTGACGTCCAAAATCAACGCTATCTTACCACTCCCCAGGATGGTCGCGCCCGAAAATCCCCGGACCCCCTTCAGAAGCCGGTCCAGCGATTTGATGGCGATTTCCTGCTGGCCCAAGACTTCATCCACCAACAGTCCTACGCGGGACTCCCCCACCTCGGCGATTAATACCGTTTCCAAACCGGAAGGACTCCCGGCGGAGGGCACTTCCATCTCCAGGATTTCCTGCAGGTAATAAAGGGGGATGACCTCATCCCTCAAAAGAAAAGTCTCCTGTTGCTGGACATTTCGTTTATCCGCCGGATGGATGTCCACCGTCTCGATGATATTCACCACCGGTATGGCGAAGGTTTCGCCGTTGCACTTGACCAAAAGGCCCTTGATGATGGCCAGGGTCAAGGGGAATCTCAACACAAATGTCGTCCCAAGCCCTTTTTTGCTTTGGATGCGGAAGGTACCGCCCAGCGCCTCCACCTTGGTCTTGGCCACGTCCACTCCCACTCCCCTACCCGAGACCTCGGTGGCGTTGTCCACGGTGGAGAATCCCGGGAGGGCGATCAGCCGGATCGCTTCCTCGTCGGTCAGCTTGACCGCCTCATCGGGCGAGATCAAACCCTTGGCCACCGACTTTTGCCGGACCAACTCGGGATCGATGCCGCGTCCGTCGTCCGCCACCGAAAGGACCACGTAGGATCTTTCCCGCTTGGCTTGAAGGCGGATGGTTCCGAAGGGTTCCTTCCCGTCCCTTACACGGTCGTCGGGAATCTCGATCCCATGATCGATGGCGTTGCGGAGCAGGTGGACAAGCGGCTCGCTCATCTCCTCGATTACCGTACGGTCCAACTCGACTTCCGCTCCGTCCATCTCAAGATCCACTTGTTTGTTCAGGCTTTTGGCCAGGTCCCGCACCATCCGGGGGAAGCGCTCAAAGATTTGCTTCACCGGCATCAGCCGGACCTTCATGATCTCATCCTGAAGCTCGTCGGTGATGTGGTGCAGCTGGAAAAGGGGGTCCAAAAGCTCCTTCAATTCCCTGGTCCTCACCACCTGCTCAAAACGGATTTTCGAGATGACCAATTCCTGGACCAACGCCATCAACTTATCGAGTTTGGAGGTGTGCACGCGGATCGTCGGAAGGATAAAGGACTTTTCCCCCGGCGCGACCGCGGAGGGCCCCTGCCCCTCCGATTCCGCCTCGCGGCCGGCTTTTACCGGGTCCGATTGGCGCCGGGAGCTTTTCCCGGCGTCCCTCCTGTCCGGAATCTTGAAACTTTTTTCGTCTTCCGCCGTAAAGGGAACCACTTGGACCCACTTCACCTCGCTGACGGACATCAAAACCTTGTTTATTTTTTCGGGAGGATTGTCGGTGACCACCACCAGGAAAAACCCAGTGTCAAAGAGTCCCTTTTCAATGTCCTCGGGCGCCGGATGGGATTTGACGATCTCCCCCAATTCATTGAGGGCTTTCAAAATCATAAATGAGCGGACTTCCTTAAATTGACATCCCTCTTCCAGTTCCACCATGATTTCATAAACGGAAAACCCGTTCATCCTGGCTTGGGACATGACTTCCCTTTCCCCCTCGGAAAAGGCCAAGGAAGCCGTTTCAGGCGGCGGGTCCCCCCTTTTTCCTCCGGCGGCCCCGCGAAGGGCTTCGGAGGCGTTTTGAAGGCTGGCCAGGGTCGCCTGCAAATCCCCCTCTTCCAAGGAATCATTGGAGGATAGGATATTGACCCACTTTTCCAGCTGGTCGAGGCAGATAAAAAGCGCGTCCACCAGACGGGAGGTCAGGACCTCGGCACCGGACCGGATGGGCTCCAGCACCGTTTCCATTTGATGGGTCAAATGAGCCATGGGTTCATAACCCATGGTGGCCGACATGCCCTTCAAGGTATGGGCCGCCCTGAAGATTTCATTGATGGGGCCTGATTGGGCCGGGTCTTTTTCAAGCGCCACCAGGGAATTGTTCAGGTTCGAGAGGTATTCCCTCGCTTCCAATAAAAAAACTTCTTTATACTCGCTGATATTCAAGCGCGTCTCCGAATCAACTGGTTTCGACCCAAACTATTTTAACCCCGAACCCCTCAAAAACTATTTTTTCGGCATCACGCCGCGAAAAGAAAGGCTAAAACAACGGGTTTTCCCCAAACTCCCCCAGCCGACCAGCTTCCCGCAACAAATTCAAGAAAGGCCCGGGGGGACCAGGAGGTCCTGTTTCCGGAAAAAGGCCAAGGTTAAAATGGATAGGGTTTATCGGCGGCTTAAAAGATGGTTAATTTCCGAGGCCATGAGGGTCAAAGTCAACTGCCGGTCCACGACGCCTGAGTCCACCGCCGCTTTGGGCATTCCGTAAACCACGCAGGACTCCGCGTCCTGGGCGTAGGTTTTGCCGCCGGCCAAACGGATATCCTTAAGTCCCGTCGACCCATCGCGCCCCATTCCGGTTAAAACCACGCCCAAACAATGTTGGCCCGCGGCCTTCGCCACCGAACTCATCATGATATCCGCCGAGGGTTTTACGCCCAGGCGCGGCGGCTGGTCATTAAAAGCGAAACGGAAGCGTCCCGGGGCCCCTTCCAGCACCAGATGAACTCCCCCAGGCGCCACATAAGCGTGGCCTCCCAACAGGGTTTCACCCTCTACCGCCTCGGAAACGGACATCTTGCCGACGTCGTCCAACCTACGCCCCAGGGCCTTGGTAAAGCCGACAGAAATATGCTGGACAATGACAAAAGCCGCCGAGGCATTCCGGTCCAGATGAGTGAAAAACTCATTCAGCGCGCGGGGGCCGCCCGTCGAGGAGGCAACGGCCGCGATAAATTTGGCCGGCCCTTCCTTTTCCGCCGGCGCCGGCTCAGAAATCCTGCCGTTTTTTTTGCCGGCCCCTTCCTCGGGAAGGGGCTGCGGCTCCTGCCTTTTACGAGGCTGGCACAAAGCCGCCATTTTGATCTTTTCGACCAATTCCGCTTGGATCGACTTCACATTCTCCAATACGCGGCCGGCCGGCTTTGCCACGCAGTCGATGGCTCCCAGTTCCAGGGCCCGGATGGTCGTCTCGGTTCCCTTTCCCGTGTGGCTGGAAAGCATCACGATGGGCGTCGGTATTTCCCTCATGATTTCCGCCAGGGCGGCCAATCCGTCCATTTTCGGCATCTCAACGTCGAGGGTGATCACGTCCGGCTTCAGTTTTTTCGCCTTCTCAACCGCTTCCATTCCGTTCTGGGCCGTATCCAGTACGGCGATTTCGCCGTTCGTGTCCGCCAAAATTTCCGAAAGCATCTTCCTCATGAAAAAGGAATCATCCACCACTAAAACCCTGACGGTTCTCGTTTTTTCAGTCGCCATCGAAGACTTTCCGGAAAAGGAAATAAAATACCGTCACTAAGAACCCACAACCCTTTTAAGCGCTTCCTGCACCCGGGGGGGTTGGAAGGGCTTGATGATGAAATCCCTGGCTCCCGCTTGGATGGAGTCGATGACCATGCTTTGCTGTCCCATCGCGCTCACCATGATGATTTTAGCCTCGGGATCGAAGGCCCGGATCTCCTTGACCGCGTCAATCCCGTCCATTTCCGGCATCACGATGTCCATGGTAACCAGATCCGGTTTTAGTTTCCGGTACTGTTCAACCGCCTCGGCGCCGTTGGACGCCTCCCCCGCCAGTTGATAGGGCTCTTTTAAAATGATGCCCTTTAGGATGGATCTCATAAAAGAGGAATCATCGCAAAACAAAACTTTAATGGCCAAGGGGCTTTCCTTCCCTGTGAGAATTCGATTCCAAATCCGAAAGGTTTTTCAGGTCGTCCAAGTTGAAGGTTTTCTCCAAGTTCAGCAACAAAATCAACCGGCCTTGCGTCATCACCATCCCTTTCGCGTAATCCGGCCCGATGGTCAAAAGGGTATGGTCCAAAGGCTCCACCGCCGAGGAAGGAACCTTGAGGACTTCCACGACCTTGTCGACTAACAGCCCCAGGACTTGATCCTTGGATTCCACCACTAATATCCTGGTTTCCTCCGTCCGATCCACCTGGGGCATGTCAAATCGCTTCTTGAAGTCCAGCACGGGAAATATCCTGCCCCGCAGGTTGATGATGCCCTCCAAAAACTTGGGGGCCTTGGGCATCATGGTCATTTCCCCGACGCGGATGATTTCCCTCACTTGGTGGATTTCAACGGCCAATTCACATCCGGCCAGCGTGAACACCACCAGTTGGATATCAGGATTACCGTTTACCAAAGGCGAATCCTTTTCGGATAGCGACGCGTTCATGGAATGGCCCTTTAAACGACTTAAATTAAAAAGGAGGGATGATTTAATTTTCGAACTTCGATATTTCCGTCGGCAAGGGTGAAAAAGATCGTCCGGCCCTGGGATCCCCCCACATCCTCGCCCTTGATTTTAATTCCCTTAAGGTCCAACTGTTCCCGGACCGCCGATACGTTCCTCATCCCGATCGGGACCGCCTGCTGGGTGATCGATATGAACATATTGGCACCGCCCACCAGTTTCGCCTCCAGATTCCGCAAATCCGCGCCGCGGCTCCCGACGGATTCCAAAAGGGCCTCTACCGCCGTGTCCGCGTATTTTCCCGGCACCGACACCCGGGCGTGCATCCTGCTGGAAGGCAGCATGATATGGGCCAATCCGCCGATTTTCCTGGTCCGGTCATAAAGGGTGACCCCCACACAGGATCCCAATCCGTAGGCCACTAACCGGCCCTCGCCCTCCGACGATTTAATCTCCGCGATCCCGACCGCCCAATCGCTCTCAGCCATTGCCGGGAAGTCCGAGGGATTTTGAGAAAGCGGTGAAAAAATTTTTCAAGGAATCCGCCTCGGGCAGCAGAAAGAAACTGCCGGTTAACTGTTTATCATCCTCTAAAAATTCGGTTTCAATCACGATGGCGATTTCTTCCCGCTGTTCCAACTCCACCAAAACCGTGTCCAAAATGGCTTGGGCCATGTCGATCACTAAACCCGGGACCCCATGGATCAGCTGAATGTGGACGAAACGGAAGAGCGCGCTAAGGTAGGCGCCCGTCAGGATGCTGCCGAGTTCCTTGATCGCCGACTGCCCCAATTCGGAGAGATGGGCCGGGTCTTCCTCGTTTTTACCGATGAGCATGCCGGAAAGCTCGGACAAACGCTCTAAGGGGAAAAAAATAAGGGCCACTCCGATCATTTCCCCATAAACCGGCATATGGACCGCGGCCACGTTCTTTTCGATGCCCCCGAGGAAACCGGCGATGGCGTCCGCGGGCAATACCAAAACTTTCGTCACCGACATATCCACCCGTTTCCCCACCATTTGGGAAAGCGCCGTGGCGGCGTTGCCGGCGCCGATATTGCCGATTTCCTTCAAGGCGTCTATTTGAAACTCTGTGAATTGTCCGGATTCCATACCCATGCCAAAGGCCTTTCCATGCGCTGCGGAGTGTTTCGGGGGGAAGGAGCCTTCAAGGCCGCCCCGCGCCGGGGCTTCCCTAATCCAATACTTTCTTGACGGCCTCGAGCACATTCGAGGGTTGAAAAGGCTTGACGATAAAATCCTTGGCCCCCGCCTGGATGGCCTCAACCACCAACGATTGCTGGCCCATGGAGCTGCACATTAATATTTTAGCCGTCGGATTCCCCTTGATGATTTCGCGGACCGCGTCGATGCCTCCCATTTCCGGCATGATGATGTCCATGATGACCAGGTCCGGTTTCAGGGCCTTGAATTGCTCAACCGCCTTGGCCCCGTTCTCCGCCTCCCCGATCACCTCGTACCCGGAGCCGACAAGGATATTTTTCAGCATCATCCTCATAAAAGACGCGTCATCGACGAGCATCACACGGTGGGCCACGACATCCTCCTCAAGCAAAAGTAAATTCAAAACGACAAGTGATCCGCTTCCAGCAATCCCCTTTTAACGGGCCGTTCCATCCGGCCCAAGCCGTCAAAGTGAGTTTTCGCCCCGTTCCCCGGTCCGGACCCGGATGGCGTCTTCCAGGGGTAATATGAAAAACTTGCCGTCTCCGATACGGCCCGTTCGAACCGTTTCCAACAGGAGCTCCACCACCCTTTCCAATTCATCGTCCGGAAGGGCGATCTCAAGCCTGGTTCTCGGCTGGTATTGTACCTTATAATCCGCGCCCTTCACCGATTCCACCTGGACTTTTTGGTATCCATAACCGGATCCCTCGGAGATCGTGACCCCCCTTACACCGGCTTCCCATAGGACTTTCTTGACCTGGTCGAGTTTTTTGGGAGTGATCACGCAAACGAGAAGTTTCATGGCTTTCCTATTTAATCAATTTCGAGTGGCTGGCGCTGGGGGAAACCTGAAGCTGATTTTTCCAAACCTCAAGCTGTTTGATCATGTCCACCGCCACCATCATCTTGTCCTCTTCCGTCCCGGGGGAATCCAGGTATCTCCGGAATTCCTGAATCGCCTCGTCCCACCAGCTCTTATAGCGGTAAACCTGGGCTAAGTGGAAATGAATTTCGCTTAAATCCTTGTCCAATTCCTCGCATTTCTTCAGCTCGACCAGGGCCTCATCCCACCATTGACGGCGGATATAAACTTTTCCCAGCTGCAAATGGGCGTCCGGGTATTTGGGATCGCAGGATACGGCCCTGGCCAATACCTTCACCGAGTCATCCAAGGCCTCCGTCGCGAGATAAACTTCCCCGAGCCTGGTGAGGGCCTCGCGATTTTTGGGGCTCAAGCGGACCGTTTCTTGGAATTCCCGGATCGCCTCGTTGAACTGGCCGGTATTTTTGTAGAGGGTTCCGAGGTTAAAATGAAGGGAGGCGTTTTCCGGATCGGCCATGATTTGCTTGATGAGGACCTCGGACGCTTCGGACAAAACATTTTTCTTTTTCAGAGCCACCGCCAAATTATTGTGGGCGGTTTTATAGTCCGGCTCGATTTCCACGGCTTTTTTAAATGCCTCAATGGCCTTCTCATACTGGCTTTGCTTGAAATACACCACTCCCAAATTATTCAAGGCCTTGGCGTACTTGGGGTTCAAGGCGATCGCCTGCTGATAATGCTGGATCGCCTCCGAAATCATGCCGGCGTTCTTGTAGGCGACTCCCAGGCTGTTGTGGATAATGGGGTTCTTGGGGTCAAACTCCATGGCCTTTTTATACTCGGCGATCGCCTCCTCAAAACGCCCTTTATCCGCCAGCGCCAATCCCAGATAGGTTAGCGCCTCGGCGCTCGAGGCGATGGTGACGTTGAGTTCGATGGCTTGGGAAATCTCGCGGATCGCCTCGTCGTATAGGTTCACCTTGTAGTAATAGACCCCCAAATAATAATGGGCCTCGGCGTTCTGGGGATCGATTTCCAGGGCTTGACGGACTTCCCTGGTCGCCTTTTCGCTTTCCCCCATTTTAAAATAAGTCACGCCCAGCTCAAAATGAGCCATGCTGGAATGGGGGACGAGCTCAATGGCTTTCGAGAAGGACTTGGCCGCCTCCTCCGTCCGGTTCAGCTCCCGCAGCGCTATTCCCGACTGAATATAATTTTCAACATGGGAGGGGGCCAACTCAATGGCTTTTCGGGAGGCGGTCAAGGCGTCTTCCAGCATCCCCTTGAGGAGATAAAGCTCACCCACGGCCCGGTAAAGTTTTTCCTCGTTCGGCATGGCCTCAATCGCCCGCCGATATTCCCGCAATGCCTCCTCCAGCAATCCCTTGCCCTTGTAGGCGGCGGCCAGGCTTAAATAAGTTTCGGCGTTCGAGGCCCCGGCTGGCTGGGCCGCGACTTTTTCGGCGATTTTTTCCTCCATGCTCTTGGAACGTTCGATCGCCAAAAGGGCCTGGGCCCCTTGTCCAAAATTCGGGTTTAAATCCACGGCTTTTTTAAATTCCCTTTCGGCCTCTTCCAGCATGTTTTTATCGCCATAGACGAAGCTCAAATTGTAATGGGCGATCGCGTAGTCCGGGTTCAAGGAAATCGCCTTTTTAAATTCGATCAGGGACTCGTTAATCATCGCCTTTTTGTAATAAACCTCCCCCAAGTTATTGTGGAGGTCGGCGAAATAGGGGTTTTTATCAATGGCTTTACGGAACTCATTCATCGCCAAATCAAAACTCCCCATGGCTTTATGGGAAATCCCGAGGTAATTCCTGGCAAAGGGATGGTCCGGGTTCAGCTGCAGGGTTTTCGCGTATTCCTCCACCGCTTTCTCGTATTGTCCGGTATATCGGTAGGCGTTCGCCAAGTTATAAAAAGCCTCGGCGTCCTGGGGGAACATTTGGACGGATTTTTTATAGGCTTCGATCGATCGGTCATACAAACCCGTGTGGCGGTTGACCGATTTCAGGTTCTCCTGGGACTGGGCGTTTTCGGGCTCAATTTCCAGTGCGGTTTTGAATTCCTTGATGGCTTCGGCGTACATTCCCTTGGAATAGTAAAAAACGCCCAAATTATTATGGGTCGACGCGTCACCCTGGTCGGAGCCGTGGGCCATTTCGCGGATTGTTTTAGTTTCAGGGCGGGAAAGCATAATCCACCTCGGAGGAAGGCAATGTAAAGTTTTTTTCGTCCACTAACTGGTCCGGATTCAAAATGGAATAAAGGTCTTCTTTTATTTTACCCAAACAATAATACAATTCGTTCTTTTTCCCAAACAAGTAGGGTGGACAGGGCTCAATCTGGTCTATCTTGAACCGGGCCACCTCCCGCACGTGATCCACCCATAATATAAAGGGAACGCCTTTTTTTTCCAAAACAATGAACCAAGTCGACGAGGCCTTCTCCGGGCTCCCCAAACCGAGGTATTTACGAAAGGACAGGACGGGAAAAACAGTCCCCCTCAGGGTCAATTCACCCTCCCAGCGGTCCTGGGGCTGGGCTTGGGGCCGCAAGGGGGTGTATTTCAGGACTTCCCGAACCCGGAAAGTTTCGATCCCATAAAGCTCATTTTCGACCCGGAACGTCAATACCATCATTCCCTGCATGACTTGCAGGATATCCCTCTCCTCGACAAAGCCCAGCCGGACAAGCACTTTTCCGATGGGTTCGTGATGCTTCTTTTGTTCTCCCAGCGCCACCTGAATCTGGCGCGAGGTTATTTTTCCGGCTTGCCGGAGAAGCTCACCCAGGGATTTTTCTTGGGGCCTCATCATTGGACGTTGCTCCCCTTCACGATCCTCAAATTATTCTTCAGGATTTCGTTGGTGGGATCCATCGCCAAGGCCTTTTCCCAGTGCTCCACGGCCTTGTCCTTTTCCCCCCGCTTCAAGTAGATATTTCCCAATTTGGAATGGGCATCCCCGTGGCTGGGGTTCAAGCTTATCAATTTTTCATATTCCAAAATCGCCTCGTCAAAATGCCCCTGCTTATAATTTAAATTGCCCAAATTATCCAAGATCATGACATCGTTGGGATTGATTAATTTCGCGGCCCGGTATTCCTCCAAGGCCTTTTGCATGTCGCCCTGCTTGTCATAAATATACCCTAAAACGTTGTGAACACTGGCGTCATTCGGATTGATTTCCATGACTTTGCGGTACATTAGTATGGCTTCCTCGTGGTTTCCCCTGCCCGCGTAGATCATTCCCAGCTTGAGGTAAACCTCGGCGTTGTTAGGGTTTTTATCCCTGGCTTGCTTCAGAACCTCGATGGCCTTCTCATATTGACCCATCGACATATAGGCGTGCCCCATCCTCAAATGGGCCTCAGGCTCATAGGGGTTTAACTTGAGGGCTTGCTGATATTGAACCAACGCTTCGGGGTACATCCCGCGCTTGGAATAAGCGTTACCCAGAATGGCGTAAATCGCCGAATGGCGGGGATTCAGGATAATCGCTTTCTCGTAAGAGGTAATAGCCTCGTCCAATCCCCCCAGTTGCTCATAGGCGTATCCCATCTTGAAGAAAATTTCAGCGTTGCTGGGATTAACCGAAATGTATTTTTTATACTGCTCGACGGATTCTTGGTAGCTCCCCATTTTCGAGTAGACATTTCCCAGGTTGTTGTAAAGACCCGCGTCCCCGGGGTTCAACTCGATGGCCTTTTGGAACTCCAGGATCGCGGAAGGGTACTTTCCCTGAACTTCCAAAAGAAGCCCCAGTTTGCAATGCGCGTTTAAGTTCATGGGATTAATGGCGAGAGAGCGCAAATAATGGGCTTCAGCCTCCGCGTAGTTCCCGATATTGGTGAACAACCCCCCTAATTGGAACAAAATCTCGCCGTCGCTCGGGCTCAATTCCAGGGCTTTTTCGAATTCGACAATGGCATCCGCATACCGCTTGGATAGCGTGAAAGCCGTGCCTAAATTAATGTGATCCTGCGCCCTATCCATCGATAACCCGCTCTCCCTTTTTTTGTTCCGGCGCCGCGCCGGTTTTGTTCACCGCCTGATAAATCCGATGGCGGATATCCACGCATTGAAAATATTTCCTCGAAGCCCCCATTAAAGTCTCGGTTAAGCCCAGGATCAAATACCCGCCAGGCGCCATGGCGCCGGCGAAATGCTCGTAGATAATCTGCTGCTGGGCCGAGTTCAGGTAGATCAAGAGGTTCCTGCAAAATATAAGGTGAAACCCCGAGAACTCGGGAACCCAATCCGATATCAAGTCATGCACCCTGAAATGAACGTTTTTTTTCAAGTCCGAAACGATCCTAGCCTTCGCCCCCTCCAGGTAAAACCAACGCGTCGTTTGAGTCTTGGAAAGTTTTTTTAAGGCCTCCAGGGGATATTCCCCCTTTTCGGCGGTTCGGATACTGGCCAAGTCGACATCGGTCGCGTAGATCTCAAATGACAGCTCAGGCTGGGAAAAGGTCCATTCCTTCAGCATCATGGCGACCGAATAGGGCTCCTCACCGGTACTGCAGCCGGCGCACCACACTTTTATCTTTGGTTCGCCCGACCTCAATAATTCGGGAAACAATTTATCCTTGACCGCACGGTACACTTCCGGATCCCTGAAAAATTCAGTCACATGTATCGTCAACCGGTCCAGGAGATGGGTTGGTTCCTGGTGGTTATTTTGAAGGGCGCTTAAATAATCCAGATAGGAGTGGGTCCCCGTGGCTCTCATACGAACCGCGACACGGCGCTTGATGTAATTGGGTTTGTATTGGTGGCCGTCAAAACCCTTCATTTTCAAAAGGTAGTCTAATATTTTTTGAAAATTCGGGTCTTCTTCCTTGGGCGGCTTCATCCCCTCGTCCTTAACCCTTCATCGTAGCCGCGCTCAAGGAAGATAAGCCGCCTCAAACCCTGTTTTAACCGGCCCATGACTGTATAAAATCTGCGCCATCGAGGAATTGGCCCCCACATAAAAAACCTGCGCGATTCCTTGGTTGACCCGAACGGGTTGGGAGTTGTGGAAAATCGTGTCCTTGAGTTGAAATCTTTGCCCCTCAACGACGCCTTTTTTGCTTCCAGCGGTCAGGACCACAGAATCCGCCTGGCTCGCGAGCACCTCGTTGGATTCGGCGGTCACCACAAAGCAACTGACGGAATGATCGGGAAGCGGTTTTTTGATTTGCGCTTGTTTCCACCGGCTGATCTCATCCTCATAAAGCCGCACCTTGTCCCCTGCCACAAAGGGATAAAAGGACTTCTTGACTTCAACCTCACAGCTCCTTTTATCGACTTCCAGGACCTTCACCACCGCCAAATTTCGGATCCACCAGCCCGAAAACCCGGAATGGGCTTCCTCGACACGGTGGTCCGTCCGGTACACCACCAGAAGATCCCCCGTTTTGACATCCCTCTGATGGGGGGCCAGCTCCACATGGGTTTTGCTGCCCGTGTCGTACCAATCCGAACCCCTCTCGGACTTAAGGACCTTTCCCACCATGGGAACTTTCAAGTCGTCGGACAGGACAAAACCGGATTTCATGAAATAATAAAATCCGACTTTTTCGCTGATCCGCACTTTGGCCGGCTTGTTCTCCGTCATCCCGGCCGACGGGGCTCCGGCGGAACCGGCAGGCGCGGAAGCCGGGGACGCGTTTGAGTCTCCCTCCTCCACCTCAAGGGTCACGGCTCCCAAACGGACCGGGCTCAAACCCGCCGCCAGCCACGCCAGGGCCAACACCCAACCAGCCAGCCTTTTGAGCTCAATGGACATAATTCACCTCGTCGGAAAGTTTTTTTGCTTTAACCCGCCATTCCTCCTCCGAAGCATATTGCGTCGCCACAATTTCAAGGAAGGGTATGGCTTGTTTACGAATCGCGACCACCGTGGAAGAATCGGATTTTATCTCGGCGCAATAGTACATGGCGGGGGCGCAAAGATCGGATCTTTCAGGATACATCTCATATAATTTTTGGTAAATTTCCACCGCCCGATCCCCGCTTCCCATGATGTTGCACCAGCGCCCGGCCCGGTACAAAACCAAGGGAGCGTCCGGATCCTTCGGATGCTCCGTGACCCAATTCACCGCTTGATCGGCGAGAATGGAACTGTTCATCGCCAGTATGAATAGAACAATGAGCCCCAGGGCCCCATATATTAGTTTTTTCAACGCCGCTCCCCTTCAATCATTTTTAAGATCATCAGCTTATTTTCGAGAAAATACCGCTGAGGGTGCTTTTTTTAATTTTGGCTTCCTCAATCTTTTTCTGGGCCCTTTCATTGGAAGGATCGATCTCCAAGATCTTCTCCCAAATCCGCAC
Organism: uncultured bacterium; assembly: GCA_964624625.1. Lineage (GTDB taxonomy): Bacteria > Oederibacteriota > Muellerivitia > Muellerivitales > Muellerivitaceae > PALSA-1180. The sequence continues at coordinate 61,025 of CAZUXW010000001.1, forward strand.
CGCCTGGTCCATATCATTCTGGTCGAAGAATTGCTTTCCCTCGGCGTAAAGCTTCTCGGCGGATTGAAGGATCGTGGACTTCAGGGCCGCCATCTGCCGGACCACTTCCGGGTGCCCCGGGGACAGCCTTAAGACTTTGGTGTATTCCTTTTGGGCCAGCCCCAAATCGCCCGACTGCTGGGCGCCCCAAGCCGCCTGGTACATCTCGTTGATTTGCTGTTCCAGCATTTGACTGGACTTTTGCAAATAGGCGCTTAAATAGGCGTTGCCGTCCGCCTTCGACAACGCCTTCTTGAAAAACTCGATCGAGGTTTGGAAATCACTCCGGACATAACTGCGGACGCCCTGTTCAAACAAGTTTAAAATAGGTTCCTTCTCGGGGTTCGACTCCAAGCCTTCCACGCCGAACGAAAGAAGCTTGGCGATTCCCTGCTGGAGATAACGGGCCACGTCCTCCAGTTCCGAATTTAAATCGTAGGCCTTGTTCCAGGATACCAGCGCCCCCAATAAATCCCCCGCTTTATACAGCTCGATGGCCCCTTGATTGAGCGAGTCAGCCTTGGCTTTCGCCTGTTCTTTTTGCAGGCTGTTTTTCAAATCCCTTTGAAGGACTCCCACCTGCTCATTTTGCGGATCCAAAACCAGGGCTTGGTTCACCTGGGCCAGGGCGTTGGCGAGGTCATTTTGCTGCTGTAACGCAAGGGCGCTTTGGTAAAGTTCACGGGCCTTCGTCCGGTTATCCAATTCTTCCTGGATGGATTTGATATAGGCCTGGGCCTGCTTATTTTCCGGATCGGACTCCAGGGCTTTTTGGAATTCCATGATAGCCGCCTGGTGTTTCCCCTCCCGGTACATTTGAAGGGCTGATTTGATCACCGACGAGGAGTCCTTCTTTTTTTCCGTCTTATCCTCCAATTCCCTTAACCGGGCCATCAAGGTGTTTCCCTCTTTATGGTCAGGGACCTCTTGGAGGACTCTTTTGATCTCGGCCCTGGCCTCGTCATAACGGCGTTTTTCGAAATATTCCTGGGCCCTCTTCAACCAACCGCTGACCCGATCCTTTTGCTGGGCGGTTTCCATTTGGGAAATAAGCGATTGGGCCGAGGCGCGGGAAGAGGAGATGCCTTTCAGGCCCAGATCAATCTCGCTGGGGGAGTTCGCTTGCTCCATCGCGCTTTCCCTCGTGATGAGCCCCTTGCGGACCAATTCGATCAAGGATTGGTCGAAGGTCTGCATTCCATATTGGCTGTGGCCTTCGGCGATGAACCCGCGGATATGGCTGATCTTGCCCTCCGCGATGAGGGACTTAATGGTCGGCGTGGCGATCATGATCTCGGCCGCCGGAACAACCCCCACCCCGTCCGCTTTGCTCACCAACCGCTGGGAGATGACGGCCCTCATGGTGTTGGAAAGCTGGATCCGAATCTGATTTTGCTGCGCAGGCGCGAAGAAGTCCAAAATACGCTCCATGGTTTGGACCGTGTCCATGGTATGGAGGGTGGACAGCACCAAGTGGCCCGTTTCGGCCGCGGAGATGGCGGCCGAAACCGTCTCCACGTCGCGCATTTCCCCGATCAGGATGATATCCGGATCCTGGCGCAGGACGTACTTCAACGCCGACTTGAAACTTTCCGTATCGAGCCCCACTTCCCTTTGGGTGATACTGGATTTTTTATCGTGGTGGACGAACTCAATGGGATCCTCGACCGTGACAATGTGGGCGGCCCGATTCATGTTCATTTCATTAATCAAGGCGGCGAGGGTGGTTGATTTTCCCGATCCCGTGATGCCGGTCACGAGAATAAGGCCGCGCTGTTCCATGGCGATTTGCTTTAGGACCGCCGTGGGCATGTTGATGTCCTCAATTTTGGGGATATGCTGGGGGATGACCCGCATAATGATCTCAGGCAGGCCCCTCTGCCACATGGCGTTGGTCCTAAACCGGGCCAATCCTTCCACCGCGTAAGCCAGGTCGACCTCACGGTGATCCTCAAAAAAAGTTTTTTGTTGTTTCTCGTCCATGAGGAAAGAGGCCACTTCGGCTAATTCCTGGGGGGTCAAGGGGGTCTCGCTCTGCGGGGTCAGGTCGCCGTCAATCCGGAAAAGGGGCGGGGCGCCGGCTTTCATGTGAACATCGGAGGCCTTCTTTTCCACCATGGAAACAAGAACTTGTTGGAGATCCATTCCGACTCCCGTAAGCGTGTAAAAGCGTGGTTATCAACCAAGCCATTATAACAATAGAAACGGGGGAAAAACCCAATAATTTGAGCTTTTCAGGGCTTGGGCTCCTTTTCCTCAAGGGCGGTTTGGCGGACAATGGCGGCCAAAAAGGAAAGGCCTTTCCCCCCCCACCGCTTTTCAAGAGCCTCATATTCGGCCTGGGTTTTAGGGCCGACCGCCGGTTTAATCCCTAAAGCCTGAAATTGCCTGGTTTTTAAAATCTTGTTATTCCATTCCCCGCCATCCCCGGAAAGAGCCCTAATCTGTTCATAGGTTTGGATCGCCCGTTGGTAATCCCCCTCCAACAAAAAAGCGTTAGCCAGGTTGATGTAACTCGGCAGATAACCCCTATCCTTTTGGATCGCCAGCAGGCAAAAACGCCTGGCGACAGAGGGAAAACCCATCCTGCCGGCGGCGACGGCTAAATTATTATAGATGTTAGGGGGATCCTCGAACGCTAAGCCTTTCTCGAACAGCCAAAACCTGCCGTCCCCATCCTCATCGGCCCCAAAACTTTCCGCGGGAATAAAAAATTGATCGGCGTAATAAAGATATATTTCGTTCGACGAAAAATCCAATCCCCTTGAACTCTTGAACTCCGCTATTCCGCGGAGCCTTTGAGAAGCCGCCTTTCCCCGGATTTCCTCGAATGACTTTCGCGCTCCGGGCCGGGACGCCTCCCATCGAAAAACCAGTCCCTCCGGAACCCAGGAACCGCCGAAGGAATCAAAAACACCCTCCCACTTCGTCCTTTGAAGGGAACAAAATAAACCGGTTCCCTTTCGCGCGCCCTCCCTCGCCAGCCTTTCAATCCTTTCCCTCGTGATCGGCGTCTCCTTCACGATCTTGGCTTCAGCCCGGCCTTGCGCCGCCAATTGGCGCCAGCCCCAATCATGAACCAAAAAAACGGCTGGTTCAAAAACTAAATCTTGGCGCTGGCCCAAAACATACTTTTGATAAAAAATGGGGAAAACATAATGATCGCCTTCGGCCAATAAAACCGATCCCCGGGGGAGCCCTTTCAAGACATTTGAGCCAAAATCTTCCGCTAAGGTATAACGGCTTTTATCTTCCAAACCAAAAACATGAACCAGCCAGAGGGCGGCGCCAATGGATATGATAAAAAAGAAAACCTTCCGGGCCTTCCCATTTATGGCGGCCAGTCCATACCACCCAAGCAAAAGCACAATTCCGGCGGTGGAGACCAAATACACATTTACCAGGTAGAGAAGATGGGGGTCGTGCAGAGTAAAGTCCGCCACACTCAAAAGGGTCGGCAAAAGCAAAAACAAAACAGCGGAAAAGAACAACTTTTTCTTACGCGATAAAGCCATGAGCCCGGCCGCCGCCAGGAGTCCAAAACCCGGAATCCAGTAGAGTGCGAAAATCTTAACGATTTCTTTCAGGTGGCCCCAGTATAGATGCCCGCCCCGGATCCAGGATTCGTCGCCGGCGGTCAATTGCCTGGAAACGACCCACACAAAACCTTTCACATTAATTGGATTGCCCCAGCAGGGCTGGGGGGAAAATAAAGTTCTTAAAGGCAGGTAAAGATAAAGCGAAAACCCGACCACCGACAGGGTCATGAATAAAATGATATTTTTGAGCTGAATTTTCCCGGCCGGCCGGACAACCCAAAACAAAAGAAACGGCAGCCACAATATCTGCGTTTGCCAATGGTTGGACATTCCCAGCGCCCAAAGGAACCAAGCCAATGCCACCCAAGATAACTTTTTTGGTTTTTCCTCCTGTTTCAACCACAGATGGACCATGGCCGCGCAGAGGAGAAGGGTCAAGGTATAAACGGCGCCCTTGGCGGTGAGGCTTTGGGCGAAAAGGCTTCGGTAGGAGATAAAAACTATTCCCAAGGCCGCCAAAATTCCCTCGAACCACGGATCTCCCGAACTTTTCACCAATAGGCGGCAGGAGGTCAGCACCAACCCCAAGGAGGCCATTGTCATGGTTTGGGATAAAAGGTTAAAACGGTAAGCCGGGGAACCCAGGGGAATCCAGGTAAACAGGTGCCCTAGAAGGCTTACAAGTGGATAACCGGGCGGATGAGGAAGTCCTAAATTCCAGGCGGCGGCCGCCATTTCCCCGCTGTCATCCGACATCAATCCCGGATTTTGAGCCCATAACAAAATCTGCCAAACCAAAAGAAAAAATAGAATCCACAGCCCCACCCACGGAGGCATCCCCGAACCATCATTTTGTTCTCGAACCCGCACCATAAGACTCTCCCTGCCGCGAAAAACCTGTCCCTTGCCACCTATTGGTTGAGAAGCTTCCAAAGTTGCACTTGCGCTTCCTTATTTTCCTGGTCCACGCCCAATACCGCGCGGAACGCTTCCTCGGCCTTGATTCGATTTCCCATGCCCGCCATTAAATGCCCCAGGGTGAGTTGGGCCTCAATTTGCTTCGGGTTGAGGCGGACGGAGGATTCTAAAAGGGCCTTGGATTCCTGGTTTTTACCCTGCCGGTTATAAATGATGGACAATTGGTATTGGGCCTCGGCCAACTCAGTGTTCAAGCGGATCATTTGATCCAGAAGCGTCACGCTTTTCACCTCGTCCTTAGCCCTCTGGGCCTGTTCGAGGCCGCTCATTAATAGGCTGATCCCCTGTGGGTGGTTTTTAATGGTTTTCTCAAACTCCAGCTGGGCCGCCTCAAGAATTTTCTGCTGGGAATACATCTGGGCTAATCGGGACTGGGGTTCCGGATAGGAGGGGTCCAATATTAAAGCGCGGTTAAAGGCGTGGATCGAGGCCATATAAAGGCCTTGATCCATTAATTTTTTCCCCAATTCATTAAACCCGGTCAAGTACCTGGAAAAATAATAAGCCGACTGGCCGTCCCCCTCCTCCTTCCGGCCCGGCAAGGCTGTGAGGTCGAATCGATATTGGACGCTTTCCGGGTAATCCGCTGAAAAAGATTTTCCCTCAAAAAGCTGGGTCAATACGGTGGGGAAAGCCTTCGGGCCCTTCCAATCCTCCGGCAGCGCGGACCTCGCCCAATGAATCTCCCAGTCATCCCGGTTCTCAAGGACCAAGCTCTTGAGGGAATCATCCGTGGTCTCGAATAATCCAGCGAAGAGCAATTGCGGCGCCGAAGCCGAGCATTGGGAAACGTACCATTTTTGATTCAAGTACCTTTTTTCGAGAATCACCGCGCCGAGGGAAATGGGCTCCATCAATCGGGCTTCCCGGCAGGCCGCGGCCTCAAAGGGATCGTCGCAAACCAAAACCGAGCGGCCCGCCGCGGCCTGCAGCAAATTGAGGGCATGCTGTTGGGGAAAATAGACCTGGTTTCGAAAAACATGCTGACCCGGAAGGAACACCAAGCCCGCGGCGAAAGCCAAGACACCTCCCGCCGTCCAGGCCAACCTCGCGCCGGAAAAAAAAGTCCCATGGCGTTTTTCCAAGCCCCTTTCCAAAAGCCTCACCCACCATTCACCCAAACCCAGGAGAAAAGCCAGGATGACGGGACCCAGGGTTTCCGTGGAAGCCGAGAAAAAAAGAATCCCGCCGGCGCCGGAAACTATCCAAGTCCAAAAATGGAAAGCGGGATGATTAGAACGGGTCCCCCCTTTCCATTTGAAATAATTCAATGCCCAAAGCAGGAGGACGAATGCCGACAGCAGGAGCGTTAACCATCCCAAGCAGGAAAAAAGTTTCGCGGCATCCCAATCCCCTTGAAGGGGCATTTGAGTTCTCCAATTTCGAAGCCATTCAGCGAAAGGATGGGCGCCTCCCCAGGAAGGGAAATAAAGCCCGGCCCTCATGCCGATCCACAAAAAGGGCGTCCATCCCATGAGAAAAGCGAACACAAAACGGCCGAACCGCCTCCCTGCCCCGTCAAGGGAGCCCCCATGGACCAATAGTCCCAGAATTCCCCAGAGGGGATGGACCGCTGCCAAAAGGCCCAACAGAAAATAAAGGGCGTCCCAGGGCCTCTCTTCCTGGGCCAATAATATTTTCTGGATCACGAAAAGTAAAAAACCGAGGGAAAAGGGCAGGCCTGAGGCGAGGGTGGCGGCGCTCCAAAAAGGAAGGCTTGCCGCCAAAAGCCAGCAGACTCCCAGGCCCGCCAACCGGTGAATCGTTGATTTATTTTTCAGCTGGGCGCAGAATCCAACCATGACCCAAAATAGCCCGGCCGACAAAACGATCCCGGATAACTCCGGAAGGATTAAAAATTGGCGCCGCGGCAAGAGGAAGCATAAGGCCTGTCCCAACAGGTAGCTGAGCGGGGACCAAGCTGGCTCCCCTAGGGCGCCGGCCTGGACGGAGAGCCAAAAGGATGGGTCCTTCCCCCAATAAAAGGAGGGTGTCCGGGTGGCCCAGTACAATCCCAGCGGCGGGATTGAAGCCAAGAGGCCCCAAAGAAAAACCCCCGGGGAAAACCGGAAAATTTTCCATATCCCCCAGCCGCTCCCCAGGACGAGGAGGGATCCGCAAATGGCAAGGGCGCCCAAGCCCATGCGCCCTTGCCGGAAAAGGGTCCAACCCCAAAGGCTTAAACCTGAGCCGGCCAGCACCAGAAATGTTCGAAGCCTCCCCCGGGCCACTTCCCAATCCTTCGCCCTTTCCTCGGCGGCGATCTCCTCAATGTGTCGCATGGTTATTTTTCCAAATCAGGGACAATCCCACCAACGTCAAGTCCGGCTCGATATGGCTGAAAAGGCCGGAGTCCCTAAAGTGCCCGCACCAGCCGCCTGTGGCGATGGCGGGAGCTCCGCCCCCTAATTCTTTCCGTATTTTCAGGAGAAGCTCGCGCGTCGTCCCAACCGCGCCGTGGTAGATTCCGGACCGGACCGCCTCCTCGGTGGTCCGGCCAATCGCCAACTTGGCCCTCTCAAATTTGACCAGCGGAATCTTGGCCGTGAAATCATGCAGCGCCCTCAGGGAAATGCCCAGTCCCGGAAGGATCGCGCCGCCGGCATAGGCGCCTTTACGATCCACCACATCGAAGGTGGTTCCGGTCCCAAAATCCACCACAATCACCGGCGCCCCAAAAAGGGCCTTGGCCGCGACGGCGTTGGCCAAACGGTCCGCCCCGACCTGGGATGGCTTTCGGACCCCCACGGTGATCCCTAATTTCGATCCCACCAAGACAAATTCGGGTTTCGGGGTGAACCAACGGCCCAAGGAAATTCGGACAGCCCTGTCCACCCGCGGAACGACGCTTGCCACGATGATCCCCTCGGCATTGGAGGCTTTGCGCATTCTTTTCGCCCAAGCCCCAGCTCCCGCCCTTGAAGCGAGCCGGCTGGTGGGAATGACCACGCGTTTCAATATTTTGTTTTTTTCCATCAGGGCCGCGACCGCTCGCGTATTCCCAATTAAAACAGCCCATATCATTAGCTTGTCTCCGGAAAGAGTTGGTGATTGGGAGTTAGGAATCCACACCTTTTAAAAGATAAAGATGTCCGCCGGAAATTATTAATTCCGCATTCCTAATTCCTAATTTTTAGCAGTTGTACGTCTCCCGACGTCACTCGTTCAATTATTCCCGTATCCGTACGGACCAAAAGCGCGCCCTTTTCATCCAAATCAACCGCTTGACCGTAGAAAATCCTGCTGCCTTGCGTCAGCTTCACCTGCCGGCCCAAGGTGTCGGATCTTTTACGCCACTCGGAGAGGACCTTGGAAAACCGCCTTTGGGTCACCCATCCATAAGTTTCTTCCAAATGTATTAAGAGGGACTGTAAAAAACGGACCCGATCCACCTTTTTACCAGAAAAGCGGTAAAGACTCGTCGCGCCGCTTCGGAGGGCCCGTGGAAAATCTTTCGCGCCCTGGTTCAGGTTCAGTCCCACCCCAAGGACCAGGGATGCCATTTTATCCCGGGGGGGCCCCCATTCCGTCAAAATGCCGCAAACTTTCTTTTCCTTCAGCAGCAAATCATTGGGCCATTTGATCCTCGGCTGGAACCTGTAGTCCTCCAGTGTTTTCGCGATCGCCACCGCGGCGGCCAGGGTGATTTCGGAAAATTCCTCCGTACGAATCTTCGGCCGCAGCAGAAGCGAAAAGGTCAGCGACTTTCCGGATGCCGAGCTCCAGCTCCGCCCCTGTCTCCCCCGGCCCTTCGTTTGGGCTTCCGCCAAGGCCACCAGCCCTTCCGGGGCCCCCTCCTCGGCCATTTTCAAGATAATATCATTGGTGGATCCCACCTTTTCCAGGCAAAGGATAGATTGGCCGAAACATCTAGTCTTGAGACCCTTCAGGATGTTTTCCGCCCGCAGCGGCTTCAAAAGGGGTAAATCTCGAGGGAAAAATCCACGGCCGGAGCCGAATGGGTCAAGGCGCCTGAGGAAAAACGGTCAACGGGAAGGCGGGAATATCGGCCGATGTTTTTCAAGGTCAAGCCGCCGGAAGTCTCAACGTGCATCTTGCCCCTGACTAAACGGAGGATATCGTTAAAAATCCGGGGATCCGCGTTATCCACTAACAGGATATCCGCGCCAGCCCTCAAGGCCTCGGAGGCTTGCGTAAAATTTTCCACTTCCACCTCGATAAACTCGCCGGGGCCAAATTTTTTCCGCGCCGCTTTCACGCAGGCATAAACTCCCCCGCCTAACCGCAAGTGATTGTCCTTGATCAGGACATGTCCGGCCAGGTTGAAGCGGTGGTTTCTTCCTCCGCCGACCCTCACCGCGTAACGCTCCAGGACGCGGAAAAGAGGAGTGGTTTTCCGGGTGTCGAAAACCCGGGATCCCTTGACTTTCTCGGCAAACCGCCTGGTGAGGGTCGCCACGCCGGACAAGCGGCTCAGCAGATTTAACGCCACCCTCTCGCCGGCCAAAAGAGCAGGCGCTGGGCCTTCCAACCTCGCCACCACCATCCCAACCTGGATATTGGACCCTTCCTTTTTCAAGGGCTTAACCCTGCACCTTTTGTCCAAAAGCTTGAACACTTCCGCGAAAACCGGCAGGCCGGCCAAGCATCCGCCTGCCTTGGCCAATAATTCTCCCTTGGCCTTCAGCCCCGGCGGAAGGACGGCTTGGCTGGTTCGGTCGTTCCAGGCGCCGTCTTCCCGCAAGGCTTGTTGGAGTAAAGGGCGCAGGGCTCGAACATCCAGGGTGTGTTTCATAGGGTGTCAGCTCTCAAGAAACTTTAAATTGACATCGATCCTCGAGATCTTGTCCTTGGCTTCCTGGGCCTTGATCTTTTCAGCTTCCACCAGCTCGGGCGGGGCGTTCTTGACAAACTGCTCGTTGGATAATTTCCCCTGGATGCTTTGGATGTATTTCGCCAGCTTTTCCCTTTCCTTTTGCTGCTTGGCCGCCTCCGCCTTCAAATCGATGAGTCCCTCCAGGTGCAGGTAGAGCTCGCCTCCCCGGACCACGGCCAGCGCCGTTTTCGGCGGCCTCCCGGAAGACTCCCCCCATTCGCTCACCCGGCACAGGGATTTGAGCAGTTTGATCGGCTGGGAATCCTGGGCGAACTTAACGCTTTCTCCGAGGGTGGAGACTTTCACCATCGCCGGAGGCGGTACATTCAACTCGCTCCGGCTGGTGCGGATCGCCGTAACGGCTTCCTGCAGGAACTCAAATTCTTTAACGGCTTTCTCGTCCAACGGATAATCCTCGGGGCTGGGCCAGGGAGAGCTCATGATGCTCTCGGTGCGGCCGGGAAGCTTGTGCCACAACTCCTCCGTCACAAAAGGCATGACCGGGTGCAGCAATTTCAACACGCCGTCCAGCACCGTCACCACCACTGCCGCCGCGGCTTTCTTTTCCTCCGAACCAGCCTCTAAGTAAAGACGCGGCTTCAAGGCCTCCAGGTACCAGTCGCAAACCTCGTTCCAAAGGAACCGGTAAAGGGTCTGGGAAAGCTCCGCCACCCGGTACTTTTCATAATCCGAGGTGGCCTCGGCCGTGACTTGGGACAGGCGGGTCAGGATCCATTTATCCTCCAGCTTCAGCCCGGCCCAGTCTTCTTTCCGAAGGGGCTTCACCTCCGTCCCGTCGGAGAGGCCCATGAGGACAAAGCGGGTCGCGTTGTAAAGTTTGTTCACGAAATTGCGGCATGATTCCAGCTTTTGCGGCGTCAATGCCACGTAACGCTGTTTGGTCTCAATGGAAGTCAGGGTAAAGCGGAGGGCGTCCGTCCCGTATTTCTCGATCAGGTCCAACGGGTCCACCACGTTGCCCTTGGACTTGCTCATTTTTTTCCCTTCCGCGTCCGCCACCAGCGAGTACATGTAGACTTCCTTGAACGGAACTTCGCCCATGAATTTAAGCCCCATCATCATCATGCGGGCGACCCAGAAAAATATAATGTCCCAGCTGGTTACCAGCACGGAGGTCGGGTAGAAAAGCTCCAGGTCCCTGGTTTTTTCAGGCCATCCCATCGTGGAAAAGGGCCAAAGTCCCGAGGAAAACCAGGTATCCAGCACATCCGGGTCCTGCTCGAACTTGCCTCCCCTGCACTTGGCGCAGGCCTTCGGCGCTTCCTCCGCCGCGACCTGGGCGGAACAATCCTGGCAGGTATAAACGGGAATCCGGTGGCCCCACCAAAGCTGGCGGCTGATGCACCAATCATGGATGTTCATCAGCCACTTCTCAAACTCGCCGCGCCAGGCCTCGGGGATAAATTTCGTTTTTCCATCGGCCACGGCCTGGAGGGCCTTTTCGGCCAAGGGCTTCATGCGGACAAACCATTGCTTGGAAAAATAAGGCTCCACCACCGTGCCGCACCGGGAACAATGCCCCACATTGTGCTCATGGGGCTCCACCTTCAGGAGGAAACCGCCCGCTTCCAGGTCTTCCACGATTTTTTTTCTGGCGTCCAAAACCTTCATGCCTTTGTAAATGCCGGCGTTCTCGTTCAAGGTACCGTCGGGGTTGAGGATGTTAATGCGGGGCAATTGGTGCCGGTTCCCCATGGCGAAGTCGTTAAAATCGTGAGCCGGGGTAATCTTCACCACGCCCGTGCCAAAATCCTTATCCACGTAATCGTCTTGGATGATGGGAATCCTGCGGTTCACCAGGGGCAGGTTGACCGATTTGCCCTCCAATCCCGCATAGCGGTCGTCCTCCGGATGAACCGCGACGGCCGTGTCCCCCAGCAGGGTTTCCGGCCTGGTGGTGGCCACTTCCAGGCCGTCCGAGGGGTCGTGAACAAAGGGATAGCGGATGTGGTAAAAGTTTCCCTGGGTGGTCTTGTGTTCCACCTCAATGTCGGACAATGCCGTCTGGCAGCGGGGACACCAGCTGATGAGGTAGTAGTCCTGGTAAATGAGCTTTTCGTTGAACAGGTCGATGAAGACCCTTTGGACGGCCTTGGACAGTCCAGGGTCCATGGTGAAACGCTCGCGGGTCCAATCGCAGGAACAGCCCAGTTTCCGGAGTTGGCGCATGATCGTGGCGCCGTATTTTTCCTTCCATTCCCAGGTGCGTTGGATGAAGGCTTCCCGTCCCAAGTCATGCCGGGTCTTGCCTTCCTTTTTCAATTCCCTTTCCACGACATTTTGGGTGGCGATTCCGGCGTGGTCGCAGCCCGGAAGCCAAAGCACGTTATATCCCCTCATGCGCTTGAACCGGGCGATCAAGTCCTGGAGGGTGTTGTTGAGCGCGTGGCCGATGTGGAGGCTCCCGGTCACGTTGGGCGGGGGAATCACCATGGAAAAAGCTGGTTTTTGGGAATCCTGGGCGGCGGTGAAAACGCCGGATTTCTCCCAAATCTCATACCAGCGGGCCTCCACGTCTTTGGGCTCGTAGGCTGGCGGCAATTCGGTTGAAGGCTTTTCGTTGTTGTTCATTTTTCTCTCTATTGAGTTGGTTTTAATTTACCGGCGCGTTCTCTGCCGCCGAGACAGGGCCGCTGGATTCATTGGTGCCCAAGGCGTAGTGGCCCATCAAAGTCGGGGCATCCTGCCCATCCACGAGAACCTTCACCTGCTTGACCTCGAAAAAATTCCGGCTCAAAACCTCGATCAGTCCCTTGATCAGGAGCGTCTCCTCATAAAAGCCCAGGCTTCCGGCCTTCGCTTGATTAACGGATAAATCCACCACCGCCACTCCCAAGGGGGTGAAATAAAACTCATTCAGTTCCATTCCCTCCGGTACCGGCACCTGGAATTTTCCGGTTTTGGGTCCCCGTAAAAAAGCGAGAACAGCCTGCTTCATCTGGTTGTACCGGCTCTTACTTTGACGGATCGTCGCCGTGATATTGGCGGGCCTCCCCGATTCCATTTCCACCGCCTTAAGGACGATGGTCGCTGGTTTGTCATGAGCCTCGTAGAGTGGCGCGTTGCTCGCCTTGGAGACAAGGATGACTTTCTCGGCGGTCGCGGGCGAGCGCCATTTCCAAACCACCCAGCCGGTGACGGCAAGGACGGTCAAGGTTCCGATGAATTTAACCAGCCATGCCTGCTTCACGCTTTTTCCTTGTGGCTGCCTTTAATCCTTCCCCTTTCCGCCGCCGCGGCGGGCGGAAAGCGGAGGACGGCTTCTAAGGCGCGAGCTGCAAAAACTCCGACGTTCCACGGACTACCCTTGCCGCGAAATCCGACAAATATTCCGCCCGGGAGAATTTCTTCAAGTCCGAGGACGAGGTCAAAAACAAAGGCGTCAGGACAACCGCCGGCAGGGTCAGGTACCGCAAACTTTGATGGGGCAAACAGTAAATTCTACCGTCCGCCGCGGGAGTCTCGCCGCCCAATCCCCGGCTGTCGGAAAGGGGCGAAAATGCCGGCTCCACATCCAGTTTTTGGGCGATCGCCTTGGCCAGTTTTAAACTGGAGTGAAATTGGGTGAGGGAAATAAACCCCCACCTTTGGCTTTCGCTCGTTTCCGCCGGGTCAAATTTCGAGGGCGGCTCCACCACCAGGTAAGGGCCTTTTTGGGCTCCCGTGAATTCCCTATCCGCGTGGAGGATGATGGCGGCCGAGGCTTGGGAGGTGTTGATCAATTCGTTCCGCTTGTCCGCGGTCACCGAGGCGTCGCCCTTCCGGATGACCACCACCTCAAACCCGCCGTCCTCAAAGGCCTTTTGCAAAACCTGGGCGACCTTATTATTCCAATCCTTCTCCACTTCCCGCCCTGATTTCACCCCCAAGTCGCTTCCCCCATGGGCCGCGTCCAAAACGATCCTCGGCTTGGCTGAAACAGTCCCGGAAAATAAAAAAATAAATAAAATACATCCGACACGAAGCCACGAAACCACGAAGAAAGAAACATTTTTTTGTTTTGAAACCATTTTATTTTCGCCAATCCATGGAACAGTTAAAACTGTTATTGGTTTAAAACTTGGAAAACTTCGAGTCTTCGTGGCTTCGTGGCGGCCCTTTACTTTACTTTTCTTGAAAGACTCCCATGGCCCGGAACTTCTCGTAGCGTTGGGATTCCAGTGCCGTGGGGGACATTTCCAAAAGGGGTTTCAAGGTTTTTTCCAGGGCTTTTTTCAAGTTCATGGCGGTTTCATCGAAATTCAGGTGGGCGCCGCCCTCGGGCTCGGGAACGATGTCGTCAATGATCTTAAAAGAAAGCAGGTCCGGGGCGGTCAGCCGCAATACGTCGGAAGCTTGTTGGATCATTTCCCGGTCATCCCAAAGAATGGCCGCGCAGCCCTCCGGGGAAATGACCGAGTAGATGGAGTTTTCCATCATCAGGACCTTGTTGGCGACTCCAATTCCCAAGGCTCCGCCGCTGCCTCCCTCCCCGATGACCACCGCGATCACGGGAATCCGAAGCTTGGCCATTTCCAAGAGGTTCCTGGCGATGGCTTCCGCCTGGCCCCTTTCTTCCGCCCCTAAACCGGGATAGGCGCCAGGGGTATCGATGAATGTGATCACGGGCTTTTTGAACTTCTCGGCCATTTTCATGACCCTCATGGCCTTACGGTAGCCTTCGGGATGGGGCATGCCGAAGTTGCGTTTTATGTTCTCTTTGGTATCCCTGCCCTTTTGCTGGCCGATGACGACCACCGGCTGCTCATTCAGGTAGGCGAATCCGCAAATAGTGGCTTGATCGTCGCCAAAGGCGCGATCCCCGTGGATTTCAGTGAAATCCTTGAATATTTTTTGAATGTAGTCGAAGGCGAAGGGCCGCTGGGGGTGGCGCGCGAGCTGGACCCTTTTCCAGGCGGCGGACGCCGCTGTTTCCGGCTTGGGCTTTTTCCCGTTGTTCTTCACTGCTTTTTTACCAGGTGTTTTCAATGGCGGAACCCTCTCCTTGAAAAATGAGGGCTTATTATACGCAGGGGGGGCTTTCCCTCGCAACGCACAACTTTGAGGGGAAAACCCATTCCCGGCCCAAAACAACTTATCCGTTAATTTTAGGGAACTTCAAACCAGACCACCGCCAGGGGCGGCAGGGAGATGAGGATGGAGTGGGATTGGCCATGGGCAGGGACGGCATCGGCATTGACACCGCCGTTGTTGCCGAAGTTGCTCCCGCCATAGAGGTGGGAATCCGTATTCAGGATTTCCTTGTAGTAGCCTTCTTTCGGCACGCCGACCCGGTAGTTGGTTCGAATGACGGGTGAGAAGTTGCCCACACAGAGAAGTTGCCGGCCTGCCGCCGGGGCCTTCCGTAAAAATGCCACCATGTTATCGTCCGCGTTGCTGGCGTCCACCCATTGGAATCCCGTAGACTCCACATCCGCCTCATAAAGGGCTGGATGTTCTTTATAAAGGCGGTTCAGGTCGCTGATTAAATTCTGCGTGCGCCAATGGTCCGCCCATTGGGTCAAGTGCCAATCCAGGCTCTGGTTGTTGTTCCATTCGGCGAATTGGCCGAACTCGCAGCCCATGAATAAAAGCTTCTTGCCAGGATGGGCCCACATATAGCCGAACAAAGAGCGGAGGTTGGCGAATTTTTGCCAGCGGTCCCCCGGCATCTTGTCGATCAACGACCCCTTGCCATGGACGACCTCGTCATGGGAAATGGGCAGCATAAAGTTTTCGCTCCAGGCGTAAAGGAATCCGAACGTCAGGTTGTTGTGGCAATAGCGCCGGTAAATGGAATCGCTGCTGAAATAGTGGAGGGTGTCGTGCATCCAGCCCATGTTCCACTTGAAGCCGAATCCCAGCCCTCCCGTGTAGGTGGGCCGGCTCACTCCCGGCCAAGCGGTTGATTCCTCGGCGATCATCAGGACCCCCGGCTCGTTGGCGTGGATGACTTCGTTTAATTGTTTTAGGAACTTAATGGCTTCCAGATTCTCGTTCCCCCCATGCTCGTTCGCGACCCACTCGCCGTCCTTGCGGCTGTAATCCAGGTAAAGCATGGATGCCACCGCGTCGAGCCGGAGGCCGTCCACGTGGTACTCGGAGCACCAAAAAAGCGCGTTGGACAAAAGAAAATTCCGGACTTCGTTGCGGCCGAAATTGAACACATAGGTTCCCCAGTCCGGATGTTCTCCCTGGCGCGGATCCAAATGCTCATAAAGGGCCGTGCCGTCAAAGCGGCCCAGGGCGAACTCGTCCTTCGGAAAATGGGCCGGAACCCAATCCAGGATGACGCCGATACCCTGCTGGTGGAGAAAATCCACCAGGTACTTGAAATCGTCCGGCTTGCCGAAACGGGCGGTCGGGGCGAAATAGGAGGAGACCTGGTAACCCCAGGAACCGCCGAAGGGATGTTCCATCACCGGCATGAATTCCACATGGGTGAATCCTAATTCCAACACATATTCCGCCAGCTGGTGGGCCATTTCCCTGTAAGTGAGGGGGCGGTTGCCCTCCTCAGGAACCTGGCGCCAGGATTCCAGATGGATTTCGTAGATGGACAGGGGCTGTCGAAGGATATCTTTTTTCGTCCTCGCCTCCATCCATTCCTGGTCCTTGAATTCATATTTCGTCTGGTGGACCACCGAGGCGGTCAAGGGAGGCTTTTCCGTGGCAAAGGCGTAGGGGTCCGCCTTGAGAAGCCTGCCATGCTCGGTTCGGATCTCGTATTTGTAGTTCATGCCCTCGGTCAATTCCGGTATGAAGATTTCCCAAATTCCCGAGCCGCCCAGGCACCTCATGGGGTGAAGGCGCCCGTCCCAGCCGTTGAAATCGCCCACCACGGAAACACCCTTGGCGCTGGGAGCCCAAACGGCGAAGGAAAAACCCTTGACCCCCTGCCACTCCCGGTAATGGGCGCCCATTTTCTCGTGAAGCTTCTGGTGGTTGCCCTCGCCCAAAAGGTAGATATCCATCTCCCCGAGGGTCGGCCAAAAGGCGTAGGGATCCCAATAGGTAAATGTTTTTTTGCCCGGATAACTGACCTTGACCCGGTAGGGCGGAATTTCTTTTTTATCCGCGATGAAAACCTCAAAGAGGCCGGAAGGGTGAGTTTGGGCCAAGGGGTATTCCTCGCCGCCTTCCAGCAGGATCGAAACCGCCGAGGCGTCGGGGCGGAACACGCGGACCAGGACTCCCTCCCCCTGGGGATGCATTCCCAGAAGCGCATGGGGATCGATATGGCGCAGGTCCAAAAAACGGTTGATATCCTTCGCGGAAAGGTTGGTGGTGGCGGGAGGTTGCTTTTTGACACGAGGAGACATTGGCACCGATCGGAAAATTATATTTGTGCGGGCGAAGCTCGACTTCGCCGATCCAGCTCAACAAATTCATCAACCATCGGGACGAACCGGAGGTCCGCCCCTTCATCTACAAACTATTCCACCTCATCCGGGTGGAGTCTGGCTTTAATCGCGGCGTTTTTCTCCAGCAATAGGTCCGTCCGAAGGTCCAAAAGGTCCGAAAGCTCCGTCATCTTCTCGAACACGGGCGATTTCTCGGCCGCCTCAAAAACCGCCTCCTGGGCCAGGTAAAGATTATAGTCCAGTCCCAGCTTCTTGGTGAGTTGAACCACCGCGATGGAGGCCCGGATATTGTCCTCGGTGGGCTTTTCCACGGCTCCCTCGACGATTTCGGTGATCAGGTTGCGGAAGGTATGTTCTGCCACGAAACGGTCGATCCGGTAGCCATGCTGGGTCACTTCCCCCGCCAGGGAAATCAAGTTCTGGTAGGCGTCCGGATCCTTGAACCACTCCTTCTTCTGGATCTCCTCCTCGAACAGCTTGCCGAAGGTGAACTCGGCCGCGGCCCGGATTTCCTTGGGAAGTTCAAAACCAACCGACTGGAGCATTTCCAGGTTGCGGCGGTTATCCTCGTAAAGCCGCACATATTGCTCGCTGAAGCGCTCCACCAAAGTCCCGAAAACCTGCTGGAATATCTTTTGACGGCTCTCCGGGAGCAATTGCTCCACCCCAAACTCATCCGGCCCGAACTCCTCCTGCATCAGACGAAGGAGTTTCGGCAGGGAGACGATGTAAAACTGCTCCCACAAGTGGTTGGCGGACTTATCGTAATTTTCAGGGCGGATGTAGGGCCGGATGGCCCCGTAAAAGTCGATGCCGCCCAAATGGAGGCCCGCGAAAGCGTAGCGGAAATGCTGGCGGGTCATGGATTCCTGGAGCAGGACATGACCCGTCATCAAGGTAAACCTTCCATGCTCTTCCTTGCGGTTGTCGAGCATCTCGAAGAGAAAGCCCCCCGCCTCCCCCCGGTCGGTCATATGGTTCACCAGCGAGGAAATGGCCAAATGGGCCACGACGCCTTGGGGAGTGACCCTGGTGGGCTCGGCGAAACGGCGGTAGATATCAGCGCCGGAGCCAAATTCCCGGATGTTGCTTTGGGCCTCCGAAAGTATCTCCAGAAAAGTCGCTTCCGGGGATTCCAGCCCCAAGGTCGCCATTAGGTCAAAGATGCGCGCGGCGTATTTTAAAACCTGGACCGTCTCGATGCCCGAGATCTCGGTGAAGAACCAGCCGCAACTGGTGTACATCAGCATGGAATTGCGCTGGATTTCCAAATGCGTCAAGGCCCGGACCTGCTCCAACTCGTCCAAGGGGCGTCCTGCCGCCTTTTCCAAAAACAGCTTCCGGGGAGCGTCCGGGTCCAGAACCAACTGGATATAATCGTTTCGGGCCGCCCAGGGATCGATGAAAAGTTTTCCCCTTTCCATTTCAAAGGAGGCAGCGACCTTATCCCTTAAATAATCAAAGGCTTTCCTCAAGGGGCCGCGCCAAGCTTGGTTCCAGCCTTCCTGTCCCCCGGTCTGGCATCCGCAATCCTTAAACCAACGACCCACTCCATGGGCGCAGCTCCAGGCCGTCCCATTGCCGTCGGGCCCCGTCTTAATTTCCACTTCCCAGCTGGGAGGATGCTTTTCCAGGAAGGCGGCGTAATTCGTCACCCAATAGCCGCCTTGGCTCGCTTCCACTTCCAAGGCGTAGGCCAAGCTCCGGTCGCCAAACTTGGTATGGTGCCCGTAGCTTTCGCCGTCGGTGGCGGTTTGGACGATCCGCCCTTCGCCCTTGCCGACCCGCGCGATGCGGTCGATCAGGGCTTGGCTGGAAATGAGGGAACCCTCGAAGGCCACCCCCCGCGCGATGCCCATGTCGTAAAAAAACACGTCGATATACCTTTTGGAACCGTCCCGGTGGAAATAGCGGTAAGCCATTCCCGGGTCAATCCGGCCGTCGGAAACGCTGGTCCAATCCCCTCCACCCATGGGCCGGACCCTCTCCGCCTGTTCCGGCGAGAGGATCAGGTACCGGAGGCCCTCGTCAATGAGGACTGACATGGTAGCGTCATTGCAGGCCGTTTCAGGCAGCCACATGGACTCGGGTTCCCGGCCAAACCGGTGCTTGAAATCGGCGATGCCCCACTTCACCTGGGTCACCCGGTCGGCGTCATTGCAGAGCGGAAGAATGCTGTGGTTGTAACCTTGGGCGATGGCGTTTCCATGGCCCCCGTTTTTTTGGATGCTCGTCTTGTCGGCTTGCAGGATCCGGCGGTAAGTGCCGGGATGGACCTTTTCCATCCAGGAAAGAAGGGTGGCCCCGAAGTTAAAATTAATAAATTCGTAGTTATTGACGATGCTCTCGATGCGTCCGCTCTTGAGGTCGAAAACCCTGGCGAAAGCGTTGGGACGGTAACACTCGTAATAAACCCTGTCATTCCAATTGGGAAAGGGCTGGGCGCTGGGCTGGTCGTCAATGACGCCGGTCCAGGGATTTTCCCGGGGCGGTTGGTAAAAATGGCCATGGATGACGAGTGCGGTTGACATGTTTTCCTCGAAAAGAATTTTTAGACTTGGGCCAGACGGTTTCCCGCCGAAAAAACGGCGCCGGACACCCGATTCCCCCCGCTGATTTTATGGCAAAAAAACCCGGTTGGGGAAAATTACTCGGCGCCGATCCCGTTAATTTGGCAAATACCATACCCGGCCATATTCTCGAACGGCGGGTCGGTAGTCTTTTTTTATTTCCGAAACGATTTCAGAAGGCATCAAATATTGGGCCGGCAGATCGTAAAGCTCGATGGATTTGAATTTTTTAAGACGGATATCGTCCAGCAAGGGTTTCCCGTCCCAACGCCCCCTGTCGTAAAGATATTGATATTCCACCGGCTGGTACCAAATCCTCTTTCCGGCCATCACCAGAAGGTCCAAATCCAGGGCCAGATAGGGACCAGGACCCAGGTACATTTTGGAGGCGTCCTGTTTCATTCGGATTTCTTCCGCCGGGGGCGCGGAAGGCCATGGATTTTGAGCCAACATCGCGGCCATCGCTAAAACCCAGGGGGCCGGTATCCATTTCCAGGGAGTCTTGAAAAGTTCCGGAGGATGAAACCACAGGCCTTCCGCCGCGAAAACCATTCCGTAAAGCCAAAATTCCAGGGCATAATTTTCAGCCCCCCCGTTGCGCCCCAGAAACAACAATTGGAGGGAGGAAAAAAAAACCTGGCATTTCAAGAGAAGGGACGCCTCGGCGAAAATCCATAAAAACACCACCGCCAGCACCAGCAGGGCCGACTCCTTAAGAAACCGGTGCGCCAAAAAATATTCCAGGGTTTTGAAATCGTACCCCGTGTCCAACCATGGCCCGGTGTGAAGTAAGTACAGGCCATGGGTCGTCCATTGTTCCCAAAAGAAAACCGCCGCTACGGGAAGGAAAGCTCCCATAAAAAAATAAACCCGCTTATTCCAATTTCCCCTGATCACGGAATAAAGCCCATAAGCCAGCCATAGGCTGACCGTGGTCTGCTTAACGCAAACGGCGGCCCCGCCGAGAAGCCCTGCTCCGAGCAAACCCCAACTTATCCCCGCCGCTTTACCGCCCCGCTCCGAATCCCGGAATAAAACGAGAAAAGCCCCAAATTGCAAAAATAACGAAAGGGTGTCCGGGCGGACCATCGACCCCCAAAGGGCCCAAGTCGGCGAAAGCAGGAAAAGCAGGGCGGCGCAAAGGGCCTGAACCTTTCCCCAACGGTTCCAGCCCCAAACCGAAATTAAGATTCCGCAGCCCAGGTATCCGGCCATGGACAGGAGCCGCCCCGCAAGCCATAACCCGCCTGTTATTTTCAGGAGTAAAGCCTGGAGAAAAAAATAGAAGGGCGGATAGGCCGTGAGGAGATAGGGCCCGCCGTGAAAAGGGTTGGGATAAAGGGTTTCGCCGGAGAAAAATAAAAGAGCCCGGTCCACCATATAGGATTCGGTTTGCTGGACTTGAATCGGGCAAAACAGCCTTTGAACCAAGGGAACAAACCCCAGGGCGAAAACGACCGCCAAGACAAACCCCGTGGCACCCAGGGCCAACCAGGGAGCTTTATCGAGGGTCCCTCGGGCTGGTTTCCTCAACCGGCAATCATCCCAGCGCCTACCGTGTTATTCGTCAGTTCATCAATAAGGATAAAACTGCCGGTGACTTTGTTCCTGGAATAGGGATCAAAGCAAATGGGTTTTAAGGTCTTAATTTTGACCAAGGCAATGTCATTTAGCTTGAGTTCAGTGGCGGTATTTTTTTCCAGGGTTTTCATGTCCCGAACCCACTCAATAGCCTCCACCATCACCTTTACCTCCCCCGTGGCCAATTTCAGGAGGTACTTTTTCTTTAAGGCCAAGGGCTCCTTGACCATCCAGCACACATGGGCCTCAAAATTTTGGGAGCATTGGGGTTCGTTACCCGGGTAAGCCAGCACATCGCCCCGGGAAATATCGATTTCATCTTCCAATCGAATCGTCACCGACATGGGAGTGAAGGCCTCGTCCATCGCGCCATTGAAGGAATCGATCGACTTAATCACGGAAACCGCGCCGGAGGGGAGGGAGACAATCTTATGTCCCTTTCGGGCGACGCCAGAGGCGATTTTCCCTGAAAAACCCCGGTAATCCAGATTTGGCCGCAAAACCAGCTGGACCGGAAAGCGGAAGTCATCCAGGTTCCTGTCCTTGGAAATCTCAATCGTCTCCAACTGTTCCAGAAGGGATTTTCCATGGAACCAGGGCGTGGCGGAGCTCTTCACCGTGACATTATCCCCCTTCAGGGCCGAGATCGGGATGAAGGTCAAATCTTTCACAAGGGGCCTGGCGGGATGCTCATCGGATAATTTCTGGAAAAAAGCCTCGTAATCGGCTTTGATCTTTTCATAAACCTCCTGTTTAAAATCAACCAGGTCCATCTTGTTGATGGCCACGACGATATGGGGGATCCCCAGAAGCTTGGCGATGTAGCCGTGGCGTTTGGATTGCACCATCACTCCGTTGCGGGCGTCGATGAGGACAATCGCCAGGTCCGCGGTCGAGGCTCCGGTCACCATGTTGCGGGTATATTGCTCGTGGCCGGGCGTGTCGGCGATAATGAACTTGCGCTTGGACGTGGCAAAATACCGGTAAGCCACATCGATGGTAATGCCCTGCTCCCTTTCGGCGGAAAGGCCGTCGGTGATCAAGGCGAAGTCGATGTCTTCCCCGCCCTTCTTTTGGGTGGTCTTGCGGATGGCGTCCAATTGGTCCTCAAACACACCCTTGGAGTCGTAAAGAAGCCTGCCGATGAGGGTGGATTTGCCGTCATCCACGCTCCCCGCGGTCGTGAACCGAAGCAGTTCCATTTGCTCGTAATTCAGTAATGTTTTAGCGCTTAGCGACATTAAAATCTCCGAAACAAATATTTCACCACCAAGACACCAAGGCACCAAGAATGCATTTTTTACATCGCAATTCTTTTAATACCCTTGCCAATCAAAGGAACATTGAAATTGATCAATAGTCCCAGTTTTTTACCAGACAGTTTAAGATAAGTCATAACTTGCGCATGATGAACCGGAAGAACAACCTCCACAGCTTTCAACTCAATAATCACCGAATCATCAACCAAAAGATCAAGGCGAAAGCCAAGTTCCAATTGTTCACCATCATACATAACGGGGATTGGAACTTGCTTGGCAACCTTAAGGCCCTTCTTGGACAACTCCTTGATTAAACAGGTTTCGTAAATCTGTTCCAACAATCCCGGCCCAAGTTTGTAATGGACCTTGTAGGCGGCGTCAACAATCTCTCGAGCAACTTTGTTCAATGCCGGATCAATAATATTTTTTCTCATCTTTAAAAACTTGGTGCCTTGGTGTCTTGGTGGTGATCAAAATGTTGTTTAAAAATATCCCTCTTTTTTCTTCTGTTCCATGGAACTGTCCGAACCGTGGTCGATGATGCGGTTTTCCCTCTCGCTTTTGCGGGTCGTGATCAGGTCTTCAATGATTCCCCTCAGATCGTGCACTTCCGTCGCGGAGGCGATGGCGCCCGTGCAGGACATGCAGCCCAAGGAGCGGAAACGCACCTTCATGTCGCCGACCTCATCCCCCGGCAAAATCGGGATGTGGGAAACCCAGGGGATGAGCAGGCTGTTCCGCTTGATGATCTTGCGGGTGTGGGTGAAGTAAATGGGAACCACTGGAATTTTTTCCATTTCGATGTAAAGCCAGATATCCAGCTCCGTCCAATTGGAAAGGGGGAAAACACGGATGGATTCCCCTTCGTTGACCTTGGAATTGTAGAGATCCCACAATTCGGGCCTTTGGTTCTTGGGATCCCATTGACCGAAGGAATCCCGGAAGGAATAGACCCTTTCCTTGGCCCGGGACTTTTCCTCCTCCCGCCTGGCCCCGCCGAATGCCGCGTCATACCCGTATTTTGTCAGGGCGTCCAAAAGGCCCTGGGTTTTTAAAAGGCCGCAGCATTTTTGAACCCCATACTTAAAGGGACTGGAACCATCGGCAATGGCCGCCTCGTTGCGTTCCACGATAAGATTGGCGCCAATATCCTTGATAAACTTGTCCCTAAACTCATACATCTCCGGAAATTTGTAGCCCGTGTCCACATGCAGGAGCGGAAAAGGGATTTTGCCGGGGTAAAAAGCCTTCTGGGCCAGGCGCACCATGACGCTGGAGTCCTTCCCCACGGAATAAAGCATGACGGGATTTTTGAATTCCGCCGCGACTTCCCGAATAATGAAGATGCTTTCGGACTCTAATTGTTTGAGGTGAGATAGGATTTTGAGGTCGGTGTTCGTCGGCATTTTGGCAATTCCTTGGTTTTTACTTCTCTTTCCAGCCAGTTTCGGGTTAATCGGAACAAAAACCAACCCCAACTGGCCAAAAGCCACTAGAAATTACACTTTTTCGGGTTTTAACTCAATGCCAAAGGCTTCTATATAGGAAACACATGGAAAGCCGTGATAGCGGCGTAAACTTCCGACCCTTCCTTAAATCCGCTGGCCAAGGCGACTCCCTTGGGGATTTGGGCCGAAATAGTTTTGTCTTCCCCAATATCCAGCTTGTACTCGATCACCGTCCCCTTAAAACGGGTCTTGGCGATCTTGGCCCTGACCTGCAAGGTCTCGAATTGGGCCGTCATATAGACATCATTGGGCCGGAAATAAATGCGGATCTTTTGCTTTACCGCCAGTGCCGGGCTTACCGGAAACCGGAAGGGCCCCCAAACCGCCAAACCCTTTTCCGTGACTTCCGTATCGATATAATTCGTCTCTCCCACGAACTGGGCGATGAAATGGGTAGCGGGTTTGTCAAAAATCTCGATGGGCGTCCCATCCTGCTCGATTTCCCCGTGGTTCATAATCAGGATACGGCTGGCCACTTCCATGGCTTCCTGCTGGTCGTGGGTGACAAAAAGGGTCGTCACGTTGGTTTCTTCATGAAGTTTTAAAATCCATTCCCGCAATTCTTCCCGAACCTTGGCGTCCAAGGCCCCAAAAGGCTCGTCCAAAAGCAAAACTTCCGGCCGGGGGGCCAAGGCCCGGGCCACCGCCACGCGCTGCCTTTGACCCCCGGATAATTGGGCCGGATAGCGTTTCTCGTAGCCTTTTAACTGGATCAGGCTCAAGAGCTCATACACCCGATCCTGTATTTCTCTTTCCGATTGCTTGCGGACGCGCAGGCCGAAGGCGATATTCTCGAAAACCGTCATGTGCTTGAAAAGGGCGTAATGCTGGAAAACGAACCCGACGTTGCGTTCTTTCGCCGAGGCGTAGGTGGCTTCCCGGCCCGTCAAATGAATCTCTCCCGAATCCGGAATTTCCAATCCCGCGATCATACGCAGCAAGGTGCTTTTGCCCGATCCCGAGGGGCCCAGCAGGGCCGTCAAAGATCCCGTTTCCAGTTTTGCGTTCACCTCATGGACAGCCTTAAAGCTGTTGTAGGATTTAGATAACCCGCGAACTTCAATACTCATGAGACAGCCTCGCTTTCGATCAGGGTTGGCAATACTTCACGCTCCCTGGCGTATTTGGCTCCAATAATCGTTTTAGCGATCAATGTCAGGACCGCTAAAAAGGTCAGAAGCGACGCCACCGCGAAGGCGGCGGTAAAATTATATTCGTTATATAAAATTTCCACATGAAGCGGCAGGGTATTGGTGAGGCCCCGGATGTGGCCCGAGACAACGGACACGGCGCCGAATTCGCCCATGGCCCGGGCGTTGCAAAGAATCACTCCGTAAAGCAAACCCCACTGGATATTGGGAAGGGTTACCCTCCAAAAGGTCTGCCAGCCATTGGCTCCCATCACCATGGCCGCCTCCTCTTCTTCCGTTCCTTGTTCCTGCATCAAGGGAATGAGTTCCCGGGAAACAAACGGGAATGTCACGAAGATCGTCGCCAGGACAATCCCCGGCACGGCGAAAATAATATGAATGTTATGATCCCTCAACCACGGACCCAATAACCCCTGCAAGCCGAACAATAAAACGTAAATCAACCCGGAAACGACCGGCGAAACCGTAAAGGGCAGGTCAATCAAGGTGATCAATAGATTCTTGCCGGGAAACCGGAACTTCGTGACGGCCCAGGCTGAAGCCAAGCCAAAGAGCGTATTGAAAAGCACGGAGAAAAAGGCCGCGATCAGAGTCAACCGAATGGCCGCGTAAGCCGTGGGTTCCAAGACCGCGTCCAAATAATATTGGACTCCTTTCGCCAAAGCCGCGGTAAAAACCTGCGCCAAAGGGACCAGTAGAAAAAGCGAGATAAAAATAACAGCCAATGAAATGAGAAACCACCGGACCCACCTGGGCTCGGTGAGGGCCCGGGCCGGGTCGCTCAATTGAGCGCCCTTCAGGCTGATGATTAAAGTTTCTTTAGCCATTTGATATTCCTCTTTTAAAAACCTGTAGGGGCAGCCCTTCGAGGGTGCCCTAGGGCAGGCACGGAGGCCTGCCCCCTACTTTGACAACCATGAGCGATCACAAGGATCGCCCCTACCCCTTTAATGCGCCCGATGGGTTCCGGTTCGGGACTGCAGCCAATTGATCGTTAACAACGAAATAAAAGAAATCACCAACATTACCACCCCGATAGAAGTGGCTCCGGCGTAATCGTACTGCTCCAGTTTGGTAATAATTAAAAGCGGTGTAATTTCCGTCTTCATCGGCATATTGCCCGCGATGAAAACAACCGATCCATACTCGCCAACGGCCCTGGCAAAAGACAAGGAAACTCCCGTGATCCAGGCCGGAAGAAGGGTTGGCAAAACTACCCGGGTGACCGTGTACCAACGGCTGGCTCCCAAGCTGACAGCGGCCTTTTCCATTTCAGGGTCCAGCGACTCTAAAACCGGCTGAAGGGTCCGCACCACGAAAGGCAGACCGATAAAGGTGAGGGCGATGATAATTCCCAGAGGCGTGTAGGCGACCTTGATCCCCAGGGGTTCCAGCCTGCTCCCGATCCAGCCATTGGGAGCGTAAAGAGCGGTTAAGGTAATTCCCGCCACCGCCGTAGGAAGAGCGAAAGGAAGGTCCACCAAAGCGTCCAGAATCTTTTTCCCGGGAAACTCATATCGAATCAGAACCCAAGCCACGACAGCGCCAAAAAAAGAATTGAGGAGGGCCGCCACGAGAGAAGCCCCAAAGGTCAACTTATAGGAAGCCATCACCCGGGGTTCGGTCACAGCCTGGATAAACTGGGCCCAAGTGAAGGTGGTGCTCTTCAGGATCATGGCCGCCAAGGGTATGAGGACAATCAGGCTTAAATAGGTCAAGGTAAAACCCATCGATAAGCCGAATCCCGGCAACACGCCCGTCGATTTAAACTTCATCCTGTTTTTCTTTCCATTTTTTCAGTAGCGACCTGATCGCTTCCACCGCTTGGGCCGCGTCCTCGCCCTCGGCTGAAAACTCCAGTACCGTACCATAAATGGCGCCCAGCGTTAAGAGCCCTAAAAGACTTTTGGCGTTCACCGGGTGGCCGCCGCCGGAAACCAGGATATGGCTTTTAAAGCGGCTCGTCACCTTCACCAATTCAGCTCCTGCCCTCAAATGCATGCCGAGCCTGTGGAGAATTGGAATTTTTTCAATAATTCGCATACCCGTCATCCTTATCAATTCCCCGCCGCCGGAAAGCGGCAGAGCCCCATATTCATCATGAAAATGATCTTTCGCGAAATGGGACATAGTTTGCTTTTCAACCCTTGATATTTTTTAAAAGGCGTTTCAACGAAATTCCCAGCGAATGGCAGCCTCTGAAAAATCCTTCCCAACCAGGTTCTAACAATCCTCGCGATCCGCGGTATGGCCGAAGAATTTTTCAGGGACTACGATTAAATGATCTAAGGTAAAAAAAACGAGGAAAGCGGCCCTGACCGCTTCCCTCGCAGACCCCGAAAGGGGGGTTTGGCCGATCCCCCCCTGTTGGTCGGAAGTTATTTAGGCTGGTAAATCTGGTCGAATACTCCGCCGTCGCTGAAATAGGCCGGCTGAGCTTTCTTCCAACCGCCGAACACCTTATTGATGGTGAAGAGTTTCAGTTTCGGAAAGGTATCCGAATGCTTGGCCAAAACCGACTTGGAACGGGGCCGGTAATAATTCCGGGCCGCGATCTCCTGTCCTTCCGGGCTGTAGAGATATTTCAAGTAGGCTTCCGCGACCTTGGTGGTGCCGTGCTTCTCGGCGTTCTTGTCCACCACCGCCACCGGCGGCTCCGCTAGGATGCTGACCGAGGGATTCACGATTTCAAACTGGCCTTTGCCCAATTCATTGATCGCCAGGTAAGCCTCGTTTTCCCACGAAATCAACACATCCCCGATTCCCCGCTCCACAAAAGTTGTGGTTGAACCACGGGCTCCCGAGTCCAGCACCGGAACATTCTTATAAATCTTTGCCACGAAATCCCGGGCCTTACCCTCGTCCCCATATTTCTGCAGGGCATAACCCCAAGCGGCCAAAAAATTCCAGCGGGCTCCTCCGGACGTTTTGGGATTGGGCGTGATGACCGATATTCCCGGCTTAGCTAGGTCGTCCCAGTCATGGATATCTTTCGGATTGCCCTTGCGCACCAGCAAAACGATCGTGGAAGTGTAAGGAGTGCTGTGATTGGCGTAGCGATCCTGCCAATCTTCCCCGATGAGTTTCGACTTGTCCACGATCGCGTCAATATCGGCCGCCAAGGCCAGGGTCACCACATCAGCCTCCAGCCCATCGATCACAGCCCGGGCTTGTTTGCCCGAACCGCCGTGGGACTGATCCACGGTAAGGTCTTCGCCCGATTCTTCCTTCCAATGCTTGGCGAAAGCCTTGTTATAGTCCTGGTACAATTCCCGGGTCGGGTCGTAGGAGACATTCAACAAGTGAACTGTTCCCGCGTCTTTCGCCTGGCCCAAGGAAACCGAGCCCCAAACAACCGCCAACGATAATCCCCAGCTAATCCATTTCTTTTTCATTTTCGTTTCCTTTTCTTTTTATCAGAGAGTATTTGTCCCCCGAGGGGGACAAATGGGTTAGAGATTGACCTGCGCCTGGGCGATAACCGCCTCATACTGCAGGAAGTGTTTCTCGTAATTCACGCTCAGCTTGAACTTGTCCTTGGCTTGGAACCAATCCAACCCCACCGTCAAAGCGCTGTTATGGACGTTGTACTTGGAACCCGCCGTCTCATCCGCGTTGTAGTCCTCACCCCTAACCGCCAAACGCCAATCCTGGTAGCGGTAGCTGGCAGTGGCGTACCAACCAGTCGGTTTCGAAGTTAGGTTGTCGAAAGTAGCCGCGGGAGTTTGTTTGACCTGGGTTCCCGCCCAAGGATTGTAGTTATTTCCAGGCTCTAACCTGCCCTGGATAAACTCACCTTGAAGCTTCAACCCGCCCGCCGTAATGCGTCCCTCAAAACCATAGTTGCTGCGCTCGCCCAGGAATTGGGTGGGAGCGCCGACCGTTGTTTCCCATCCACTGTAGCCCGAACCGCCAAGATAGACAGCCCAGTTGGGATCGGTGACGGTTAACCCAAAGCGCCCCGCCAAGTCCTTCGCTTCGTTATTGTCGATGTTGTTTTGCCCAGCTCCCTGGACAAGGGCGGCCGCGTATTCCAGGTTCACCGGACCAACGGGAATCTTGCTTCCGGAAATCTGGAAGGTCAGGTCCCGGCGGGATTCCAAAGCCGTGGTGATCAGCGACGTATTGGCGAAATCCAACTCTCCGGAGGGAGTGCGCCCTTCCAAAGCCTGGGCGTATTTAAACTGGCCGAACTGGATATCGGCGAAAGGGATATAGGATCCCTTGATCCAATAATCCTTCAGCTGTTCGCCGTTAGAAACGCCCGGCTTGGCCGTAGTTGTCGCCAAGGGATCATATTGGATCCGATAGGCGATTTTCTTGTCGGCCAAGTCCCCGGCGAAGCTGATTTCCGCCCTTTTACCGGAGATCAGGTCATTGTAAAAGCTAATGCCAGTCGCAGGCTTGATGGGGGCTGAGAACCCCTTCGGCAGGAAAGTCTGGTTGCTTCCATCCGTGTACCAAACCTGCAGAAGCAGGCTGACCTTGGCAAACTTGTTCAGGTCATTGATACGGTTTGAAAGCCCTTCGATGTCGGACACCGTGATGGCGGCCGGCTTATCGTCATCATCCCCCGCATCCTCCGCTGCAAATACTCTAGCGGTCGTCAGGGACAAACCCGCCAGCAAAGCTAACAGCAAAGCAAATTTCTTTTTCATGACACTTCCCCTTTTAAAATTTTTTCCTGGTTTTTATCGCGGCCAGAATCCCGCTCGGGGGTCCAACAAAAAATCCCGGACCCCGCATCAACAAGCGGGCCGGGATTATGAATGTCTCATAAATCACAACACCGCTTTAGCTCCCAGTTCGCCTCTTTTGAAGAAGCACGGTCGGGGCAAGTTGGACATTAAAGCCTCACCGTTTTGCGTCTTGAGCCAGATAGGATTCCGCGCAAAAAAATCCCAAACCACTTAGCGTCAGCGGTTTGGGATTATGGGAATTCCAATAATCTTCCACCGCTTTAGTCCCTGTTCCTCCGCTCCGAAATATTCGAAGCGAAGACGGCCGGGGCAAGTTGGTCTTAAAGCCTCGCCGGTGCGATCAAACCGAATTTACCTGTTTTTTGGCCCTTTTTCCGCCTCAAGCGGTCAAAAAGCCCTTAAAACAAAAAACCCGGGCCGCTTTAAAAGCGGTCCGGGTTTAGGAGAAATCCCTATAACTCTTTTTCCGCTTTAGCTCGCTGTTTAGTTCTTTCGAACAACGCCGGAGCAAGTTGAAACTTAAAGCCCGCGTTTGATGTGTTGAATGTTATCCGATTACCATTTTCCTGTCAACTAAAAATTTATTTTTTTTGCGCCTCAAGCCTTCTAACCTTTTTCCCTTAAAAAACGAATTCCAAAACTAATTCAAACAGACGGATAGGACCGCTCTTCGATTCTTGAATTTTCGGCTCGATTGTTTTTCCGAAAACTTACCTTTCAACTTGAACCTCGTAACCAGGACCCTTTCAACCCTCCCGGCTCCGTCTGCGAAAACCTTTCCCCGAATGTCAAAGGGAATACGGCCGGTCACCCGAAAAGCGCCGCCACGCAAAATCAGGCTGATCTCCCGCCACTTTTCCGGAGGCAGCTGAAGCAGTCCCTCAAGATATTTAAGGCCCCATTCCGAAACACTTTGATGGGGGCTCCTTAATATGCGCTCCACTTCCCGAGACGCTTCCAGTGTCAAATCCACCTTAATCCCAATTGTCTCCATGGCATCCACCCTTTTCCGGGGAAAAGTTCCTACCCCCTCCGGTATTAGAGGAACGACCGGTTCGCGTCCGGGGCGGAGCAATAAACCCGGCCCCCTAATGAGCGGGTCGGGATATGGAAGAACCATGATCTCAACTCCGCTTTAGCTCCCTGTTTTCGGGGTTTTCCGCAATCAAGGAAACCCACGCTCCGGCCGGGGCAAGTTGGAAATTAAAGCCTCACCGGTACGACCTAAAATCATCTTGAATCAAAATTCATACGCCGTCTCACCTAGGCAGAAAACAAAAAACCCGGGCCGCTTTAAAAGCGGTCCGGGTTTAGGAGAATTCTCTTAAACACTGCAACCGCTTTAGCTCGCTGTTCGTTCCCTTTCGGAAACACGCCGGAGCAAGTTGGAAACTTAAAGCCCGCGTTTGATGTTAGAAATGTATTCTAAGTGAATGCTCTTGTCAAGGCCTTCTTTATTTTTTAAAGGACAGCTTTTAGCTCTTTTTGGAACGCCGCAGAATCTCCATTGCCGGAACGGTTTTTTCCCTGGCCATGGTGACCTTGGCGATCTCATCGATTTCCCTGGCCTCCGCCGCCGAAGGCCTGGCGAACCGTAATTCGACATGCTCGGCGACGACCCGGTAAACCATTTCGGCGATTTTCTTGGCCAGGGGGTGGTGTCCGAATTCCTCCCGGAGGGTCTTGGTCACCGCGTGGTCGATAAACTGGTTGACGCTTTTATACCGCAGCTTGTTTTTGACCAAGCTCTCCAATTTCCGCTTCCCCATCCGGGGCCTGTAACTAATGACGCTTTCCATATAATCATTCTCCGGTTTTTTTCGGGTATTGACGCGGAAGGCTTGTCAGAATCTCGGCCCCTTGGTTTTCTAAACGGGGGGGCTGCCTAGCGTCTGGCCGGGTTAATTGTATGCGAAAAAGCGCCTTTTAAACAAACGATTTCAGTCCAAGGTCCTTACGATCTCTTTTTTCACTGAAATTTCATCCCTTCCGAAAACCCCCTCAAGTCATTTAGGGGAAAACCAGCGCCAGGGACCTGGTGCAGGTCAAACATAGGTTTATATAATCCTATGCCCAAATACTCAACCTATCATTAATAAAAGTTACTCCACGGGGAAGAAAACCATTTTTTTGATTTCCTTACCCGCGGAGAGACAAGCCAATGGATAAAAGTTATTTAGGCTGGTATATCTGGTCGAAAACTCCGCCATCGGCGAAATAAGCGGCCTGGGCCTTCCGCCACCCGCCGAAAACCTTATTGATGGTGAAGACCCGCACCTTGGCGAAGGTCTTCAGGTATTTTTGAGAAACTTCCTTCAGCCTTGGCCGATAATGGTGTTTTGCTACGATTTCCTGGCCTTCGGGCGTGTAAAGGTATTGAAGGTAGGCTTTGGCGACATCGGTCGTGCCATGCCTTTCCGTATTCTTATCCACCCAGGCCACCGAGGGCTCCGCCAAGATGCTGACCGAGGGCGAAACGATCTCGAAATTGTCGGAACCGAATTCCTGAAGAGTCAGGTAGGCCTCGTTCTCCCAGGTCACCAGGACATCCCCGATCCCCCTTTGGGCAAAGGTAGTGGTGGATCCCCGGGAACCCGTATCCAAGACCGCCACGTTCTTATAGAACTTCGACACGAATTCCCGCGCCTTATCCTCAATCCCGTACTTTTCCAAGGCATAGCCCCAAGCAGACAAAAAGACCCAACGAGAAGCCCCGCCGGTCTTGGGATTGGGGGTAACCAAGCTGACATCGGGCCTGACTAGGTCGTTCCAATCCTTGATGTTCTTCGGGTTCCCCTTACGGACCACGAAGCTGATCGTGGAAGTATAGGGCGAACTGTTATGGGGGAGCCGGAACTGCCAATCAAAGGCCAGTAATCCCGACTTTTCAGAGATCGCGTCGATGTCGTTGGCCAAGGCCAGGGTCACCACATCCGCCTCCAATCCATCGATCACAGCCCGGGCCTGTTTGCCCGAACCACCGTGGGATTGTTGGATCGTCACGTCTTGTCCTGTTTTCTTCTTCCAGTAGTCCGCGAAAACCTGGTTATATTCTTGGTACATTTCCCGAGTCGGATCATAGGAGACGTTTAACAACTTCGCTTCCCCCGTCCCCTCGGCCGCCGCGGACAAAGCCCCACAGAACAAGACCAGAGCCAGCCCCCAAAATCTTTTCTTGATTCCCTTCATATTCTCCTCCTCTTTCTCTCAAAAAATGGACCGGCAATTTCTAAATCAAAACAGACTCAAACGTCCCCCGATGTTAAGCACGATCCCGGGGTTCAACAGGTTGTTGTAATACCGAACGTCCAGCAAATTGACCACCCCCGCCGACAAGGTGATGTCGGAGACTTTGTAACGGATCTTCAAATTCAGGGTGGAAAAGGCGTCGAAGCTCCCCTGTACGCCCTTGACAGTGTCAGTGTTGTTCGCTGTCAGGAATTCGGCATCGTGATAGGTATCCCAAATGGAGATGGCCCAGCGGTCCACATTGATATCCCCGCCAATATTGAAAATGACCGGCGAAACAAAGGGCACCTGCTTTCCCACAGCGGACGGCAGGACATCGTCCTGGACGAACCGCGAGGCGATAACGGTGGTATTGCCGTAAACCTTTAGGAACGGGAATACCTTCTGCCGGATCTCAGCGTCGAAGCCCTGGATATCCGCGACGCCGGCGTTCTGATACTCGGTGGTCGTAAAGGTTCCGACCTTCGTGCTTTGTGCGTAAATAAGATTCGTGAAATAATTATCGAAGAAAGTCGTCGAAACGGTGGTGCCAGTCGGGAATTCATATTCCCCCCCCACCTCCGAACCCAAGTCCTCTTCCGGCAAGAGGGACGGGTTGGGAATGGATGCCGAAGTGGCTGTGCTGCCGATATTGGTCAACTCGAAAGGGGCCGGCGGATTGAACGCCGTCCCGATGGAGGCCCTCAAGCTACCATGCTCGTTCAACTTTAATACCAGGCTGGCTTTCGGGTTGAAGCTGGTAAAGGCGTTTTGGGTATAACTGCTGGAAGTGGCGGTCGACTGGTTGTAGATATGGATATTGGTCGGTTCCCAGTAATCCAGCCTGGCTCCCAATACCAATGACAACGGATTGAAAATTTTCCATTGATCCTGGGCATAGGCCCCCGCAATGGTCTCCAGAAGACCCGTATTTGAACCGGGGACCTGCGTGCCTACATTAATATTGGTCCAATTGGGGTAATTAACCTGATAAAGATCAGTGGTCACATGTTCCAGGGAAAAGCCCGTGATGATTTCATGGTTGTCCAGGCGCCAGTCGAACTGAGCGTCCCCATAGGCCTGCCAATTGCCGAACCAGGGCCCCAAAATCTGGCCTATGACCGCCCCCCCAAAAGCGGTGGTGGTGGTCGGCGGTAGTGCGTTTTCCGATTGCAGATGGGGTCCATCGGTGTAATCGCCGTTCACCGTAAGATCTAGATCCGGGTTAAGTTTTAGTTTGTACTCGAGGTAGGCCGCCGCGAAAGAATTTTGACCGGGCGTAGTCAAAAACTGGGATTGGGTTATTTTTAAGATCTGTCCGGTCCCCGCCAGCGAAACGGCCCCGCTCGAAATGGTGTTCCCGGTAGTCGCGTCCGTGAGATACGACGCTCCAATCTCACCCTGCTGATCGGCGGTTGGTTGGTCCCAATAGGAGTAATTCAATAAAAGACTCAGGGAGTTGTCGGTGTCCGGCGTCCAAAATAATTTAGCGGAAAGGTTGTCATTTTCCAGAACGGTCGGAGCGGCGAGACCGATGTTATAAATGGGGGCGCCGATACTGTTCGTGGTTGGAATGGCGCCTTTCACCGTGTTATTGACGACGATCGTCGCAGCCACTGAAGCGGCCAAAGGCGAGGCCTGAATATATTGGTAATCCGTATAACCCGCCACATGGGTATTCTCAATACCAAAAAAAACCGCGAAACTCTTGTCGATCCTTTTTTGATAATCGATATCGGTGGTGCGTTGGTTGGTACTGTCCCAGTTTTCGCTAAAATCAAATTCTTCCCCCAATGGTTCCTTGGTAATGATATTGATCACTCCCCCGACGGCGTCCTTGCCGTAAAGCGAGGAGAAGGGACCCTCAGCGACCTCCACATGGTCGACCAGCGGGCTGGGGATCCGGTTCCAGAAAACCCGCTCGTTATAGGCCTGGTTGAAGGGGAATCCATCGACCAGCACCAAGGTATTGTCATAACCCGAAATTCCGCGCGTAATGACCGTGGCCGCCTGTCCGCCCTGGGCGACACGGGAAACTTCCACCCCCGAAATGGTTCCAAGCGCGTCATCGAAATAATTCACGTCCTTTCCTTGGATATCGCTCTGGGTCACGATCTCCACTTGGGCGGGCGAATCTAGGACTTTTAATTTGGTTTTGGTCCCCGTGATGACCACGGCGTTCAACTCATAATCCGGAACAGAGTCCGCTTGATCCGGTAATGTCGGCGCGGGAGTTGGACTCGTGGTAGGAACGGGTGTCTCCGCCGGGTTGGCAGCGGATTGAGAGGTCTCCCGAATTTTTTTGGCCCGATGATGATGGTGGACCGGTGTGGTTTGGGGGGCAAGAGCCTCCTTGGCCGTTATCGTGGGGTCGGGGGTTAGAACCGGATCGGCCCAAGCCAAGATCGTTGAGCCCGATAATATAATTCCAAAACTTAAAACCAACCCAAAAATGCCTCCGAGTGTCCGTTCCATGTTTTATCCTTTTGATTCAAATTGATCGGCCCAGCCATCAACTCAGTGAACAACGTGTCTAGAAAACTTAAAATTACCCCAATAGTTGAAAAACGATCGGCAAAATGACTTCACAAGCAACCGGCGATCCTTGCGCATCGTAGGCCGGTGTAAATATTCCTTCCCTGACTTTCTCCACCGCGAACTGATCCAACACTTCGTAACTGCTTCCTTTAAACAGCCTCGCGTCCCGTACTTTTCCTTCCGTGTCAATCCGCACCACAACTATCACTTTTCCGGCGCCACCCAAGGAACGGGCCACGGCCGGGTAACTGTCGGGATCGATCAAATTTCCGACCCAACGGGGCCGATGGGCGGTTTGAGACGCCGGGACCCAAACGCTTTTTTCTTCCAACGGCTTTTCTTTTTCAGGCTCAACTTTTTTGACAGCGTTGTGATGCTTCTTATTGGGGATAACCCATTCCTCCGCGGGTTTAACTTGGGCCAGCTGGGAAACCTGCAAAGACGCGATGGTCAAGTCCAAATTCGCCAAAATCGTTTGGGAATGGCGGAATAGGGACAGGTACAAAACCCCCACCAATCCCGCGTGCATCAAAAAGGAAAGGCCCGTATCTCCGATCAAGTTGCTTTCGTTCCCCTTCATAACAGCCTCCTATTTTTCGGAAGCGAGGGCCACGCGTGAGACGCCCGCTTGTTTAATAAGATCCAAAACGTTGATCACTTGTTGATAGGGAAGTTTTCGGTCCGCCGCCAAAGTAACCCGCGTGTTGGGGTTGGAACTTACCTCTCTCGTTAGGGCCGCCTTCAGGTTTGCCTCGGTCGTTTTGGCGCTCTTATAAAGCAATTCCCCCTTTTCATCGACCGCGACCGACAAACTGACAGTAGTGGAGGTTTCCTGGTTCTGCGTTTTTGGGATGTTGATCTTCAAACCCGATTCGGAAACAAAGCTAGCCGTGACCATGAAAATAATCAAAAGAACCATCATGATATCGACCATCGGGGTAATGTTGATTCCCGTTACCGTACCGTCGTCATCGATATAATTCGCGCTCATACCGCTGCCTCCTTCTTGAACTGATGTCTTACCGCCCGGCGCAACTGACCTTCACTTTCGTCCTTGAGATAAACCTGGAACAAATGGATGAGGCTTTGGGTGTTGGCTAATTTCTTTTTGAGTTCCGTTTGGAAGATGTTGTTGGCGATCACTGCCGGTAGGGCTACCAGAATCCCAAAAGCGGTGGCGACGAGGGCGGAGGAGATTCCCGCCATGACCACCGAAACCCCCGAGCTCCCACTGAGGGCCAGGTCGTTGAAGGCCTTGATGACCCCCAAAACCGTTCCCAAGAGGCCGATGAAAGGGGCGTTATTGCCCAGCGTTCCGAGCACAATGAGATTCCTCTCTAAACGGCTACGCTCTAGAACCAACCGGGAGGTCATCGCCTCTTCCACGGAGGCATAACCCTTGAAGAGATTGCTCAACCCCGCCGAAGCCACCCGGGTCTCGACACCCTTCGCGTTCTGAACCAGATCCTTGGCAGCGGCCAAATTTCCCTTTTCCAGGAAGCCGGTCAAACGGTCAATGAATTCCGGGAAAAGGACCCGGCTCCGAACGAATACCCTCCAGCGTTCAATGATGACACCCACGGAAAACACGCTCGCGCCCAGCAACAACCACAGAACCCACACATCACCCAATAGGGCCAATTTCTTGAATATTTCCGCCATCCCCATCCTCCTCACCCAAAATAAAAAAACCCGATCCACTTTTGAGCGGATCGGGTTCTGAGAAATCTCATGGCCTTGAAACCGCTTTAGCTCCCTGTTCTTTCCTTTTGGGAAACGGCCGGGGCAAGTTGGACTTAAAGCCTCGCCGGAAAACACAATCTTGAACTTTTAAAACCCGCCTTTCAAATAAGACCAACCCTGCTCTTCGCGGCGAACCACTTCAGCCACGCCCGAGTCCACAATCGTCACGTAGGAAGCTAAATCTTCCTTTTTGATGTGCCGGCCCACACAAGTGTTGTTGCAGATGCCAATTTGGTCGCCCGAATCAGCCAGGGCTTTCAACCTGGCCACAATATCCGCGTCCTTGGTCTGGAGGATGCCCACGCCTTTGCCCAGGGTGACGATTTCCACCTGAACGCCACCGTCCGGATCCAGGGCCTTCTTGAGGTTGTAAACGTTGTGTAATACCGCTTCCCATTGGTCGTGACCCTCAAAATTGACTTCCACCACCACATGATGTTTCACCTTTTTAGTTCCTTCGTCGGCCCGAACGAGCGAACCGCATGCCAAAACCATCAAACAACCGGCTAATCCTATGATGACTTTCTTCATTTCACGCCTCCCCAAACTTGGTTTTTCAGCCTTTCGGATGAAATGTCCGGAAAATACAAAACCCGGACCGCTTTTAAAGCGGACCGGGTTTAGGAGAATTCTCTTAAACTCTTTTTACCGCTTTAGCACCCTGTTCGATCCCCTTACGGGGATGCACGCCGGGGCAAGTTGGAACTTAAAGCCCGCGCTTTTGATTTAAATAAAGCATACATCTAGCATACATTTGTGTCAACATCTTTTTTAAAAAAATAATCCCTTTTCCAAGCCATCTCTAATTCTAAACACCCACCGGAGATTCGGGCACCTTTTTCAAACCAGGAGAATGGATATCTAGGCAGAGGATATAGCGCATCCCCGCAGCATCCTTGAAGAGGGACCCAATGGTCAGACAAATATTTCCCGATCCCATGGACACATAAGGTTTGGTGACATAGGTTGATTTGCTCAACTCCCCGCTCATTAAAAAATAATAGTAATCCCGGACCCGGTGATCCGCGCCCTTAGGAAGGGGATGGAACAACGCCGAGCCCCTTCCCGGTTTCCAATCGCTGTTGAGAACCATATCGGTTACCTGGCGCCCATTCTCATCCAGTATGTAAAGACATTCCACAGAGGGAAAGGCCCCTGCGGCCCAGGCCAATTGGGCGCCAAATTCATTAGGAGCGGCGTGAGCCAATTTCTCTTGGATCCTGGCGGCCAGTAAAAAATGCTTTTTCATGTTGAATCTTTTACCCTCCGTTTTCAAAAGCTGTTCCGCCCGAAATGAAAAAGCTAGTTCGTTTATTTTTTCCTGGATAACCCCGCACTCCAGTTCCTCTTGTTTTCGTGGTTTCGAGAAATAAAATCCTTGAATGATGTCCACTCCCATTTCCAATAGGGCCGAGCCTTCGTCCTGGGTTTCCACGCCTTCGGCGACAAGGACCGTTCCCAGGTGGCGGGCCATGCTGACCAGCGATTTCAATACTTCCTGTTTGTAAAAATCCTCATGGATGTCCTTCACCAGGTACCGATCAATCTTGATCACATCGGGTTTGATCAAAGGTATCCGGTTCAGGTTCGAATGGCCCGCGCCAACGTCGTCCAAAGCGATGAGAAAACCCGATTCACGATAAGATTCCACGAACCGCCGCAGTTCCTTGACGTCCTCCACGACCGATTCCACAATTTCAATGACCACCGAAGAAGGGGAAAGACCAGCCTCCGCGACTTGGGTCTTCAGATAGCCTGACCATATCCTTTTCTCGATGGCCGAAGCGTCAATATTGATCGAAAGAATCATTTGGGGAAACCGGTTCAAAAGACGTCGGAAATCCGCCAATATTTTCTTGCGGCACAAAAGATCCAACTCCCGGCTCAAACCCCTGATGGAGGCCTCGCCGAAGATGAAATTCGCCGGGATGAGCCTCCCGGTTTGCGGGTGGACTCCCCGGCTTAAACCCTCGACTCCGACGACGGCGGTCCTTTTCAAGGACACCAATGGCTGAAAATGCGGGGAAATTAATTCTCGGCGGATAATCTCCTCAATTTCAACCGCTTCAGTTTCCTGGCGATTCATAGCGTTCCTTTCCATGGGAGATGTTAGTAAAAATTTTCACACCTCTCAACTCTTCAAGGCATCAGGGCCGGCATAAAGCGTAGCTTTTAAGCGCCCAGTACTCGCTCAAGTAATCGGGAAACCGTTTGGTGAGAATCGCTGCCAATTGCCTTTCCGGAAAACTCTCTGAATCGGACCTTCCCTTTTCACCCAAAGGGCCCCGAAGATGGGACAACTCCCAAAGGACAATGGCCCAGGCGCAGTCCATCTCATAGGTGTAATAGTTCTCGAAAGATAATCCCCGCTTTCGGGCCGGATAGCTGAGGTTCTTTTCAGCGTAATCCATCGCCACGACAATTCCGCCGTGCTGGTTTGTTACGACGAAGCTGATTCCGGGTTCAAGATCGATAATTCTTGTCGCCAATCCCCACGGCGTCATCATGGTTCCCACAGCCTCAAGACATTACCTATCGACGCAACCTGTGGAACCGGCTTTTGCCCGCCGGTCTCCCCCGACAAGGCTGGCGGAGACCCAAAATCATTCGACTGTTCACTTGCTAAATAGGCCTTTACGACAACCGAAATCGAATAAAGGCCCCACAAAAG
This sequence comes from uncultured bacterium, assembly GCA_964624625.1. Lineage (GTDB taxonomy): Bacteria > Oederibacteriota > Muellerivitia > Muellerivitales > Muellerivitaceae > PALSA-1180. The sequence goes on from CAZUXW010000001.1 coordinate 100,731, forward strand.
TCCATCTTTAAAACTCCCCACCACGAACAACAAAGCCAGTTTCTTGGACGAGACTAAATCCCGTTCCAATTGCCGGCGCCATGAGGCTGAGCGACTCTCCAATCTATTCATTTCCCCCTCCTACTTTTAAAAAAACGTCAATATCTGAATTTCTTAAACCTCATCCGTTTTTTCCACCGCCCTCGAGGATGAAAAACAGGTCTCCTTATCTCGATGACGGGACTCTGGCCGCGACTAGGCGGCACAAAGCATCGAATAAAGCGTCCAGGTCCTCAAACGTGTTGTAGAAGGCCAGCGAGGCCCTTACCGTTCCTTCTAACCCGAAACGCCTCAGGATCGGCTGGGCGCAATGGTGACCCGACCGAACTGCGATTCCCTCCCGATCGAGAGCTTTCCCCACGTCCTCATTCCGGATTCCGTCGATAACAAAAGAGAGAACCCCCGTCTTTTCCGGCGCTGTTCCAATCAAGCGGAGCCCCGGAACTTGTTTTAGTAGTTTCGTGCCGTAAACCAAAAGTTCATGCTCATGCCGGGAGACGTTTTCCAGGCCTACTCGATCCAAGTAGTCCAGGGCCGCCCCCAGCCCCACGGCATCGGCAATGTTTCCCGTTCCCGCCTCAAACCGGGCTGGGGCCGCTTGATAAATTGTCTTTTCAAAAGTCACGTCGGCAATCATGTTTCCGCCCCCCTGCCAGGGCTGGAAGGAATTCAAAAGCTCCTCTTTTCCGAAAAGAACTCCGATGCCGGTGGGCCCGAAAACTTTGTGTCCGGAAAAAACATAGAAATCAGCGTCCAGGTCCTGCACATTCACCCTTAGGTGCGAAACCGCCTGGGCTCCGTCGATTAGAACCTTCGCCCCGTGGCGATGGGCGATCGCCACCATTTCCTTGACCGGCACCACCGTACCCAGGGCGTTCGAGACTTGGGCGAGGGAAACCAGGCGGGTCTTGGGGCCCAGCAGTTTTTCATATTCGTTCAACAATACCTGGCCCCGATCATCCACCGGAACGACCCGGAGCTTGGCACCCTTTTCGGAGGCTAATTGCTGCCAAGGCACGATGTTGGCGTGATGCTCCAGCCAGGTCACGACGATTTCGTCGCCTTCGCGGATATTCTGCCCTCCCCAGGCCTTCGCCACGAGATTGATGGCTTCCGTCGCACCCCGGACGAAAACAACCTCACGTGCCGAGGAAGCTCCCAGGAACCGCCGAACCTTTTCCCTGGCCCCTTCATAGGCGTCCGTGGCCCGGGCGGCCAAGGTGTGGGCGGCCCGGTGCACGTTGGAATTCTCGCTGGTGTAGAAAGTGTCAAGGCGGTCGATGACCGCTTGCGGTTTCTGGGTGGTAGCCGCGTTATCCAGCCAAACCAGCGGACGTCCGTTCACTTTCTGCTGGAGGATGGGAAAATCACGCTTGTACCAGGCCGCGTCGAAGGCGGGATGCTTTGACTCATTCAAATCAATGACGAAAGGGGGAAAAGCGTAAGCGTCAAAATCAGCCGTCGGCGCTTTCGGAGATGGCTCCGATTCATTGGCCCCCAGACCTGGCGTCCCAAATGGGTTTCCACCCGCCCCAAAGCCCGCCGGCACTTCCGGCGTTTCCAAAATCCCGGAAGGTGAAAAGACCGCCGGAATGGATTTTGTTTCTTCTTGGAATCCATCTCCTTTTGATTCGGGCAAATGCTTCCCGCTATCCGCCCCCTCTAAATCAGGGTAAGGTGATAGGAATGAAAAGGCCCTGGCATCGGTTCCCGTTGGCAGGGACGGTTCGGTAAAAGGGAAATCATAGGATGGTCCGGCGGTGGCTGGCGGCTGAAGATTAAGAATCCCCGCTCCCAAACCGGAAGGCAAGGCGGCCAGCGATTCCGGACCCAAGGGACCGGAAAGGCTCACGGGAGCCTGCGCTAAAAAGGGACTTTGGGTTGACGCCAAAGAACCGGACGGAACTCCCGGGCCCGGCGCCGGCGCCGCGGCGGCCGGCGAAAAAGAAGGGACCAGCGATGGCACCGGCGGCTGCCCCGAAAGGGCGGAGGCGGCCGACGGCGCCGCGGGAGCGGCCGGTAGGGCCGATAAAAATTCGTTGGCCAGCCGGGCGATCACCGCCGCGTCAGGAACAAAGTCCCTGGTGGTGGAATCCCCGTAGGGATTACTTGTACTCATGGTAGTGATCCACGTTGACGTCTTCCAATACGGCGACAGCGTCATCGGTCAAAACCGCGAGGGAGCAATAAAGCGAGATCAGGTAAGAAGCGATGGCCTTGGTATCGATGCCCATGAACCGCACCGAAAGACTGGGGCTCACTTCCCCCGGCAGCCCTGGTTGGAAAAGCCCGATGACCCCTTGTTTCTTCTCGCCGGTGCGGATGAGCAGGATGCTGCTTTTTCCGGCCTTGTCGATATGGACCTTGTCGCTGGGCACCAGTGGAATTCCCCGCCAGGTCAGAAAGGGGGTCCCGAACAAGGCGGCTGTGGGTGGCGGCACTCCCCGCCTGGTGCATTCCCTGCCGAAGGCCGCGATCGTCCTGGGATGGGCCAGGAAGAAGGACGGCTCTTTCCAAACTTTCGTGATCAACTCGTCCAGGTCGTCGGGCGTGGGGGGGCCCTTTCGGGTTTTAATCCTCTGGGACTCAACCGTGTTCTTGAGGATTCCGTAGTCCTTGTTGTTAATGAGCTCCCCTTCCTGACGTTCCTTGATCTTCTCGATGAGGAGTCGCAGCTGCTCCTGGATCTGGTCGATGGGTTTGCTATAGAGATCCGAAACCCGGGTCTGGACATGCAGGACGGAAGTCACAGCGTTCAGCCAAAGTTCGAGGGGCTTCTCGTCGTAATCGACGAAGGTTTCGGGAAGGTCGGCGTCCCCACGGGGGCTGCATTCCACATCCTGGGTCCCGTGCTTTTCCTTCACCCGGTTGAGTCGGAAAATACCTGACTCGACCGGAACCCATTGCAGGAAAGGGACCAGCCATCGGGGGGTAATTCCTCCCCATTGAGCGTGGGTTTTCGTAACGTTGGCGAGCTGTGTCGCCGCGTTTTCCCCCAGAGTTTTCCGAACTTCTATTGTTTCTGCCATTACCTGCCTCCTCTATTTTTATTAATACCTGTCTTCAAACAGCAATCACTTTTCTTTTTCCCGCGACCATTCCCCAAGCGGGAGTCCAACCCAGCCATTTCCGTGCCTTCTCGTTAGAACAACGGTGAGACAAGGATCCATACTGCGACAATTCCCGGCGCGGACGAGGCGCCCCCAGACGATCAGAAAGGGCGTCCAGATATTCGTTATAGCGAAGAGGTTCGTCCACAATATTGAACACCCCGCTGTGGACGGATCCCTGCGACACACGAACAAAAGCCTCGGCCGCGTCCAAGGACGAAACGGGTGAAATAAAATGATTTCCATTTCCCGGCACGCTCACCCGACCTTCCCATATTTTTTGGATAAGCGCCTCCTGCAAAGTCCCTGGCCCCGTCAATTCCCCCAGCCGCAAAATGGCCCAACCCATTTTTTCTTCGGGAATTTCCCGGACCCTCCTTTCCATATCGGCCACCGCCAGGGTTTCCATGGCCCTGGCTGGCAGGATGTCAAAGGCCGTGAATTCGTCCTGCCACTCGTCCCGTCCATCCACATAAGCTGAAATCGTGCTCGCTTGAAGGTACTGCCCAACTCCCGCCCTTAAGGAGGCTTCAATGAGCCGGCTTGTTCCCTTCATCCGCAAACTGTTATTCACTTCCCAATCCCCGCCCGGTTGAAGACGGTCCGGTAATTCTGTCGCCGCATGAACAACAACGTCACAGCCCTTTAACTGCTCCCCCAATAATGACGGAGGAATTGTCAACAGGTCGCACCAAACAGCTTCCGACGCCCCCTGTAAAAGCCATTTCACTTTCACCGGTTCCCTGACCAGAGCGCGCACTGCCCTGCCGCCTTGCTGAAATTGAGCCACCAGACTCATCCCCAGGGTTCCGCTGGCCCCAACAATCGCTATTTTATTTTTCATATCCCCCCCTCTTGAAAGTCCCCACACCCCAACATCTAACACTTTGAGCTTCATTCATCTTTTCGGTTCAAAGTTGACGGCACCATTCCTGCCTTCCCGCATGATTTTCACCAGCCCGCCAATGCAATTTCTAAATCCCCGCCCCATCCCCCAACAACTTTTCCGATGCATGGGCTTGCGTCACATGACTTCCTGGCGGAACGCTTCGGGTCAACCAGACATTACCCCCGATGGTTGAACCCCTGCCAATCGTGATGCGTCCCAGCACGGTGGCCCCTGCATAGATGACAACATCGTCCTCCACGATGGGATGACGGGGATAACCCTTCGCCAATTCACCGCTATGGCCCGGCCGAAAACCTTTTGAACCCAGGGTAACCGCCTGGTAAAGACGGACCTTTTCCCCGATGATGGTAGTCTCACCGATAACAACACCCGTTCCGTGATCGATGAAAAATCCAGGCCCGATCCTCGCACCCGGGTGAATGTCGATTCCCGTTTTGGAATGGGCCACCTCTGAGATGACCCTGGCCAACAAAGGCGCCCCCGCCTCGTGGAGCAAATGCGCCAACCGATGGTGAATCACCGCTCGGAATCCCGGGTAACAGGCAAAAACCTCATCGATACTCCTGGCGGCCGGATCCCCCTGATAAGCCGCCAGAAGATCCCGGTCCAGTGTCTCCCTAATTTCCGGGAGGACTTCCAGGAGCCATCCCAGAACCTTGTTGATCCTGTCCGAAAGTTCACCCCTTTTTATTTCTTTAAAATCCCGGGCAACCCACTCAACCTCAAGCTGGACAGCCAAGAGCTTGAAAGCGCGCCCTAGACTCTCCTTCACAAATTCATCTTCCCTTTCTTCCTTCAGACCAGGAGGACCCAACCGCATGGGAAAAAGAGCTCCGGAGATGTCCTCCACGAAACGACCCAGATTGTCTTTGGACGGGAGTTCCTTTCTCCCGGCACCCCAATCCACGGTTTGTTTTTGCCTCCAAGCCAATCGAATCTGCCGTAAACGGGCAACCGTTTTGTCCAACCACAGCTCCTCCAGGCGGACAACTTTTGACTTGGACGTTTCAGTTCGGTTCCCCATGGCCTTTTCCTTTATGCCTTGGCCGACTCGAAAAGCCAGGTTGAGAGATAACGCTCCCCCGTGTCGGGCAGGATCACCACAATCGTCTTTCCCTTGCTCTCGGGCCGTTCAGCCACTTGCAAGGCAGCCCAAAGAGCCGCGCCGCTGGAGATGCCTCCAAGGATTCCTTCCTGTTTGGCCAACTGACGGGCCGTTTCCCCCGAGTCTTCGTTCGTAACTCGGATCACTTCATCAATTACCTCACGGTTCAAAACCTTGGGGACAAATCCCGCTCCGATGCCTTGTATTTTGTGGGGGCCAGCCGGGCCTCCCGAGAGTACCGGCGAGGCGTCTGGCTCGACCGCGATGGCCCTAAAAGAGGGCTTCCGCGTCTTGATCACTTCCGCGACCCCTGTAATTGTCCCTCCGGTTCCCACGCCCGATATAAGGATGTCCACCTGTCCCTCGGTATCGTTCCAAATCTCCTCCGCGGTGGTTCTTCTGTGAATTTCCGGATTGGCGGGATTATTGAACTGCTGTGGCACGAAACTATTCGGAGTTGAATTGGCCAATTCCTCAGCCTTATCCACGGCCCCTTTCATTCCTTTGGGACCTTCGGTCAGAACCAATTCGGCCCCAAAGATGCGCAGCAATTGCCTGCGCTCCAGGCTCATGGTCTCGGGCATGGTCAGGATGAGACGATAACCTTTGGCCGCCGCGATGTAGGCCAGGCCGATCCCGGTGTTTCCACTGGTAGGCTCTATGATCACTGTATCCTTTTGGATCAACCCCTTTTTTTCAGCATCCTCGATTAAGGCGATGGCCAGCCGATCCTTGACGCTTGAGGAAGGATTTTGGGATTCAAGTTTGACCAGAATCCTGGTTCCTGTATGACTGCCCAATTTCTTCAAAGCCACCAACGGAGTCTCACCGATGGTTTGAGTGATGTCCCGGTAAGTCCTATGGCGAAGCGTTCGTTTGAAAACGATCGCAGGGTCTTGATTGTCCTCCCCCAGGCTTGGACTCACTACGGCTTCCTTAAGATCCTCTTTAGAAATAATCATGTCATCCTCCAGTATTTTCCCAAGGTTAGGTGATCGGGTCTAAAATTTACCGATTGGGTTTCGGTAAAAAAAAATCCCAAACCACTTGAAGCGGTTTGGGATTATGGTCCTTGAATAATCTTTTTCCGCTTTAGCCCCTTTTCACCGGTCCATGGATTTATCTCCAAGGGTGTCGATGCGGCGGGGGCAAGTTGGTTATTAAATCCCGCCGGTTCCAAACTTATCGTCTGGAAATTAATTTGAGCGAACAGGCTCCTTGGACTCGGTCTTGTTCGGCTGGGGAGTCAAGCGAAGGTAAGGCCGAACGGCCTTGTAACCCTTGGGAAAGCGCTCCTTCAATTCCTTCTCATCCTTCAAGGCCGGCACAATGACCACGTCTTCCCCGTCCTTCCAATTCACCGGAGTCGCCACCTTGTAATTGTCGGTCAATTGCAGGGAATCGATCACCCGGAGGATCTCGTTGAAATTGCGGCCCGTGCTGGCGGGATAAGTGATGGTGGCGCGAACCTTCTTTTCGGGATCGATAATGAAGACCGACCGAACCGTGGCGTTGGCCAGGGAATTAGGATGGATCAGGTCGTAAAGCAGTGAAACCTTATGGTCGTGATCGGCCAGGATGGGGAAATTAACTTTTGTATTCTGGGTCTCGTTGATATCAGGGATCCAGCCCTTGTGGTTTTCCACCGTATCCACCGAGAGGGCGATTACCTTGACGCCCCTCTTCTCGAATTCCGGCTTCAATTTGGCCGTCTCGCCAAGCTCGGTGGTACAAACGGGGGTAAAATCCGCCGGGTGGGAAAACAAAACCACCCAGGACTTGCCGGCCCAATCGTAAAAATGAATGGAACCTTCGCTGGAATCCTGCGTAAAATCCGGCGCCACATCGCCTAATCTGAGTGCCATGACCTGCCTCCTTAAATTTCTTCAAATTTAGAAGAGGCCCCGGATAATAAAAAAAACCCGAGGCCGCTTCGGAAGGCGGCTCGGGTTTCCCAATGGTGGAAATCTTGTGCCGCTTTAGCCCCCAGTTCTTCCTTCCCCGATGACGGGAAGAAAACGGTCGGGGCAAGTTGGTCGATCCCCATCGGGAATCGTGGAAAGGGCTTGGTCCAAGCCCCGTCGCCAATTAAAGCCACACCGTTAAAACCTTTAAAACAAAGGCTTTTTGCCGTAAAACAAAAAACCCGAACCGCTTTTAGGCGGTTCGGGTTTAGGAGAGTTCTCTTAAACTTCGTTACCGCTTTAGCTCGCTGTTCGCCCCCTTTCGGGAACACGCCGGAGCAAGTTGGAAACTTAAAGCCCGCGTTTGATGTTCGAAATATATTCCAAACCCATTTAAGTGTCAATAGACTTTATTAAATAATTTTCAATCCGGAAAAACCTAAGCGGAACAAGCCGATTCCATCGTTTCAAAGCCAACCTTACCAGTCCCGCAAACGGGACAAACGTGATTCCTTTCTGGAACGATGGACCGCGCTTCCCTTTTCTGAGCGTCAATTTTCCAAAGCCGGAAAGGCCCCTTTCCTGAAGCCAACCTCAAGGCCTCCCGGGCCTGCAGAAAACCTATCGCTTGGGAGAAGGAGCCGAGGACCCCTGCCTCCTGGCAGGTGGGCATGGCAAAAGGCGGGGGTATTTTGGGGATGAGGCAGCGCAGGCAGGCTGTGACGCCTGGCAAAACCGGCAAGACTTGCCCCTCGAACTTGACCACGCCGGCGTGAACAAAGGGCTTCCTTAATTTGACGCACCAATCGTTCAATAAAAATTTCTTTTCAAGACGGTCCAGGCCGTCCACGACCAGGTCGTAATCCCCAAAATATTTTCCGGCGTTGGCCGCCCCAAAGGCTTCCATTATTTCAATCGTCTTGGTTTTTGGAAAACGGCTCTTCAGGTACTCGGCGGCTGCCTCGACTTTCGGCCTGCCCAAATCCTTATCGGAATAAAGGATCTGACGGTGCAGGTTGGAAGCCTCGATCCTATCCGGGTCCATCAGGCCCAACGTCCCAACCCCCGCTTCGGCCAAAGCCAAGGAAGCCGGACAACCCAGCCCGCCGGCTCCGACGATCAAAATCCTCAGCTCCCTATTCTCCATTACAAATCCTAATTGTTTTTTCACCGTTTTACATGAATCCCAAGATCGCGATGATAAAGCCCGCCGCAAAAAGAAAATAGGCCGTGAACCTCATCCAGAAAAATCCATAGGCTGGTTTGCCGTCAACCCTGGCCGGGTAGCGGCTGAACATATTCGACAAAAGGAAAACAATAATCCCTAGGACCGCCAACCCCAAACCAGCCAATAAATTTCCCATAGGGCCACCCTGAATTTAAATATTAATAAGCTCCCCGAATATGACCGGCGACTTCCCTTAGATAAAAATCCCTGAGTTTCCCGTGGAGTTCCTTGGACAAAGGCGCCAGGTCGCTTGCCTTGGCGTTATCCAACGCCTGCTGTGGATTCTTGGCTCCTGGAATGATGGTGCTCACCGCCTCAAAATCCAGGCACCAGCGGTTAGCCATTTGTCCCAGAGTCATCCCGGCCGGGACCATCGCCTTGAGCTTATCCGCCAACTCCACACCCTTTTCAAAGGGTAATCCCGCGAAGGTTTCCCCCACGTTGAAAGCCTGTCCATCCCGATTATACGTTCGGTGGTCCTGGGGGGCAAATTGCGTTTCCTTCTTGTATTTCCCCGCCAAAAGCCCGCTGGCCAGCGGCAGGCGGACAATGATGCCCACACCCTTGGCTTTGGCTTGGGCCAATAGGTCATCGATCGGTTTCTGCCGGAAGATATTAAAAATTATCTGTAGCGAGGCCATGCCTTCCTGACGGAGGCAAAAAAGCCCCTCTTCCACCGTTTCCACGCTGACCCCGAAGTTTTTGATCTTCCCGTCCTTTTTCAACAGCCTCAGCCACTCAAACACTTCTCCTTTTTTAAGAACCTCAAAAGGCGGGCAATGGAGCTGGGTCAGGTCTAAGGCCTCCAATCCAAGGCGCTGGAGGGAGTTTTCCGTGTGCTTTCGGAAGGCGTCCCAGGACACATTTTCCGGCCATCCCGGTTCCGGAAAGCGGATCAGCTTTGTGGCCACGAACACTTTCGCCTTGCTGGTTTTCAGGAATTTGCCGATAAGGCTCTCACTGCGGCCAACTCCATAGACATCCGCCGTGTCGAAAAAATTAATCCCCGCGTCCACGGCGGCTCCCAGGGTTTTAAGCGCCTCGCTCTCCGTCACTTCCCCCCAATCCCCGCCAAACTGCCAGGTCCCGACCCCCACTTCCGATATCAACGATCCCGAGTTGCCCAAGTGCCTTGTTTTCATTTCCCCTCCTAATCTTAGTTGGCTGCGGTTTTACCCGCCAAAATCTTTTTCAACAATTTTCCGTCCTTTGAATAAATCACGAAATACCATCCCCGCGGACAAACCAATCCCTGGTCATCTCTGCCGTCCCATTCGGCCCAATCTTCCTTCTGGGCTATTATTTTTTTCTCATATAAATACCGCAAGTGCCTTCCATCCTTGTCCAATACTTCCAAGCGGTAAACCCCGGGCCCATCGGCGAAACTCATATAAATATTAGCGGGGGGCCTGTCAAACACAATGGTCTGACCCTCGGCTTTTACCGGCACGGGATTTTCGGCAACCGAAGGCGCGATTTCTCTCGCCGTGAGCGGCGTGGACTCGCCTCGGACCACCTCAGGCCCCAGGATGGTTGATGTGAAAACGGGTGTTGGAGTTGGGTTCAACCTCCAACGGAGCGGTGCCCGACGCGGAGGAACGGTTGGGGTTGGTTCGGGATTTGTTTCCCCCGGGGGAACGAAAATAGCCGACCGGGCCGGAACCGGAGTCGCGGTGGCGGTCGGGAGACTGACCGGATGACGTCGATCCGGTTGGGTCACCACCAAGGGTTCGATCCGCGGGGCCTGCATGGGCTTGCCGCAATCGGGATTATTACCGATGTTGAGGAAAAACTTTCGGCGAAACAAGTGCCTTTCCCCTGGAAAGCGGGCGTCCGGAGAAGGCATCAAGGACGACAAGAAAGAAACCGGCTCCCCGGTTTGAGGATCCCTGATGGTAGCCGCGAAAGGGATGGAAGGCCCGGTGAGACAGGCCGCTTTCCACGAATCATCATTGAAGGTCATGTAATGCCAACCCCGTGGTTCACCCGCCATCTTGTCCCCGATATAAAATGACTTTTGGTCTTGTGCATCACTGCTGGTAAGCCTGAACGTTTTACCATCAGAGGAAGTCATCTCCAGGACATAGGCTATACCCACAACATCCCGATTGCCCTTGGTTACCACGGACTTGTCGCTCACCTCAACGGCCAAAATATTCTCCCTTTTAAAATAACAAAGGTGGTCCGGTACACAAGTAACGGTTTGAGGGCCCGATTTTTCCGGCGTATAACGCTGGCTGTCGATGATGGGTGTGCCGTTCAGAAAGATGTCAGCCCAATCATCCACGGAGATAATGAAAGTGGCCTTGACCAGATAAGGCGCGGTGTTCTGGGCAAGTGCTTGCCGCCCCATTTGAAAACTGACCATGAATATAAGCAGCGTTAATTTCTTTTTCATCATCCCTCGTTTATTACTGGAGGAACCACATCATATAACGCACCCATTCCATTTTCAGGAGTTTCCAGCCCAAACAGCTCGGGAGCCGCCCCGCGGCCGCAAGTTCTTAAGGCTTATTTAATTGCGGGCTCAACCAAGGGGGACTTAAAATGAGGCATGAAAAATATTCTCGGGATTTTCACCCTCTTCCTGCTCATGGAAACCGCTTTTCCCTCTGGTCCCGCCTCAGCCAAGGCCATCCACTCCCTGACGCGCAAGTCGAAATCCCTTCCCCTTCAATATGTGATCCAGGACCTTCAGGGCGGGGTCTTGATCCGGGACAAAAAAACGGGAAAAACCGAAAGGGCCCAAGAAGAGGAAACGGTTGCCGCCGGGGACGAGGTCCTTACCCAATCCGGGGCGAAAGCCTCCTTAACCCTCAATCAAAACACCATGTTCCGCCTGTCCGAAAACAGCGACATCAAGGTGGAGGCATTGGCCCGCCGCCCAAAGGGAACCGGTTTTATCAGCCGCCTCGGCCTTCTGGCTGGGAAAATCCTTTCGGAAGTGGAGGACCTTCGAAAAAGCCAATCCTCCTTCGAGGTTTCCTCGGGCGGGGTTATTTGCGGGGTGCGCGGCACCGCTTTCGAGGTCGAGAAAGTCGGAAAGACCTTACAAACCAAAACCTTCCACGGGGTGGTGGAAGTCAAAAAGGGCGCCCTACAAAAGACCGTGGTGGCGGACCAAAACCAGGATTTCGCCTTCGACCAGGATACCTTCCTCCCCAAAAGGACCCTCACCCAGGAGGAGCGGAAAACCTATCAAACCTGGCTGACCCAAAAAGCCGTCGTTGAGCGGAAGCTGATGGAACGGCAGGCTGTTTTGAATTCCATCTCCCAATTGAGCGAGGAGGAGCAGGCCGATCTCACGCGGAAGCTTGAGGCTTATCCCGAAAAGGACCGGCTGAAAAAAACCAGGGAAATGCTCCAGGATTGGAGCAGGGATATCCGGAAGAAAACCTTGGAAAAAATAAAAAACGACGCGGCCCAAAAACGCGAAGAAAACGATTCGTTGCGGGATAAGTAACTAGCCTTTCCTCCTCCTTCCGGATAGTCCCAAGCCTCCCTGGCGCCTTATTTCGTCTCCTTTTCAAAAGGAACGGCCTTTTGTTGGATGAGCTTGTGGGCCAATAAAAAACTGATGAAGGAGTGGCCGTCCGCGCTGTAGTGATCATTCCCACCGACTTGGTCCGCCAGGGGAAAATAACTCAATCGAAAGACGGTCATTTCCGGCGAGAGATCCAAGACCGGAGCCTTCACCTCCTCCAAAACCTTGTTCCAAAAAAACGATTCCCTCTTGAAACCGTATAAACGGGAATAGGGCCAAAGGCACATTTCCAGCTTGACCGGATTCCCCTGGAGGTTCCTCATCGCCTCAAGCTTTTCCCTCAGCAATCCCAAGGGGAGGGCGTAGAGCTTGGCCGCCCGGTCGGCGATTTCGGGTTCTTTCAGCAATTCCAAAAGGTTGGGAATGAGTATTTGATGGGCCGGGGATAGGGAAACCTTATTCCCGGCGGCGCAAAGGTCGTAGAACTCCTTGGGCGGCCCCGGGGGGATCCTTTCTTGAAAAGGCTTCAATAAATATTCCGCGTCGACGAACCGCGCCGGAACACCCTGGGCGTTCAGGGGTCTTTGGAAAAATGTTTCCAGACTGGAGCCGTCGTCATTGGGAGAGAGCATGAACAACACTAAATCAATGTCGAATTTTTTGGCCAAATCGGGAACCATATAGTAGGGCCAAAGGTTCAAGGGCTCCCCTGAAACCTCGCCGTGGTGCAGCACCTCAAAATGAACCGGTAAATCCTCCAGCGCCGCCAGGGTGTTGAGGGATTCCTCAAGCCGCTTGGGCAGCACCGCGAACCGGTTGTAATTCTCCCAGCCTTTCCTGGCGACCTCTTCGGGGTAAAAATGAAAAGTACGGGAATCCCCAATCATGAGGATCCTAAAAGTGCGGCTTGGCTTGGCGGCGGGGTATCGGAAGTCGGTCAAGTAATCGGGGTTAATGGACTCTGAATATTTATATTCCTGCTGGTACAAATCCCGGTAGGACGTGACCAAATGGAGAAGCGGGTGGGAAAGGTAAAGCTTTCTCTCCGAAAGGGGGTCCGCAACCATTCCCAAAGGATAGGGGCCCTCGTTATCGACCAAGAAAGCCTCGTGTTTAGGATCCTTGAAGGTATCGCCCCAAAGCGAGACAAAGGTGACAGGTTGGTATTCCGGCGTCAGCCGGGCCAGGGGGGCCTTTTCCCCCAATTGGACCGCGTATAGGACTTTCCCGGACCAAGCCAGGCTTTGGATTTTCACGCCCTTGGCGAACTCCCGCCAAGTGAAGGAATCTCCGTCTTCCTTCTCATATTTTTCCTTGGGGGCCAATTCATAAACCTGGTCCTGATAACGGCCGGCGAGGTAAAGCTTATGGTCGGCGACGCAAAGGGCGCCCGGACGGGGTACATCCTTCCTGTCTCTAAAAAAAGTGGTGACTTGCTTGGTTTTTAAGTCCACTTTCCGCAAAGTCCCCAGCTCCGGTTGGGAAAAGATGATCCCGTTCCGTTCCGGAAAATAAACCATGTTCCAAACCAATCCTACCCGCGCTTGGGTCCCGGCGCCGTCGTTAATCCCGTCCGTGCCATTGCCGGCCAAAGTGGAAACGGTCCCGCTCTTGAGGTCAATGAGGCGGATCCGGGAGTTTCCCTCGTCATCGACGGCGATTTGATCGTTGGGCAGGCAGAGCAATCCCGCCGGTTGGTTGAAGAGGGCCGAGGATAAGGGCCCATCCGCGAAACCGGGTTTTGGACTGCCGGTCAAAGTTGAGACCTGGTTTTCGCGGCTCAAATCAACAACTCTTACGCAGTTATTATCCCGGTCCGCCACGTAAAGCCTGGTTCCCTCCTGGTTGATGGCCATTCCTTGCGGCGTGTGGAAGAGAGCCGAATAAAAAGGCCCGTCCTCCCAACCGGCCGTTCCCTCCCCCGCCACCAAGTCGTGGTAGCTGTGCATCGGTGAAAGTGCCCAGGCGGCAAGGGAAATCATCCAAAGGAAAATAAAAAAGAGGCACGCCCTCAATCGGATGGGTTTTTCGGATATTATCATTTTCATTTCCGGCGCCTCCTACTCTTGGCCCTACCTTTTCGCCTCATTTTGAGCCTGTTGGTAGAAATAAGCCACTTCCACCCCGAACAACACGATCGTCCAAGACAAGTAAAACCACAGTAGGATGACCGGCACCGTCCAAAGGGCGCCGTACACCTGGGAACGGGCGGTGACATGGAGGGTGTACCAGCCCAGAACCCACTGCCCCAGTTCCAACAACAACGCCGCCAAAAATCCGGAAGCCGCCGCCGTTTTAAAACTGGTCTTCGCGTTAGGAATCCAATAGTACATCCATCCGCAGATGGCCCAAAGGCACAAAAAAGGGACGGCGGCGGAAAGCATCCATGTTCCAAAACCCGTCTTCAATAAATAACCTCCTTGGAACCAACCCCGGAAGGATATCAACAGGGCCGCCAAAAGAGGCGCCCCGATCAAAAGGGAGCCAAAGCGGAAAAACTGGTTCGGAAGGGATCTGCTTTCCTCCACTCCCCAGAGAAAATTAAAGGAATTCTCCACGTCGCGCAGGAGGAGGAAAAGCACCACGGCGAAAACCGCCAACCCCGCCAGCCCCATTTTTTTCGCCCGGTTGGCGAAATGATTGACCATCCAGTGTATTTTTTGCCGGCCCGCTTCCCTTAATTCCTTGAGGTTTTGCGGCTCCGGCGGACCGAAGGCGTCGGCATCATCGGAACTCTCCACGGGATAGATGATATCCACGAACTTGTCCAAGAGCTGTTCCCGCTTCTGGGTGAAGGCGTCGCCCGCTAGGACCGCCATCAATATGGCCAAAGCCGGCACCAGGGCCAAGGCCGTCTTGAAGGCCAGAGAACTGGCGTAGAGCCTTTTGCGGCCCTTGATGTTGTGGGAAGCCCTTCCGAAGGCGCGGCCCACGGCCTTGAGAAGCTGGCGCAGGTCGTTTAATAATCCACGGGGCGCGGTATATTTAGACCGGTTCGGGAAATAATTCACTCGGGACGCCTTTTCCTAAAGGTAGAATGGGGCCATTGTAAACCAAATCCATTTTTCCCAAGGCTAAAATGAACCGAACCTCCGCACTCCCCTTACGAAGCCAAACCCCTCCCGTTTGGGCGGAAGAAGCCCTCCAAGATCCCCTGGAACTGTTATCGGACCAGGCCTACCTGGAAAAAAAAGCCGCCAACAACGCCCTGGAATTTTTGAACCTTTGGCCCAGCTCAAAACCGCCGGTCCATTGGCTCTCCTCCATCGCCGCCATCGCCAAGGATGAGGCCCAGCACCTCCAAATGGTCTTGAAACTCCTGGAAAAAAAGGGAGGGACCTTAGCCCGTTCCCACAAGAACCCCTACGCTTTCGACCTGCGAAAGCTCGTCCGCCAAGGCAAAGGTAGCCAGGAACTGGCGGACCGGCTTTTGGTATCCGCCCTCATCGAGGCCCGATCCTGCGAAAGGTTCGAACGCTTAAGCGAATCAGGGTCGGACTCGGAATTGGCGAAATTTTATAAAAGCCTCATCGCCTCGGAAAACGGGCACTATCAACTTTTCGTCGACATGGCCAAAAAGGTGCTTCCCGCCAAGGAAGTGGAAGCCAGGTGGAACAGACTTTTGGACGAGGAAGCGGTCATTATCCTGGCCCAGCCAAGCGGACCCAGAATTCACAGCGGAATCAACGAAAGAAGGGCTTAAAAAACGGCAGGGTCCATGACCGCCCCGCTTAATCGTGATAAAATCTAACAATGTTAATTCACAGGAGGAAAAGGATGAAAAAAGTGAATCAAAAGGGCGAAGGGATGGTTCAAAATCTTTTATTCCTAGTGATTTTGGCCGGAATCGGATACGCCGGTTATGTGTATCTTTGGCCCATGGTCTCGGGCCCCAGCACTCCCGCAACCCAGACGGCAGCTCCGCCTACCGGTGATCAAAAAGCCGGCTCCATGGCCGGCGCCGCCGTTCAAGGCGCCGCCGCCGCAGGCGAGGTCTACGGCAGCGGAAGGTAACAAATATTAACTTCCCCCCTCACCCTACCCTCTCCCTCGAGGGGAGAGGGTAGGGTGAGGGGGATTTATACCGTTTCCTTTTAAGAAGCGATGACCACCACCCGCTTTTCCTTCTCTGGATCAACCACCGTCTTATCCAAATCGCTCATTTCGGAAAACCGGACTTGTTGAAAACCTTCTTCCCTTAGCCACTTCGCGA
>CAZUXW010000001.1:116823-136175 GCA_964624625.1 uncultured bacterium
CTCATTTCGGAAAACCGGACTTGTTGAAAACCTTCTTCCCTTAGCCACTTCGCGATCTCCGCCATTGAAAAGGTTTGATTCTCGATAACGGTCTCAAACAGCTCATTCCCCACCGCGATCTTCAACCTCATCACCGCCCGGCCCTTGGTTTCGTCAAATTCCCCATGGCTCCGGACGCTTTCCCCTTCCAGGCTGGACGCCTCATCTCCCGCCCATGCCCTCAGTCCCAACGCCGTGTGATAGTCAAAAACAAAGGCGCCGCCAGGCGCCAGGGACAATCTTACGGACTGAAAACATCCCCTGAGGGCCGCCTGGGTCTCCAAGTGATTGAGGGAGTTATAAGTGGAAACAACCATCCCAAAAGGGCCGGGGATTTCAAACCCGGACAGGTTCCCCTCCACAAAATCGGCTTTTCCCGAAACCAGGTGGCGGCGGCACCGTTCCTCCGCTTTCAACAGCATATCCGGCGACAGGTCCAAACCGGTAAAGTCATAACCCGCTTCCAAAAAATGGAAAGCCAAATGACCTGTGCCGCAGCCCAGATCCAAAACCCGGGGATAGGAATTGATATGAGGCTGGGTCGAAAAAAAACGGATGAGGTGGGGTGCGGCTCTTTTGGCATAATCGCTGAACCGCCGGTCATATATCTCAGCGAAATTTCTTCCATAAGGATTCATGTAAACGGGGCCTCCAAGACCATCCAGTAAGGTCATTATTTTAGCCGACAGGCCGGGGGAATGGAGCGCGGAAATTCCCTGGCAATTCAGGAAGCCATCTGAAAGACCGCATCCGCTACATTGACTATAGGACAGGCCAAGCCTAGTATCTTCCAAACCCATCAGGAGGGAAATATGCGGTGGTACCACTACGTTTCATACTTTTGGGGCGGGGCTTTCCTCGCCAATGCCGTTCCCCACTTCGTCAGCGGTGTGACGGGCCACCCCTTTCAAAGCCCCTTCGCTTCCCCGCCCGGCGAGGGATTGTCCTCCGCGACCGTGAACGTGTTATGGGGTTCCCTCAACCTTGCCATCGCCTACCTTCTTTTGATCCGCGTGGGAACCTTTGACTTGAGGAAAATTCCGCATGTTCTGGCATCAGGGGCTGGTTCCTTACTGATGGCGGTCATGCTGGCCCACGCCTTTGGCCGATTCTACGGCGGGAACCTCTAACAACTTGATTTTTGATTTTTTTATTGCCCTCGTCGGATCCCCGGCTTGAACAACCTTTTAGACGCTGTCGGAGTGGCTGGCTGCCTCGAATTCATCCTCGAGGCTGAAGTAGCGCTCACCCATGTCGCAGCAGATCGTGACGATGCGGGCCTCGGCGCCGAAGCGTTGGGCGATTTTCAGGGCCGCGGAGACGTTGGCGCCGGAGGAGATGCCCAACAATAAACCCTCTTCCCGGGCCAACCTTTTCGCCATGGCGAAAGCCTCTTTATCCTCAATGGTAATCACCTCATCCAACACCGATCGATTTAAGACGGGCGGAACGAATCCCGCTCCGATGCCTTGGATGCGGTGAACGCCCGGCTTTCCGCCGGAGAGGACCGCCGAGGAAGCAGGTTCCACGCCGATAATTTTAATTTTAGGGTTCTTCGCCTTGAAATACTCGCCGACGCCCGTCACGGTCCCGCCGGTTCCGATGCCGGCCACGAATACGTCGAACTTGCCCTCGGTGTCTTTCTCGATCTCGGGAGCGGTGGTTTTTTTATGGGCCTCCGGGTTGGCCCGGTTGGCGAACTGTTCCGGCATAAAATAGCCCGGATTTTGCTCCTTGATGGACTTGGCCTTTTCCAAAGCCGCGGTCATGAGCCCCTTGGCCGGGGTCAAGACGAGTTCGGCTCCATAGGCCTTTAACAAGACCCGCCGCTCCTGGCTCATATCCTCCGGCATGACCAAAATGAGCTTGTAGCCCCTTTGGGCGCAGACCATGGCCAATCCGATGCCCGTGTTGCCGCTGGTCGGCTCCACCAGGGTTCCACCCGGTTTTAGGACGCCTCTTTTTTCAGCGTCCTCGATCATCGCCAGGGCGATCCGGTCCTTCACGCTGCCGCCGGGATTATAAAATTCCAGCTTGCAAAGAATCTGGGCGTGGGACTTATCAGGAATTCTTTGAAGTTTCAAAAGAGGGGTATTGCCGATGAGGTTCGTGATATTCGAAGCCAAGGGGTAGCGGTTGAAGGTCATGGGATAGGGGCCTTCCCGGCCTCGGAGGAGGCGGCAGGGCAATTGGCGCTGGCCCTCACTTCGTGTTGCAGGGACAATCCATCCTCAAAAGAATTCATCCAAACTTTTCCTTCCAGTGGCGAGGTTCCCCTCAATATCCATTGGAGGGCTTCCGTCGCGGCCATGGCCCCCATAATCCGATCAAGGGCGAATTCTCCAGCTGATATTTCCGCGGCTTTTCCGACCGGCACCGAAAAGGCTTTGGGATTCGACGCCTCAAAACACTCCAAGCAAGGGCACCCTTTAGAAGAACCTTTCAGGAATAATGAGAATCCAGAACCGCCGCGCCAGGCGAATAGAGCCGCCTGTGCTGTCGAACGAACCTGGCGGTTCAGCCGCCGGCGCCAATCGGAGTCTCGAGTGACGACAAGAATCAACCCAACGGGCGACAGGCCAGCTTTTTCTTGTGGATCTAATAATTTTAACCGCGATAGACCTGAACGGGAAAGGGCGGTCTGGGCGGCTTCGAGAGCGGAGCCCTCACCCGCCAATTGAACGGAGGCCGATTCCCACTTCGCCTGGCCCTCCGCTCCAACTCCCGGAAGGATGGTTTGACGGGAAAAGCGGTCCTTGAGACCAGGGGATTCCATGAAGGTTATTCGACGACGTCTTTTTCGATGGGGTTCACGTCGATACCCTGCCGTGTCAAATCCGCCAGGGCTTCCTTCACGATTTTTTCATCCCCCGCAATTTCCATTTGGACATAGCCGAAGCCCTTGGTGATGGAGGCGCGCCGGACATTGACGGTGACGTCATATTGTTTGATCATTTTTGACAGGACCGGTTCCGTCACGAGGTTGTTGGGATAATCCAGTTCGACGAGTTTCTTGATGGAAGCCATATAATCTCCTGAAACCTAGTTCAACCACGAAGGCACGAAGCCACTAAGAAAGAAAAAATACTTTTGTGAAAAAAACCGTTTTCTTCGAGTCTTCGTGGCTTCGTGTCGAAATTTTCCTTTAATACTTACCGCCGGCGATGGCCGGCACGATGGAGACCTGGTCCCCCGCCTTAACAACGGTGGCTTCCCCCTGCAGGAAACGGATGTCTTCCTCATTCAGGTAAATGTTGACGAAACGGCGGATATTGCCCTTTTCGTCGCAGATCCGGTCCTTTAAACCGTTGAAGTTCTTTCCCAGATTCTCGATGAGTTCCTTAACCGTATTCCCCTCGGCGTTGACTTCCGCCTGGTTATTGGTCAGGTTGCGTAAAGGGGTGGGGATCAGCACTTTCACTGCCATGAAGCTCCTCCTGAATTGAATGATACGAATGAATTATGGCTGATGAAGGCTTGTTTTTTCTAGGGGAAAATGGGCGATTCTTGGAAAAAATTCAGTTCCTGTCCTTTACAAGGACCTTCAGGGCTTCCGTTCGGGCCTGTCGCGGCGTGGTCCATAAATCGTCCAGGCAAAAGTCAAAGCCGAGAGGACGATGGCGATTATTGACAAAAAATCCCGCCAAGACCCGTTCGAGGCCCAAGGGCTGTCTCGCTTAATTCTCTCCATGAACTTCTTCAAGTCAGGATTTTGGGGATGCAGCCTCAGGCTCTCCCTCATCGCCACCACCGCCTCAGTGCGGTTGGCGGATTGATAATAGGCTTCTCCCAGGAATTGGTAGGCCTGCCAGTAATCGGGCCTTTGGTCCACCGCCGCGCGGAAATACTGGACGGCTTTTTCATAGTCCTTCTGCTTCATTAGATCCATGCCGGCGTTGTAATAATCCTCCGGCGAAGTGGCCGAAGCCGCCAGGGGATGGGCCAGCAAGATCAGAAGGAATAGTACTTTTTTCATTCATTGCCCTTTCGCCATTTTGACTTGCCCCCCTTTGAAAAAGGGGAAAGATAATCGCAAACCCATCATTCTACCCTATTGCGGATTCATCTCCATAAACTCCACGCATTCGTCCCTGATTTCCTGAAGTTCCCTGTCCCGTACCTTCCGGAGGCACCTCAAACGGCGCCTGAATTCAGAGGCTTGGGCCTCATCCTTATCGGTGTAGTCGGAGCCGTAATTCATCAGCAAGGCGTCCAAGCGCGGGACCAATCGGCGGTTCGCCTTCAGGGTCCTTAAAAAAAGCCTGGGATTTCGGCAGATCAGCTTCCCCAGGAGGATGTCGAGGCTCTCGGCCAATTCCCCGTCGGCGACCGTGTAAAAACGGAAGGCCAGGTTGGTGGAGTTGACCTTCCCCCGGAAAATCTGGCTTTCCAGGGATCCCAGGTTTTTCAGGATGTATTTCTCCGTCTCCAAATGGTTCCGCCGCGAGGAGGGGGGGGCGGCGTAGCCCAGGTCCTTTGGAAGGTAGGAGGCGGCTTTCATGGCGTTTTCCTCGGAAGGGTCCTTCGAGTAGCGGGCGTAGGCCGCCCTCATGGAATCCCAGTCCACGCTGGTTTCCGCCAGCAGGGACCCAGGTCCCGCCCAGCCGGCCCATAGCATGATGAAAAAAAACACGCCCCTCGGGAAAATTGAATAATAAGACGGCATGGGGTTCACTCCCTGGCCAACATTATTGGGGAAATCATGCCGGCCGGATATTCCAAACCATCTCGATTCAAGCCGGAACCAAGTGGGCGGCCTCAAAGGCTTCCATGTTGGGCTGGATCACCGTGACGCTCTTCAAATGGTCCGCCACCGCTTCCTGGGTCTTGAGGCCGGTTCCGGTGATGTAGGCCACCGTGACCGCGTCGGGATCGAGTATTTTGGACTCGGCCAGCTTCTTCAGGCAGGCCACCGTCACGCCCCCCGCCGTCTCGGCGAATATTCCCTCGGTCCTGGCCAGCAGTTTGATGCCCTCCACGATTTCCTCGTCCGTTGCCATCTCCGCGCCGCCGTTCGATTCGGCGATGGTCTTCAAGGCGTAAAAACCATCAGCCGGATTGCCGATGGCCAGGGACTTGGCGATGGTATTGGGTTTCACAGGCCGGAAGGTATCGGTCTTGGCCTTGTAGGCGGTCGTCACGGGCGAGCAGCCGGAGGCCTGGGCCGCGAAAACCCTCATTTTCTTGTCGGGAATCAATCCCACCTTGATGAATTCCTGCGTTCCCTTCCAAATTTTGGTCAAAAGCGAACCGGATGCGACCGGCACCACCACCTGGTCCGGGGCTTTCCAACCCAGCTGTTCCGCCGTTTCAAAGGCCAAGGTCTTCGACCCCTCGGCGTAATAGGGCCTCATGTTGATATTGACGAAAGCCCATTTGTATTTACCCGCGATCTCGCTGCAAAGCCGGTTGACGTCGTCGTAATTGCCGTTCACTCCGATCAGGTTCGGATCATAGATGAGCGCCCCGATGACTTTCCCCTTTTCCAGGTTGGAGGGGATGAACACATAGCGCTTGAGTCCGCCCCTGGCACCGTAGGCCGCCACCGCGTTGGCCAGGTTCCCCGTGGAAGCGCATGCCAAGGTGTCAAAACCCAGTTCCAAGGCCCTTGTCGATGCCACCGCTACCACCCGGTCCTTGAAGGAATGGGTGGGATTGGCGCAGTCGTTCTTGAGGTAAAGGTTGGAGAGTCCCAGTTCCTTTCCAAGACGGTCCGCCCGGATCAAGGGGGTATAGCCCTCCTCCAGCGTGTTGTAAACCGTTCCTTCAACGGGAAGCAATTCCCTGTAACGCCAGATGTTCAAGGGACGGGACGCGATTTTTTCCCGCGAAATGTCCTTTTTGATCTTGTCGTAGTCGTAGGCCGCTTCCAGGGGGCCGAAACAAAACTCACAGACATATTTCGCGGTTTTTTCGTATTCCTGGCCGCACTCACGGCACTTCAAGGCTTTGACGTAGCTCATCCTGGTCTCCTGGCTTGCTCTCGATGGGCCTACACAGTTCCACAATTGGAAATGGGGCTATCGCCCCAAAAATGAGAACTGCGTCACCCTCATACCTTTGATCGGACTTTGTCCGATATCCCCCAAGGTAAAAGAGGGTAAAAAAAAAGGCTTCCATCCTGAGATGGAAGCCTTTAAGTATCTGGGTTTTCCATCTCTCATCTCACCCCGGTTCATGGTTAAAACCAAGGTAGGAATTGGCACCTGACAACCCTTTCGGGTCCGGTTGCCGTGGCTTCATAGGGCCTGTCCCTCCGCCACTCTGGATAAGAGCGTTAAATTGTCAAACGATAGTACTAAGAGTCCTTTTCCCTGTCAAGACTGCCGTCAAACGCCAAGTATAACTCTCGAGTTACCACGAAGACACGAAGGGCACCAAGAAAAGAAAAACCTATTTATTACAGAACTGTATCTTTTAAAAAGGTAAAAAACGCTTCATTAATATAAAAACAACAATTCCCGTGAAGAGGACCCATGCCCATTTTGGTATTTTTTTGAAGCCCGCTGCAAAAAAAATATATAAACAAAAAATAAAAACGAAGACCCAAACGACACTTACAATATCAACGGGCAACTTGCCCCCTATTTATTTTTATCCTTCTTCGCGCCCTTCGTGTCTTCGTGGTTCAATCGGCCGTATATTTTCGGTTTAATCCGCCGCCACTTCGATCTTCAAGATTTGGTATTGGAGCAATCCCGCGGGAACGGTGATGTCCACCTTCTCGCCCACTTTCTTCCCGATCATTCCCTTGGCGATGGGCGTCCTCAGGGATATTTTGTTTTGGGCGAAATCCGCTTCCTCCTCGCCCACGATCCGGTATTTCTCCTCCTGCTTGGTCTTCAAGTCCTTGACCGTCACCATGCAGCCGATCGACACGTGCTCCCCGGTGATATTCTCGTCCTCCAGGATGCGGACCCGGGCCAGCTTGTCGCCGATCTCGCGGATCCTCGACTCCAAGAGCCCCTGCTCCTGCTTCGCCGCGTCATACTCGGCGTTTTCCTTCAGGTCGCCGTGGGCCCGCGCCTCTTCCAGCGCCTTGGCGATGAGGGGGCGTTTCACGATCTTCAACTGCTTGAGCTCTTCCTCCAATTTTTCCTTGGTAGCCCGGGAAACCAAAAAATCACTCATGCGTTTCTCCTCATCGGCGAATTACTTGCCGTTCTTCTGGCACTTCTGGCACAGGCCGTAAAGCTGCATCCGGTGGCTCGTGATCTTAAATCCATGCTTCCGGCTGACCTGTTCCTGCAGCTCCTCGATCTGCGGGTTCAAAAACTCGATATAAATCCCGCAGTTCGTGCAAATCATGTGATCGTGGTGCTTTCGATCCAACTCCGGCTCGTATTGAATCCGCCCATCCCCGAAATCCAGCTCCCGGGCCAAGCCGCATTGGGTCATGTGCTTCAAGGTCCGGTAAACCGTCGCGAACCCCACGTTGGTCTGCTTTTCCTTGGCCTTTTGGTAAAGCTCCTCGGCCGAGACGTGGCCCCGGTGGGCCAGGAAAACCTCCAAAATCAATTCCCGCTGGGCCGTCAGCTTCAGGTCCTTTTCCTTGAGGTACCTGCTGAAAACCTCGTACTCCCTGCTTTTTTCCTTAATCGAGTTCCTCATAAATAAAAAATCCTTCTCAGTGGCGTTTCATGGGATTCATGGGAGCCTGGAATCAGTTCAGCATGACCGGCATCAAGACGTTGGAGCGGACGACGTGTTGAAACGCCCCCGCGATGTTATCCGTGGCGTCGCTGAGGGTTTGAAGGTAATCCTCCTCGACTTCCCGGCTATCGACCAAAAAAGAGGTTTTGAGAAGCACCGACAATTGCCCCTTGATGACCTTGGAAACCCTGAGCATTTCGTTCCTGAAATAATCCGGATGGTCCCGGCGCACCCGCTTCACCACTTTGGGGCGCGAGTATTTCTTTTGGTTGAGCGAAATGGAGGCGATCATCTGGGCAAGGTGGTTTTCCAGCATCGCCCGATCCACGTGCTGTCCATGCACCAGCCGTTCGATTAAGACTTCCAGGTACGAAACATGGGAAAAAAGTTCCCGATAAAGTTCCAAAAAACTTTCGCGGACATCGGAGTCCTGAGATAAGCCCATGGCACCCCCCGATCACTTGTTTAAAAGAGTATACTCCTTTTCCAGGCTCAAGCCAACCAACCGGCCTTTCCCCTGGAAAGAAAGAACCCCGCCCGGCTTTTTACTCCGCCAATAGCTTTTCAACCGCCGCGGTGAACTGTTCCTCCGGGCGCGCCCCGACAAACGAAAGGGCCACCCTTCCCTTCTTATCGATGAAAAAAGTGGCGGGGATGGGATTGACCCCGTAATTTTGGAGGGTTTCCAGGCTCGCGAGCCCGACCGGATAGTCGATGTTATAACCAGCCAAAAACTTTTTGAAGTTCTCCCGCGGCTGGTTGTCGTTGATTTCCACCGACAATCCGACGACTTCCAGGCCCCGGGAGCGGTAGCCGGCGCGGAGCTTGACTAACCCGGGAAGCTCCATGCGGCAGGGCCCGCACCAGGTCGCCCAAAAATCCAGCACCACCACCTTCCCCCTCAAGTCGGCCAACCGCAAGGTTGGCGCGGGAAGGGGCGGGACCTTGTTTTTTTTCTTTCCCCCCTGGGGAGGAGCCTGGGGGGATGGAGCGGGAACGGGAAGGTTCAAGAAATCGGCTTGGATTTCCGGCGCTTGAATCCGGTCCCCGGCCGGGATCAAACCCAGGCCGCCGTCCCTCGATCCACAGCCAACCAGGGATCCCAACCATAGGAATAACACAAACCATTTTTTCATGGGTCACTTTCCGGTTCTGGGATTGGAGGCGGTTGTGGTTTAAAAGAAGCCCACGTATTGGACTTTAGCGACTCGGGAAAAAGCCGCGCCATTGTTGATGTCCCTGAAGTCCACACCCACCCTCAGGGGATTATCCACGTTGAAAACCACGTTGGCGTTGAATTGCCAAAAAGAAGTCAGGACCTTATCCACCTCCAGGTTAAAGACCAGGGGAGGGGCGACGGCGAAGGAAAGGCCCGAAAAGAGCCCCAAGTCGCGGCTGGAATTGAAATTATCAAAGCTGACGGCGTTGACCCCCCCATGCACCTGAAGAAAACCCAATTGGGGGAACTCATGGCTGACCACGCCGTAAAAGCCCTTTTGCAATCCCGGATAGAATCTCCCGCCCGACTCGGTCCCGTAACCGCGGTCATCCCAAGCCAAGGCCACCGCGACCGGTGCCGTTTTTTGGTCGAGGATCTTGAACTTCAGGAACAACCGGGGGGTCTGGATTTGGATAGTCCCGCTGCCGATGACGTTGGTGGCGTTGGCGGAGAAGCCAAACATGAAAAAATCCTGGAAACCCACGTTGGCCCGGAGGAACAGCCCACCGTTCTCGTACATTTTCGTGACCAGGTCGTAGCCGCCGTGCATCAGGGTATAGGCCGTCGGGGCCTCCACCATCTCATAGTTGGTCGGTCCCGCGGCGACATCGCCTTTGGCCCAAACCAGGGGAACGAAAAAGAGCATCAATAGTAAAGAAAGGGCTGGAATGGATATTTTTATGGGACGCCTCCGAACTCATTTAATTGTAGAGTCTAGTGCCTTAATGTCAATATGACAGGCTTTAGAACCACCGAAAGACTCATTTTCACCGCCAGGACACCAAGGCACCAAGAAAAGCGAACTATATAAAATTTTGAAGTCTTTAGCCAAATCTCCCCTTTTGCTTTTCTTGGTGCCTTGGTGTCTTGGTGGTTCAATCCGCCTTTGACTTGTTTTAGACGTTCTCAGTACTTCTCGATGAAAATCTTCTCAACCTTCGTGATGTGCTTCCCTAAAAACCTTTGGGCGTGTTCCTTAAACTTGCGGGAAAGGTCGCTCACATAGTAGGTTCCCCCGCCGTGGCCTGAAAGCTCAATGCCGTGCATGTCCAGGTTGCGGTGGAGGCTTCGGGCGGTCTCCTCGGCCGAATCCACGATCCTGACCCTCTTGCCGGCCACCTTCGAAAGGGTTTTTTTCAAGAGGGGGTAATGGGTGCAACCCAACAACAAGGTGTCAATGCCGGCCCGGAGAAGGGGCCGGAGATATTCCCTCGCGATGGTCTCGGTCACGGGGCCGGAAATTTTACCCTCCTCCACCAGAGGCACGAAGAGCGGGCAGGCCTTCACGGTCACCTTGGCCTGCGGCATCAAATGATGGATCGCCTCCGGATAGGCGCCGGATTGGATGGTTCCCTCGGTTCCGATGACCCCGATTCTTCCGTTGCGGGTTACCTCCACCGCGGCGAAAGCGCCGGGCTCGATGACCCCCAGGATGGGAATGGTGAATTCCCTGCGCATATCCTTCAGGGCCCAAGCCGAGGAAGTGTTGCAGGCCACCACCACCGCCTTCACCTTCTCGCGCTTGATGAGGAACCGGACGATTTGCCTGGCGTAATGCCGGATGGTGTCAGGACCCTTGGTGCCGTAAGGGATGCGGGCCGTGTCGCCGAAATAAACGAGTCTTTCCTTCGGCAATTCCCTTTGGATGGCCTTGACGACCGTGAGACCGCCGAGCCCCGAGTCGAAAATGCCGATGGGCCCCTGCCTCAACGGCCCGCTCGTTTCGGGGACCTTTTTTTGGAACGATCCTTGAGCAATTTATACTCGATGGAATCCACCAGGGCTTCCCAGGAAGCCTCGATGATGTTCTCCGAAACTCCAACCGTGCCCCAGCTGTCCTTGTTGTCCCGGCTCTCGATGAGAACCCGAACCTTCGCCGCGGTGCCTTCCTTGGCGTCCAGCACTCGGACCTTAAAGTCCGTCAGGTGGACGTCCCGGAGCGAGGGATAAAATTTCGTCAAGGCCTTCCGCAGGGCTTGGTCGAGGGCGTTGATGGGCCCATCCCCCTCCCCCACGGTGTTTTCCAGGACGCCGTTGACTTTCAGCTTGATGGTCGCCTCGGAGACCAATTTGCCGTCGCCCCGGTTTTCCACAATGACCCGGAAGCCGACCAGGTCGAAAAAGTTGCGGTGCTGGCCCAAGGCCTTTTTGAGCAGCAGCTCAAAGGAGGCTTCCGCCCCCTCGAATTGGTAGCCTTCGCTTTCCATCTTCTTGACGTTTTCAATGATGGCCTTGGCCGCTTCCTTGTCCTTGAACTTGAACTTTTGCTGGCCGCCCTTGTGGAAGATCGAGGAAAGGCCCGATTGGTCGGACACCAGGATCGTCCGGCTGTTGCCGATCTGTTCGGGATCCACGTGCTCATAGGTGCTGGTGGCTTT
Source organism: uncultured bacterium (assembly GCA_964624625.1). GTDB lineage: Bacteria > Oederibacteriota > Muellerivitia > Muellerivitales > Muellerivitaceae > PALSA-1180. Next base: position 128,113 of record CAZUXW010000001.1, read on the forward strand.
GCGCACGGCGGAAATATGCATGCCGCCCTTGTGGGTAAAGGCGCTTTTGCCGACATAGGGAGCGTTGGTCCTGGGCGTGACATTCAGGATCTCGTCGACCTGACGCGAAACCTCGGTGAGTTTTTTCAAGTTCACGGGCCTGACGAAGGACGCCTTCTTTTTGAAAACCAGGGTTGGAATAAGGGAGGTGAGGTTGGTGTTGCCGACCCTCTCGCCGTAGCCGTTGACGCAGCCTTGGATTTGGACCGCCCCGCCCTCCACGGCGGCTAAGCTATTGGCGACGGCCATGTCGCTGTCATTGTGGCAATGGATTCCCAAGGACGCCCCGGGAAAGCGTTGTCCGACCCTCGTCACCACCGCCTCGATATCCTCCGGCAGGGATCCGCCGTTGGTATCGCACAGCACCAGGCAGTCGGCGCCGGCCTGCAATACCGCTTCCAGGCAGCTTAATGTAAATTCCGGATTCGCCTTGTAGCCGTCGAAAAAATGCTCGGCGTCGTAAAACACCTCATCCACCCGGGACTTGAGGAATTTCACCGAGTCGTGGATGATTTCCAGGTTTTGTTCCAGCGTGATGCCCAGCGCCTTCGTGACGTGAAAATCCCAGCTCTTTCCGACCAAGGTGATCGTCGGGGTCTTGGCCCCGAGAAGGTTGCGGAGGTTCACGTCCTCGTTGGCCTTATTCCCCACGCGGCGGGTCATGCCAAAAGCCGCAAGACGGGCTTTCAGTTTCAACTTCCTGACTTCCTGGAAAAAAGCCGTGTCCTTGGGATTGGCCCCCGGCCATCCGCCCTCAATATAATGGAGTCCCAAGCTGTCGAGGACTTCCGCCAGGCGCAGTTTGTCCTTCACCGACAGGTTAATTCCCTGGGTTTGCGGACCTTCCCTTAATAAGGCGTCATAGAGAACCAGTTTTTTGTCCACTTCAACACTTCCCAAATGATGTTTAGGATTTTAAATTCCTAATTACGGATTCCTCATTACCAATTGCAATTCAAACCTATTTCTTCCCCAGTTTGAACTTCTTGTGGATCGCCGAGACCGCCTTGGCCACGTCCTTTTGGTCGATGACCACTGAAATCTTGATTTCCGAGGTCGAGATCATCTGGATATTCACCTTTTCCTCGGCCAGGGCCTGGAACATTTTCGCGGCGACGCCCGAATGGGAGCGCATTCCGACGCCGACCACCGACACCTTGGCGATGTTTTCGTCCGAAATCACGCCGGCCGGTTTCAAGGTCTTGGCCGCCGCGTTCACCACTTTCATGGTTTTTTTCAGCTCGCTCCGGTCCACGGTGAAGGAAACGTCCGAGTGGCCCTTTTCCCCGATGTTTTGGATGATCATATCCACGTTCACGCCGGCCGTCCCCAGTTTAGAGAAGAGGATGGAGGCGACCCCCGGCCGGTCGGGAACGCCCCGGACCGTGACCTTGGCCTCGTTTTTATTGTAGGTCACCCCGCTGATGACCACCTTTTCCATGGCTTTAGTTTCCGGCATAACGATCGTCCCTTCTTTCTCGTTGAATGTCGGCCTCACATGAATCTTGATGCCGAAGTTTTTCGCGAACTCCACCGACCTGGCGTTCAACACCTGGGCCCCGGCGCTGGCCATTTCCAGCATTTCATCATAACTGACCACCGAAAGCTTCCTCGCGTCCTTCACCATTCCCGGATTGGCGGTAAAAACCCCGTCCACATCCTTGTAAAACTCGCAGACATCCGCCTTGAGGGCCGCCGCGATGGCGACCGCCGTCAAATCGCTCCCGCCCCGGCCCAGGGTGGTGATCTCATTTTGGCGGTTCATCCCTTGGAACCCCGCCACGACCACGACCTTGCCCATGTTGAGGGCTTTGCGGATGGTGGAATCCCCCACCCTCACGATCCTGGCCTTGGTGTGCACGTTGTCCGTGACGATGCCCACCTGGGGGCCGGTAAAGGAAATGGAATCGCACCCCGCCGCCTGGATGGCGAGGGCCAGGAGGGCGATCGACTGCTGTTCTCCCGTGGCCAGGAGCACGTCCATTTCCCTTTCGCTGGGGCTGTCGGAAATTTTATGGGCCATCGTGATCAGGTCGTCCGTGGTATCCCCCGGAGCCGAAACCACCACCACGACTTGGTGGCCCTTGCGCCTGGTTTTGGCGATACGGCGCGCCACTTCCATCATTTTGGAAGCGTCGGCCACGGAGGACCCGCCGAATTTTTGAACGATTAAAGCCATTTCGCCACCTTCGGTGAATTTTAAATTCTTGATTTTGAAATTTGAATTAAAAACTCAAAATTCAAAACTTATAACTTCAGCGCCTTCAAAATATCGCCCATTTCCGCCTTCACAACTGTCGGCTTCACGCTTCGGGTGATCGCCGTATCCGGGTCCTTGAGTCCGTGACCGGTGAGGGTACAAACGACCCGCCTCTGCCCCGCCTGGAAATAGTTTTGCTTGTTTTTCTTGATTACCCCCGCCAAGGAGGCGGCCGAAGCCGGCTCACAGAAGACGCCTTCCAGCGACGCCATCAGCTCGTAGGCCTCCAAAATCTCCTCGTCGGTGACGGCCTCGATCAATCCGCCGGACTCATCCCGCGCCGCCTCAGCGGCTTTCCAAGAAAAGGGATTGCCTATCTTAATAGCCGTGGCGATGGTTTTAGGGTTTTCAATAATCCTCTTCTCCACGATAGGGGCGGCGCCAGCCGCCTGGAAACCGCACATGCGCGGCAATTGTTTCGAGTTGCCCTTCTTCAGGTATTCCTGGTAGCCTTTCCAATAGGCGGTGATATTGCCGGCATTGCCCACGGGAATGGCGTGGTACTCCGGCGCGTCGCCGATCGTGTCCACAATCTCAAAGGCCGCCGTTTTTTGCCCCTCAATGCGGTAGGGGTTGTTGGAATTCACCATCGTCACCGGATACTTTTCCGCCAGTTCCCGGGTCAGGGTCAAGGCCTGGTCAAAGCTTCCCTCGATGGCGATCACCTTGGCGCCGTAAATCATGGACTGGGCCAGCTTGCCCAAGGCGATGGAGCCGTGGGGCAGGAAAACCGCGCAGGCGAGTCCCGCGTGGGCGGCGTAAGCGGCGGCTGAGGCGGAGGTATTTCCCGTGGAGGCGCAAACCACGGTCTTGGCCCCTTCCTCGAGGGCTTTGGACATGGCCATGGTCATTCCCCGGTCCTTGAAGGACCCTGTCGGATTGAGCCCCTCGAACTTCAAGTAGATCTTGAGGCCGTTGCCCAATTTTTCCGAGATTCGCGGGGCGAAAATGAGCGGCGTATCGCCCTCTTTCAGGGTGACCACGGGCGTCTTTTCCGTCACCGGAAGGTAGGGCCTGTATTCCTCGATTAATCCCCGCCAGTAAGCCATAAAAACCTAATCCTTTTTCACCACGAAGCCACGAAGGCACGAAGAAAAGCAGTTTGATTTTTTCATCATAAAAGCCTTCCTTCGCGTCTTCGTGTCTTCGTGGTTATTATTTGATTTTTCCATCATTCGCCGCGGTCCATGCGGATCAGGAGGGTTTCTTCCTGAACAAAGGGCAGGCCGTTGATTTTTTTCAGGGCTTCCTGCACGTTTTTTTCCAAGGCCTCGTAGGTCACGATCACCACCGGCACCTTGTCGCCCTTTTTTTGTTCCTTTTGGATGACCGAGGCGATGGATATTTGGTTTTCGCCCAGGATCCGGGAGATGGCCGACAACACCCCCACCTGGTCCAGCACGGTGAACTTCAGGTAATATCGCGACTTGATGTCGCCCATTTTCCTCAGGCCCTTGATCTGGGGGTTGTCGTTCAGGAACCAGCAGTTGGAAATCTCACCCGCGACGTTATCGCTGACGCTGCGGCAGACATAGATGAGGTCGCTCATGACGGCCGAGGCGGTGGGCTTGTTGCCGGCCCCCAGGCCGTAATACATGGTGGTTCCCACGAAATCGCCCGTGACCAAAACGCCGTTGTACTCGCCGTCGACCTTGGCCAAAAGATGCTCCTGGGGAATCAGGGTCGGATGGACGCGGACTTCCAATTCGTCCCCCTCGACCTCGGCGATGGCGAAGAGCTTGACGACCCTTCCGAATTCTTCCTTCGCGAACTCAATGTCCTGGACGGTGATCCTCTCGATGCCCTCCACGTGGATGTCCTCCACCCGGACCCTCTTGGAAAAAGCCAGGGAGGCCAGGATGGCCAGCTTATGGGCCGTGTCCATTCCGTTGATGTCCAAGGTGGGGTCGGCTTCCGCCAGGCCCTTCTTCTGGGCCATCTGGAGCGCTTCCTTGAAGGACTTCTTCTCCTCGGTCATTTTCTGCAGGATAAAATTGGTCGTGCCGTTGACGATGCCGTAAATGGAAGTGATGTTATTGGCGGCCAGGCCGTCGTTGATGGCCTGGATCACGGGGATGCCGCCGCAGACGGCCGCCTCAAAATAAATATCCACCTTTTGTTGGCGGGCCGTTTCAATGATCTCGTCCCAATGGACCGAGAGAACGGCCTTGTTGGCCGTGACGATGTGCTTGCCTTTTTTCATGGCCTCCAGCAGGTATGTCCGGGCCGGCTCATAGCCGCCCATCAGCTCCAACACCACGTCAATTTCCGGATCATTGAGGACGTCCTCATACTTATCCGTAAGCATCCCCTCGGGCACGTTGGTTTCGCGCTGTTTGGCCAGCTCCTTCACCACGATTCTCTTAATGCGCATCTGGGCGCCAACCTTGGACTCGATGAGGGACCGGTTTTTTTCCAGCAGGCGGTAAACGCCCTGCCCCACGTTGCCGAAGCCGATCATGCCGATTTGGATTATGGATTTCTGGGTTTCTGACATGGTTTTCTCCAAGGTTAAAAGGCCTCATATAACAAAACGCCCCGGGGCCCATAGGGTCCGGGGCGTTTTGTTGAAGGAGCTATAGATTATCGAAAAACAAAGGCGGTTTCAACAAAAAGACTTGTGACAGGCCCGTTAAACCGCCTCCCGGATGCGCTTCAGCCCTTCTAAAATAACTTTCTCGCTGGTCGCGTAGGAAAGGCGCATATAACCCTCCGCTCCAAAGGCAATGCCGGGCGTCAAGGCTACCTTGGCCTTGTCCAGGAGATATTCGGAGAGTTCCAATGAATTGGAACGGCCAGGCTTGAAAAGACCATTTACATTAGGGAAAACATAGAAGGCCCCGGCCGGCTTCAGGCACTTGATGCCGGGAATCGCGTTCAAGCCTTCCACGATGATGTCCCGGCGCTTTTGGAACACGGACACCATTTTCACGATTTCCGAATCAGGAATAGCCAGGGCGGCGATACCAGCCTTTTGGACGATGGAAGTCGCGTTGGAAGTGGAATGGCTCTGGAAATCACCGATCACTTTCATGACGTTCGCCGGGCCAGCCGCGTAACCTAAACGCCATCCCGTCATGGCATAGGCCTTGGACATGCCGTTGACCAGGATCGTTTGCGCCATCAGTTCCTTATTAATGGACGGGAAGCAGACATGCTCCTCCCCGTAGATGAGTTTGGCGTAAATTTCATCGGAAATGACCCAAATTTTATGCTTCAACACCAGTTCGGCGATCCCTTCCATGGCCTTGCGGGAAACCACCGCGCCGGTCGGATTGCTGGGGGAGTTGAGGATAAGAACCTTCGTCTTGGGCGTGATCTTCGCCTTCAGGACTTCCGGCGTTAATTTGAACTCGTCCGCCTCGGAACATTCCACGAACACCGGAATGCCCCCGGCGAACTTGACCTGTTCCGGGTAGCTCACCCAATAGGGCGACGGAATCAGGACCTCGTCCCCCGGATTGACCAGGGCTAAAAAGGCGTTATAGAGGGAATGCTTGGCTCCGCCCGAAACCACGATTTCGCCCGGTTTGTATTGAACCTTGTATTCCCGATCCAGGTATTGTCCGATGGCCGTCCGCAATTCCACCGTTCCCGCGGCTGGCGTGTATTTATGGTGTCCCTCATCGATGGCTTTTTTGGCCGCGTCGCAGATGACCTGGGGGGTGTTGAAATCCGGTTCCCCGGCGCCGAAGTTCAGGATGTCCTGGCCCTCTTCCTTCAGTTTTTTCGCCTTCGCGTCGATGGCTAGCGTCATCGAAGGGGCTATTTGTTTCATCCGTTCGGCGATGTCCATTTGAAACTCCGGGTTTCGGCCTCCGGCGGTCTGCCGTCAGCCAAGATTGAATTTTTTCCAAAAGCCGGCCGCCAAAAGCTGACGGCTGCCGGTTGATTTAAAACAACTTCTTGATATTCCTCAAGGCCTGGCGGATGCGGTCCTTGTTTTCCACCAGGGCCATCCTCACGTAGCCCTCGCCCATCGCCCCGAACCCCGAGCCCGGCGAAATGGCGACCGCCGCTTCCTTCAAGAGCATCATGGCGAAGTCCATGGAGCTCATCTTGGCGTAGCGCTGGGGAATCTTGGCCCAAAGATACATGGCGGCGCGGGGTTTTTCCACGGGCCAGCCCATGGCGTTCATCCCGTCGGCCATGATGTTCCGGCGCTCCTGATAAACCGCCGCCAATTTACGCAGATTCTCATCCGGGCTGTCGAGGGCGGTGATGGCCGCGACCTGGATCGGCGTGAAGATTCCGTAATCCATGTAGCTTTTGATCTTCGCCAGGGAGCCGATGATCTTGGGGTTCCCGGCGGCGAATCCCACCCGCCAGCCGGCCATGTTGTAGGATTTGGACAGGGTGAACATTTCCACCCCCACGTCCTTCGCGCCCTTCGTCGCCAAAAAGCTTGGGGACTTGTAGCCGTCAAAGACGATGTCGGCGTAAGCCAGGTCATGCACCACCAGGACCTGGTTTTTCTTGGCCCACTTGACGATTTCCTTGAAAAACTCCGCCTCCACGCAAACGGTGGTGGGGTTGTGGGGAAAATTGATGATGAGCATCTTGGGTTTAGGCCGGGCCTTCGCGAAAGCCTTGCTGAGGTTCCGTAAAAAGGCCTCCGGGCCTTCCAGGATGGAGATGGGAACCAAGGTTCCGCCCGCGATGATCACGCTGTAATGGTGGATCGGATAGGTGGGCGTGGGCGTGAGTACTTTGTCGCCACGGTTGATGACGGCCAGGCCCAAATGGGCCAGGCCTTCCTTGGATCCGATCACGGAAACGGCCTCGGTCTTCGCGTCGATGGAAACGTCATACTTGCGCTCATACCAGCGGGACACGGCCTTCAGGAAGGCCGGAATGCCCTTGGAGGTGGAATAGCGGTGGGATTTTTTGTCCCGAACGACCTCAATGAGCTTGTCCACGACGGGCTGGGGAGTCGGGTTGTCGGGATTTCCCATGCCGAAATCAATGACATCCCCGCCCTTATGCCTGGCCGCCAATTTTTCGGCGTTGAGGCGCGCGAAAAGATAGGGCGGAAATTTTTTGATGAGGTTCGATTCAGTTTGAATTGGCATTTAAAACTCCAAAAACATTTTTACCACGAAGGCACGAAGTCACGAAGAAATCCATTCCTTTTCCAAATCTCTCTTCGTGGCTTCGTGGCGAGTCTTGTTTTATATCTTCACTTTCGGGACGCTGGCGAACTTGTGATACTCGACGGCCCTTTTTTTCAACTTGGCTTTGTTCAAGGCCCCGATGGCCTTGGTCCCGAAGCCTTGGACCGTAAAGGAAGCCACTAGGTTGCCCGCGATGACCGCTTGTTTCAAGAGCTGTTCATTGACCTTTCCATACTTGGCCAAGTAGCCGATAAAGGCCCCGGCGAAGGTGTCCCCGGCGCCGGTCGGATCCACCACATAGTCCAGCGGCACCGCCGGCGACAGGAAGGTCCAGCCCGGCCCGAACATCATGGCGCCATGCTCCCCCTTCTTGACGATGACAATCTTGGGCCCCAGCTTCTGGAGGGCTCTCGCCCCCTTGAGCAGATGCATTTCGCCGGTTAATAGCCGGATTTCCTGGTCGTTGACCACGGCCAAGTCGGTTTTCCGGAGGACTTTTAGCAAAGAAGGCTTCGTAATGTTGATCCAAAGGTCCCTGGTATCCAACACCACGAACTTGGGTTTGAGCATTTGTTTCAGTACGTTCATCTGCAAGTCCGGATGGATCGCCGCCAAAAAAACGAAGGGAATGTTCCGGGAGCGGCCCGTGA
>CAZUXW010000002.1:0-46250 GCA_964624625.1 uncultured bacterium
CCAGGTCCAAAATATCCCCCCCTCCACCTTATGGTTCTGGTTCATTATTCCCGACATCCTTTATCTCCTGTCCAGTTCCATGGCGGGTTGGGTGATTCAAAGAAGACGCCAAAACGTTGTCCACCCTTCATAAATCTTCGGATTTTTTCAGGAAAAAACTTTCACTGACCAGGGTCATAAAACTTTATCGGCGAAAGTTTTATAAATGAGCCAAGCAGCGCCATTTTTGAAGGAGGTGTTTTATGGAGATTACGAAATACAAACCCAACGGCAACAAGGATATTCTGGGGCCTTTCGGTTTCGACCGGAGCATCCGCCAGCTCTTCGACAGTTTCATGGACTTTCCCAAGGAATGGGATTTACCGGCCCGGCCCGTGGGGGAACTGTTCCCGAAGGTGGACATCTCCGAGTCGCCCCAGAAATACGATATCCGCGCCGAGATTCCGGGGATGAATAAGGAGGACATCAAGATTTCAGTGAACAAGAACGTCCTGGTCCTCTCGGGCGAGAAAAAAGAGGAAAAAAAGACCGAGGACAAAAAATACCACCGGATCGAAAGCTATTACGGTTCCTTCCAACGGAGTTTTGTCCTGCCGGACGGTATTAATGCCGACAAGGTGGAAGCCAGTTTCAAGGACGGGGTTTTATCCGTGGTGGTTCCCAAGAGCGAGGCAACGAAGGAAAAAACAGTGGAAATCAAGGTCGGGTGAGGGGTTCAGTCCCGGCCCCGGGGCTGCCGGGGTCCGGGATCCCCATTTTCGGCCATTCAAGGAGGTCCTATGAAGCGCCTAATTCCGCCTGTGAGTTACGGGTTATCGTTCCTTGTTGTCTTGTCATTGTTGTCCCTCATGGATAGTTCCTTTGGGGCCGTTTCCTCCGGTCAAAAACTTTTCCAAGCCAACTGTCTGCGGTGCCATGGATACAACGCCCAGGGTTCCTTGTCAGCGGCCAAAACCCTGAAGGTGGATCCCTCCCTGTTGGACTTGACCCGTGAGGCGGTCGCGCGAAAAGCCCTTCCCTATTTGGAGCGGCGGATCGCGGACGGACACGGCAAAATGCCCCAACACCGTCAACGGTTTTCACCTTCCGAGATCCGGTCCTTGGCGCAATATGTCCTGTCCCTCCAGAAGGCCTACGCTTTCCGGAATTCAAAACCCGAATAGGAGGCGCCCATGTTAAACCAATCGGGCCTTCGAAAAATCGCCCTCCTCTCTATCCTATTGGCCTTGGCCATGGGAATCTCCAGTTGGGGCGGGTTGTTCCTCACCGGGACCTATTCCAAGGAAACACCCGCCTGGGCCGCCCAGGGCATGGGCCAGGACGCGGTTAACTTGATAATCGTGGTGCCCCTCCTGCTGGCTTCGGCCTATTTCGCCGTGAAAGGCCGGAAAATATTTTTGCTGATGCTGGCGGGAATTTTCATTTACTCGATTTATTCCTATATCCTTTACGGTTTTTGCGTCCATTTCAACCGGCTCTTCTTCGCCTATTGCGCGGCCCTGGGTTTCTCCTTTTACGGCCTGGCCCTGGTGGCCGGGGAGCTCCCAGGGGACAAAGTAAAATCCTGGTTCGACACTTCCGTTCCCACGATGCTTCCCTCGGTCTATTGCATGGCCCTGACGGGGGTTTTCTACCTTCTTTGGCTGTCCGAGGATCTGCCGGCGGTTTGGTCCGGAACGGCCCCCAAAAGCCTTTCCGTGGCGGGGCTCTTCACCAATCCGGTCCATGTGCTGGACCTCTCTATCGTTCTTCCGGCCATGTTCATCGCCTCCATCCAACTCTGGAAGAAAAAAGCTTGGGGATACCTTTTCTTCCCCGCCATGATGGTTTTCTCCATCGTCATGGGTCTGGCGATCGTCGGCATGATGCTGGCGATGAACCGCCTGGGCGTCGGGGGGAACCCGGGTCCCGCCGGTTTTTTTGGGTTAGTCATCCTGCTGAGTGTCGGCGTTCTCGGGAATTTTCTCAAAACCCTGAAACATCCGGGTTAATCCCGGGGAAGCTGGCTTGAAATGCGATCCCTTCCACTGATCCCCCCCCATAAAAAAAACCGGAAGAAAGCCCTTATGAAGGCCATGGTGCTCACGGGGCCGGGGCGGTCCTTAGTCCTAAGTTTGCTGGAAAAGCCCAATCCCGGAAAGCACCAGTTGTTGATCAAAGTCCGGGCCTGCGGAGTCTGCCGGACGGACCTTCATATTGTGGAGGGTGAATTGAAGGAACCCAAATTGCCCTTGGTTCCCGGGCACCAAGTGGCGGGGATGGTCGAATCCCTGGGATCGGAAGTTAAACATTTTAAGGCCGGCGACCGGGTCGGCGTCGCCTGGCTGGGAAAAAGCTGCGGGATCTGCGGCTTCTGCCTTTCGCGCCGGGAAAACCTCTGTGATCAAGCCAGCTACACCGGCTACCATTTGGATGGAGGCTTCGCCGAATATTGCCTGGCCGAGGAGGGATTCGCCTTCCACCTGCCGATGGGTTATTCGGATTTGGAAGCGGCTCCCCTGCTTTGCGCCGGCCTGATCGGTTGGCGTGCCCTTCGAATGGCCGGCAAGGGCAAGCGGGTTGGTTTTTATGGTTTCGGATCTTCGGCGCATTTACTGGCCCAAGTAGCCCTGAGTCAGGGCCGGGAAATTTATGCCTTCACCCGGGACGGCGACGTCGAATCCCAGGCCTTCGCCAGGGAAAGGGGAGCGGTTTGGGCCGGGGCAGCCGGCGAAAAGCCTCCCTGCCCTTTGGATTCAGCCATCCTTTTCGCTCCCGTCGGTGCCCATGTGCCATTGGCCCTTCAAGCGGTGGGTAAGGGAGGCGTGGTCGTCTGCGCGGGAATCCACATGAGCGACATACCTTCCTTCCCCTATTCCCTTCTCTGGGGCGAAAGAATCTTAAGATCAGTGGCCAATCTGACGAGGCAGGACGGCGAGGAGTTTCTCGGCCTTGCCGGCCGGATCCGGTTGAAAACAAGGGTGAACGCCTATCCCTTGGAAGATGCCAACCAAGCTTTGGAGGATTTAAGAAGGGGGAAGATCCGGGGCTCCGTGGTCTTAAATATTGTTCCGGCTTAAGCCCTCATCACCGCCTATTTTCCCCAACTTATTTCGCCGCCAGTTTGTTATCGGTCCGATGGAACGGGTCCTCGATCCGCGTGAAACGAAGTCCCGCGTAATAAAGCCGGATTTTCCCGCCCTCCCGGCTGGAGTGGACCGTATCCCCGTCCGGGTAAAAAAGGCCCGAGATGATGGCGTCCCTATCGGAGATGGATTCCAAGGTGATCAAATAATCCGTGTTCGTGACGCTGAAAATTTTACTCGTGATCTTGGCCTTCACCGTCAAGAGGCCTCCCCGGTCCTCCAGGCTCATGTCCTTGAATTCGGTTTCTCCATCGGGATTATCCAGCCGATAGCGGCCCAAACACTCCTCCCAACCCCTGGGAATGGGAACCGGCCGGATCTTCTCAAAAACAACGGGATCGCCCAAACCGCTCAGGATCGCCACATCTTTCCCCGCGACGGTCGCGAATTCAACGCCATATTGGGGAATGTGAATCGGAAAAAAGAGAATCATGATCCTAGGGATGAACTTGTTTTCCGTGGTGGGAACTAAATCGAATTGGTGCCCCATCAAATCCGCCCGGAGGTGGGTACCACCCTTGGAAATTTCAGCGGCCTTGCCGACCCCCGAGTAGAAGCCGATGTATTGGTTGATTTTTTCCTCCGGTATATCCACCAACGCCGGCATGACCGTCTTTGGTTTTGCGAGGTCCGCCGGGACGCCGAATTTGGCTTCCCTCATCAATTTCAAGGCCCGCAAGGCGATTTCCCCGCCCATCTCACGCGCTTCCGAGGTGTTGGAAAGAACGACCACCCCCAGTTTTTCCTTGGTCAGCAGGGCGACACGGCAGAAGAAAGGGCCATAGTCCCCATCATGCCAGGCTAGGCTATTGGAATCGTTCATTCCTAAGCCGTTTAACATCCAACCCAGTCCCATGTGATGCCCAAAATCCAGCGGCAGCCCGGAATATTGCTCCCGAAACATGGAATTCAAGGTGCCCGAACCCACCAGGGACGGTTTCCCGGTAAAGATAAAGCGGATAAGACGGGCCATGTCGTCGGCGGAGGAGACCATCCCCCCGGCCGGGCTGTCCCGGAGGTAAAGGGGAGGGGTTTCTTTCCCCTCCCGGTAACCCTTGGCCATTCTTTCGCGGACCCCCGGATTCAGGTCGAACGTGGAGGACTCCATTCCCAAGGGTTTCAATATATTTTTCCCCATGGCTTCGGCAAAGCGGCGGTGATCCAGGAGTTCGATGATTCGTCCCAAAAGACTGTAGTCCAGGTCGGAGTATTTATAAAAGCTTTGGGGCGGGGACACCAAATAGTCCTGCTTCAAATCCTCCACCAGACCCGCGAGGCTTTCGGACTTTTCCACCCACATGCCCTGGTGATAGGCCGTCGGTAGGCCCGAGTGGTGCGCCAGCAGGGAGCGGATGGTGATTTTTTTCGACCGGCGGAACCGGTTATGGATGGAAAAACCCGGCAGCAAACGGGCCAAGGGATCGTCCAACCCGATTTTGCCTTTTCCGGCGAGCCTCATGATTTCCAGGGCCGTCAGGATTTTCGAAACCGAATCCACCCTATAGAGAGTGTCCGCCGTCGCGGGGGTTTTGTTGATCTCGTCCGAAACTCCAAATCCCTCCCTCCAGACGACTTCATCACCGTCCACCAGGGCCAGGCTCAAACCCTTCACGTGGTCCTCGGACATTTCCTTTCGGATAAAGGCCGCCAAATTTTCCTTGGCGGCGGAATAGTCGGGTTGGGAAGATTCCACTTCTCCCGCCAAAATCGGTTGAATGGATCCGATCCCGGCGATGAGTCCGAACAACAGGAGGAAGCGGGAATGGAATTGAATCCGGCCGCTTCCGCCAAGATGGACGCCCTTTCTGTTGATGGATCTCATGCTGTCACCGCTGTCCGGACCCTCGGGTCCCCTTCCCTTTCCAGCTTGTCGATGTCCATCGTCAACCGGTCCAGGATGACATCCCTGAATTTCTGGAAATGGAGGTAGAGGGCCATCAGCGACAGCGCGTCCCGGAAGGCTCTCGGGTTTTTGAGGAGGGTAAGGCCTAGCGTTTTCCAGTAGTAATAACCGGTGGATAGCCTGGCCATCATCCTCGTGGAAAGCTTGAACAGGGCCTGCAGATCCTTGAAAAGGTTCCAGGGGTTGAAATGCTGGCGCCTTTTGGAGGCGTTGAGCATCAGGGAACTCCGCAGGACCCGGCCGAAATATTTCAGGGGGGTCAAGATTTCCCTCACCACGCGGCCGTAGTCCCGGAGGATGTCCAACCTGGGCCTGGTGGTGGTGAAATTCAATCCGCTGACGCACTGGTCGCCGGCGGAATCCATGGGGGTTTCGAATCCCTCGTCCAGGCGGCCTTCTTTTTTGAGCCGTTTGGTTAATTGGGTATTGGGAACGGCCATCAGGAGCCCCACCATGTTGACGGCGATATGGGTGTCCTCAATGTTGTCCAGGAGCCTTTGGGCGACATCCCCCGATTCCCCGTCGAACCCCACGATGTAGCCCGCCATCACGATCATGCCGTGGCGATTGACCTTGTGGATGCTTTCGGCGATGGAACGGTGGGTGTTCTGGCGTTTTTGGGTCAAGAGCAGGGTGGCCACGTCCGGGGTCTCGATGCCGGTGAAGAGCCAGGTGAATCCCGCCTCCTCCATCAGGCCCATCAAATCCTCGTCGTCGGCCAGGTTCATGGAGGCCTCGGTGCTGAAGTCAAAGGGCCAATCGTGTTGCTTCTGCCATTCGATCAGGGCCGGCAGCAGGGTCTTAACGGCCTTCTTGTTGCCAATGAAATTGTCGTCCACGATGCCCACCTGGCCCCGGTAGCCCAGGTCATAGATCCTCTGGAGCTCGGTTTGCAGCTGTTCCACGGTCTTGCCGCGTGGCACGCGCCCGAAAAGCTCGATGATGTCGCAAAACTCGCACATGAAGGGGCAGCCGCGGTTCCATTGAATGCTTAAGTTGAGGTAATTCGAGAATTTCAAAAGGTCGAACCGGGGCGTGGGGGATGATTTCATCTCGGCCTTCCGATCCCCTGGATCGTATCGGTGCCTGGCCTCTCCTTTTTCAAAATCCGCCAGGAATTCGGGCAAGGTCACTTCCGCCTCGCCCAGGATCAAGTGGCTGGCCCCGTCGTAGAGGTGCGGGCTGGAGGTGGCGTCGGGTCCGCCGACCACGGTGGTTTTACCCAAACCGCGGAAATGGTCTATCAGCCTCAGGTGCTCTTTCTGCTGGAATATCTGGCCGCCGATGAAAACCAAGTCGGCCCATTCAACGTCCTTGGGATTCAGGTCCCCGACGTTCAAGTCGTTCAATCTTGCTTCCCATCCGTTCGGCAGCATGGCCGCCACGGTGATCAGTCCCAAGGGCGCTTCGGGATATTTCGCCCCGACCAGGTCGCAGGCGTCGCGGAAATTCCAAAAGGACTGGGAAGTGAATCGGGGATAAACGAATAAACAGCGTTGGGGTTTGGTGCTCATGCAGGGATCCTTTTCAGAAGGCTGGAGGCACGAAAAGGATCCGGCTCGAATAACGGGCTTGATCAGAACTCCGCAACCGACTCATTTAATTTTTCTTCGAATCTAACTTAGGGACATTGGAGGGGAAAGGAAACGGGTCCCAGTCGTAAATAAGGGTCGCACCTTTACCTTAACCCCGGCTTAAGGTGATTTCCGTGATCTCCGCCGGGGCCCCCAGCCTCATGGGAGGCCCCCAATAGCCGGTGCCTCGGCTGACGTAAAGTTGGGAGTTACCCTTCTGATACAACCCCGCCAAGTAAGGTTCGAAAAGCGCGACCACATAGTGAAAAGGAAAAATTTGTCCGCCGTGGGTATGGCCGGAAAGCTGGAGGTCCACCCCCAGGGACTTGGCTTCCTTAAAGGAACGTGGCTGGTGGGCCATCAATACCACTGGTATATTTTTATTCCGCCCCTCCAGGGCTTTCGGGATATTTTGGCCGTGATCCCCGCCCCTGGCGGAAATGTCGTCGGTCCCCGCAAGTTCGAACCCCTTTTGGATGGTGACGCGCTCATTACGCATGACCCTTATACCCATGTCCCTTAGATAGTCCATCCATTCGTCCACGTCGCCCACGTAATACTCGTGGTTGCCGGTCACGAAAAAGACCCCGTCATCCGCGCGTAAATCCCTGAGGGGGTCCGTATGCTTCCGGAGTTGTTCAAGAGTGCCGTCCACCAAGTCACCGGTGATCGCTACCAGGTCTGGAGCGAGTTCGTTCACTTTTGAAACAATGGTTTCCATAAAATCATGACCGATAGTGGGCCCCACATGGAGGTCGCTGATCTGGGCGATCCGATAACCCTCCAGCTCGGCCGGGAGGTTTCGCAAGCCCACTTTCACCTTTTTGACCTGGACCGCGGAGGCTGTGGCTCCGATGAGCCCCGCCAAGGAAATTCCAAAATTGGAAAAAAGGACGATACCGCCCGCCAGTTGGGCCAGGAAAAGGCGTCTCTCGGGATCCACGGGCCTGTCCCTGAGGCCGACCGGCAGGATGACGGCCAAATACTTGGCCAGGTCCGTCACCGCCAAAAGGACATTGAGGAAAAAAGCCATGCCAAGCCAGGTATAAATGACCCACATGACCGGCGCGAGAAGTACCCGCGGAGCGAACCGGGTGAGAATAAGCCCGGAAGGAATCAAAATTCCTAAGGTGATTAAGAGGAGGGTGAGCCTGGTTTTCCACGGCTCTAATACACCCATATCCCGGATGAGGCGCGCCCAAATGTAGAAATGGAGTCCAAAAAGGACGGACCAAACGACGGTCAGGAAAAAGGAGATACGCGGAAGCGAATGCATGGGCACTACTGTATCAAAATTATCAGGGTAAAAAAACAAACCGGCTTCCGGACTTATGACGGGAATCATAGGCATATTCCGGAACTTGCTCTTAAATAATCTCGGGGCAATGAACAATGCGAAAAGAGGGTCCATGACTAAAAAACGGGTGTTGGGAAAATTCATTTTAACGGTGTTGGGGATGTCCGTGATCTCCCAAATCATCCATTCGGCGGGAGCCGTTTTAACAATGGATTATTACAAGGACCCCCAATATTTCCAGGTGTGGAGCAAGATCATGATGCCTGGTGCGGGACCCCCGCCAGTTTCCTTTTTTGCCTATTCCTTTTTGTTCAGCCTGTTGGGGTGGGTGATTTTCCTTGCCCTTTTCAGGATGTCCAAAGAATGGATCCCGGGACGGGGACCGGTATCCAAGGGATTGATCTTCGGCTCAGGCGTCTTTTTGGTGGGCGGCTTGGCGCAAACCTTGAGCCTCATGCTTTTGATCAACCTGCCCTTCCGCCTCTTATGGTATTGGGCTCTGGAATCCCTGGTCCTGGACCTAGTGAATGGCGCCCTGGCCGGGAGGCTTTGGCGCCGGAGCGGGGACTGAGCCGCCATGAAAAAAATAAACAGAGCCTGGCATCAAAACCACAAAATGCCGAGAAACCCCACAGTAAAACAGAGGGTTCAGTGGCACAAGGGCCATTTGAAGCATTGCGGATGCAGAACGGACATCCCGGCGGCTTTACGACCATTCCTGGCGAAACCGGGAAAAAATCTTAAGAAGTAACATGACTCGGGTCATAACCAAAAAATCCATTTCGGCGCATCCTAGGGTTGTTGGAAAAAACGAATGGAGGCGACCCATGGGAACCAGAAGCATCTTTGATATCACCGGAAAAGCGGCCATCGTCACGGGCGGTGCCTTGGGGATCGGGTTTGGGATTGTCGAGAGGCTGGTGGAAGCGGGCGCCGAGGTGTTGGTGACCGACGCGAACCAGTCCGCGTTGAAGGATGTGCCGAACCGGCTCCGGCATGGCAAGGTGCGGACCCTGGTGGCGGACATCTCCAAAGAGGAGGGTTGGGCCAAGGCGGTCAAGGCCTGCGTCAGTGATTTCGGGAAATTGGACATCCTCGTGAACAACGCCGGCATCTATCCCCAGGTGCCCATGCTGAAGATGGAACCTTCCCTCTTCGATAAGGTCATCGCGGTGAATTTAAAAGGCCTGGCTTTCCTGTCCAAGACCGCGGCCCTCCAGATGATGAAACAGGGCAAGGGCGGCCGCATCATCAACATCGCCTCCATCGACAGCCTCCATCCCTCCATGGTGGGCCTGGCGGCCTACGATTCCTCCAAAGGCGCGGTTTGGAGCTTCACCAAGAACTTCGCCGTGGAAATGGCTCCCCACAACATCCTGGTCAACGCCATCGCTCCCGGCGCGATCGCCACCGAAGGCACGGCCAAACCCCTGCGGGGCAGCGGCATGACCGAAGCCCAGATGAGGAAAATGATGGAAGGCTTCACCAACCGGATCCCACTCGGGCGGATGGGCCAGCCGGAGGACATCGCCAAGGTCGTCCAATTCCTGGCCTCCAGCGCCGCCGACTACATGACCGGTTCCATGCTGGTAGTGGATGGCGGCATTCTTTTAACCTGAAAGACAGGAGGCGCGATATGAAAAGGGAAAAATTTCTCTGGCCTTTGACGGCGGGGCATCACGAGGCTTTATTAGCCGCCCAGGAGATCCGCCGCTGCATGGAAAGCATCCGGGGAGACGGCGCCCACGGAGCCTGGGAGGGTCTGTCCGAAGGAGCCAGGTCCTTTTTTCAAAACAGCCTGGAGCCCCACTTCAAGGCGGAAGAGGCGATGATGGCCTTGTTCGACCGCCACGCGGGGGGCCAAAATCCCGCGTCCCAAAGGATGAGGTCGGACCACCAAAAGCTTCGGTCCCTTTTCAAGGAAAATTCCATCGACTCCCTGCTCCTCTTCGCCGAGGGTTTAGAAACCCACATCCGTTTCGAGGAAGACAACTTGTTTCCCTTGCTTCAACTGCACTTGAACGATGAGGAAAAAAAGAAAGTCGCGGCCTTGTTGGAGAAAAAACTATTGCCAAAACTGCCGCAGCACGCTCTTCAAAAAAAATAACGAACCGGGATTCGACTATCCGGGAGGGAATGATGTCCTTTATCCGCGTCCGAACCATCGACAACAAGGATTTGTGGCTCAACCTGGAACAGGTCGGGGCCTTTTCCTTCGCTCCGGAAGAGAAGATCTGCCTGATCGAAATGACCGGAGGGGAGCCCCACCAGGTTTCCCTGGAGGAATTTTCCAAAATCGAGCCCCTGCTCAAGGCCCGGCCCCATGGGGCCAAGTTCAAGAAAAAGTAGCGCCTACCTTTTTTTAAAGTAAACATAACCGAAAAAGCTGTGAATGGAATAGCGCCAAAAAAACACCAGTAAGGCGGCTACGGCCAGCAGGAGAACCCCATAGAGGGTGATGTGAACCGTCCAAATGCCGTGAAGGCCCCACCGGGATCCGAAGACGTCCCCGGCCGAGGCATATAAGAGGGCATAGACCGCCGAGCCGGCCAGGTTGTAAATGAGAAAGGGGCCCCCCGGTGTTTTGCCCGTGCCAGCCATTAAGCCAATGAGGGGATGGAGCAGCGCCACGAAGCGGGCGAAAAAAACACCCTTGGCCCCGTACCTCTTAAAAAACTTCTCCAAATGCTTGATCCGCCGGTGGGTGAGACGGAGCCAATGGATTTTTTCCAGAAGGTTCTCCCCATAACGCCGCCCAAGCCAATAGCCGCCGTTGCTTCCCAGGAAACAGGCTAACGTCGCGACGAGGACCGTCCAAGGGAGGGAGAGGATTCCCTCGCCCGCCAGAAGGCCCGCCCCCAGGAGCATCGTCGTCCCGGGAAAGGGAATCCCCAAGTTGTTGATGAAGAGCGCCGCGAAAACAGCCAGGTAACCGTAATGGGCGAGTAGGGACTGCAGCCAGTTCAGCAATTTTTCCATCCCCTTTTCTCGAAGTTATCGCCGATAGTGTTCCAATTCCCCCTCGTTTTTCCTCTTCTCGGGAGGAATAAGCTTAAACCCAAGCTCCCTATAGATCCCCTCTTCCGTTTCGCCCGCCAAAAACTTGCCCTTCCGGTCGAAAAGGCCGTACTCATTGAGTTTCCAGCCCTTCCGGAGGGCGATTTTCCGGAGCTCGATATTGTGCTGCTTGTTGCCGGTGAAATAGATCATGGCCGCCCCGAAGCTTTCCGGTTGAAAAACCCTGAAGTCCACCTGGAGCCCGTTTTTCAACCGCACTTCGGATTTTTTAGGGCCCTGGAGCACCACTTTTCCGATGTCCGGCATCGCCCGGAAGGCCTCCATAACCGCCTGGGGCTTGCCCGTGACGGCCAACAAGTCGATATCGCCCACGGTCTTTTCTTTCCGCCGGAGGGAGCCGACCAGCTCGACACGCTCCACTTCCTTCAAGCGCTTGAGGTACTGGAGGACCTTGTTCGCCGCGGGAAGGACTTTTCCCCGGGATTTACGGTCTCCATGGGGTTTTGGGAGGCCCAGGCTTTGTCCGATCACTTCTTCGCTCTTGGCGCCGAATCCGGGCAGGCCCGCGACTTTGTGTTCCCGGACGGCGTCCTTGAGGTCCGCCGGTGAATGGATGCCGTGGTGGAAGAGGTTCTCCACCCGGTAAGGGCCGAGGCCCGGGACTGTCAGGAGTTCCTCCATACCCTTGGGAAGGGATTTTTTCAGCCTTTCATATTCGAATATTTTGCCATAATTTAAATACTCAACGATCTTCCGGCCCAAACCTTCCCCAATACCGGAGATTTTCTCAAGGCTTTCGAGGCCTCCCCTCTTATATAAAGACCGGACATCAACGGCTAGCTCCGCAAGGGACCTGGCGGCCGTATGGTAGGCGCGGGGTTTCCAAGGTACGTCCTCGATTTCGAGGATATCACCCATGGCGTTGAAGATTTCGGCGATTTTCTGGTTGGTTCCCAAGGGACACCTCTAAGACAAGGGCGAAAGAAAAAACCGGCCATAAGCCACGAAAAGCGACAAGGACATGAGGACCATCGTGAGGGCGGCGGCTCCCGATTCCCGGCGCTTCAGGCGGAACCGCGCGGCCAGGACCATGATGGCGGAAATTCCCAAGGCCGCCAGGGGCGTCAGCCAGGGGAATATCCGGAAGGCCGCGGGAAGGACAAGCCCCCAGGACCCTAATATCTCGCTCCCGCCGACGAAAAAAAGGAGCCCCACGTCCCCCAACCCTTGGGCTTTAAGCCTTTGGGGTTCGAACAGCTTGACATAGCCGGCCGCAAAAAATAGAACGGCCAGCAGGGCCTGCAGTATCCACAAGAGGATATTCATGGGACCCCCTCCCCTGAACCTGACCTGGCCGCCTATTTACAGTCGCCGCAGCAATAGAACTTGCCGCCCGACATGAGTCCCTTGCTTTTCAAAACCTTGGTGCCGCATCCGGCGCAGGTTTTGTAGACTTTCTTGGCTTTTGCCTTTATTTTTTTCATTCCATCCTCCTTTTTGATGAGGGCTCCCGATTCGGCCCGTTGGCACCATCCTAAGGCCGGCGCCCTTCCGATCTTATGATCCAAGTCAGATGGAACGGAGTTTTTTCCCCAACAACAAAAAACCCCGGGGGATGACACCTAGTCCCGGGGTTGCCAACGAAAGGAGATTCTTTTTCATACCACGTCGGATCAAATCCGCTGGCACCTTCACGGTGTGCTGTCAAGAATCCCTTTCGATCCTTATTTTACGACTTGGGCGCCATCCCACTATGATCCGGATCAGATAACATTATTTTTCCAGCCGGTTTTTGAAAGTAACCGCGCCGGACTGGGACCGGACCCTTTCCCTTGGGGTGTCATCCGGACGGAAAGGTGATTTTCCCCCCTCGAACATCCACAACAGGCATTTTTCGAAAAAGATTTCTATTTTCGTTCCCGCATCCAAAAACATTTCCACCTCTTTTGATCTCCATATTAATATTGGACAGCGTCCAACTTACGGTGGCTGGGATGACGGCGGGTTGAAAGGGATAAAAGCTGCTCCTGTTCCAAAAGGAAATCCATCATTTTTTGGAGATTGGGCTTGATCGAGTCAAAATCAATATCCTTCATCTCGTACCAAGCCTCCGAATCGGCTTCCTCCAGCGGGTAGAAATAATCGTACCATTTCCGGACCAGGTCCTTATCCTCCAGCTTGGCCAGTTCCAGGTCCTTCAGCAATTCCTTCACCATGGGGTGGAAAAGAATCTTTCCATCATAAAAATCCTGGATCAGCCGGATCATTTTTTTCCAGAAGCGGAATTGAAAAGCGCTCATTTCACACCTCCCCATCGCGGGGAATGATTGAAAAATATTTGGACACAATGGGCCGTCCGGAAGAGCGGGTTTATGGAACGGGACGAGGCGGGAGGGACCCTAACCGCGGAGCGGTCGTTTCCTTCCTTGGCGGCATTCAGCTTTCGAACGGTCTGTTTGCCTTCCAACCTCCATTCGACTTTCATACAACCCCCTCCCTGGTTTCTTCAACCAACCTTGTCGGCGCGAGTCTGCTCAAAGATTCTCGAGCCGTTCCTTCAAACCTTCCATATCTTTGATCGTCAACTTCCCGTGCACGGAGGCGATGAACCCGGCTGTTTCCAGACGGCTGAAGGCGCGGATACAGGTTTCAACGGCGGTTCCCGCCATCTCGGCGATTTCCCGCCTCGTCAGGGGAATGGTCGCACCATAGTCCGAAGACATTTCCACCAACACATGAAGGAGGCGTTTTTCCGCGGATTCCTGGGAAAAGGTCTGCATATCCTTGGCATGCCGAAGCAAACGGGAGACTTGGGAAAGGGCGGCCCTGGCCAGTTCAGGGACCTTTTCCATCAGTCCGCGGAAGGATTGGATGGAAACCGACAGAACGACGGCCTCGGTCTCGGCGATGCCATGAAACCCATATTTGCCCCCGTCAAAAGCCGAAACCCCGAATAAACCGCCGGGACCGACGAAACTGAGGGTTTGGCTGCGGCCGTCGGGGGAATGGTGGGTTTCCTTGACATGGCCTTCCAGGACGAACCATACGAAATCAGCCCGGTCGTCCTCCAGGAAGATGGAGGAATGCTTCGCGTACCTTTTCTCGGTAATATATTTATCCATTTTTAGGAGCAGGGAGGGAGGAACCAGACGGAAAAGTTCAATGCTCGAAAGGGGGCTCTTTTTGACCGCCGGAAACCCTGACCATTTGGTTTTCGCCATCGTCAACATGAGAAACCTCCTTTGTCATCCAAGATTGCCTTTGTTAAAGCAATTGCAATGCCAATCAGGCCTGTTGATTAGGGTTTATCTTTCGTTGTTTTAGTCTTCAAAATCCTTCAGTTCTTGAAAACATGGTCCCTCCGCCATGGTCGGATTGCCATAGTATTGGATCCGTTCGAGGGAACGACGTTTAACTTGATTTTACGGAAATTACCCAATGCCCTTTTCCTGTCTCGTTTAGATGAACACCAGGAAAATCCGGCATAAACCCCGTGGAACCTAACCGTAATACCTACCGCCGTTTATGGCGCCAGGATCCCCTCGGTCAATCCTCAGGCTCACGGTCAAAAACATTTTGCGCCACTTCCTCTTCCGCATCCATCCAATCATCCCAATCCCGGCCGTGCTCCCCGCCACGCCCCTGCCAGCGGTAATAGGCGGCCTCCTCCACAGCCTTACGCCTATCCTCCTCCTTTAACAAGGGTCTAGTTTTTTTTCCCATTTTCGTTTTCGCCATGACACCCTCCTTTTTGATATTTTGACTCCCCTTCAATGCTCCCCTTCCGCTTTGGGACGGGCCTTGTCC
Source organism: uncultured bacterium (assembly GCA_964624625.1). GTDB lineage: Bacteria > Oederibacteriota > Muellerivitia > Muellerivitales > Muellerivitaceae > PALSA-1180. Next base: position 14,725 of record CAZUXW010000002.1, read on the forward strand.
ATGATTTTGTCCAGGTCCGGATGTTCCCATATCGCCCTGCCCATCTCCCCGCCTCGATTACGCTCCCCCAGTTGAGGTTTTTTTTATGGCGATTCAGAACCAAGGGAGTCGAAGGACGGGGCCCCCGCTTACCGCCGGGAAGGGAATATTTACTTTCAAATTTTTCCGCCCTGCGAAACCCCGCGTTCATCTTCCTGCTCCGGGTGAAATTAACCTATGAGCCAGGTCATAAATTTCGGCCTGGGGCGCGGTTATCCTTTAACCATGAAAAAAAGCTGCCCCCTAGCGAAAGTTTACCGGTTATTGGAACCTGGACCCGTCGTTCTGGTGACGACGGTTTTGAAAGGCCGGCCCAACGTCATGGCCATGTCCTGGCATACCATGATGGATTTCGAACCGCCCCTGGTGGGCTGTGTCATCGGGGGAGGCAGCGTGACCTTCGGAAACCTAAGGTCATCGGGGGAATGCGTCATCAATATCCCGACCGTGGAACTGGCCGGAAAGACCGTGGGATGCGGAAACTGTTCGGGTCGCGCCGTGGATAAATTTAAAAAATTCAGACTGGCCGTATCGCCGGCAAAAAGAGTGAAAGCCCCGCTCCTGGAGGATTGCTATGCGAGCTTGGAATGCAGCCTGGTTGATTCCCGTTTGGCCGAAAAATATAATTTTTTCGTCCTGAAAGTCATCCAGGCCTGGGTGGATCCCTCGGTCAAGAATCCCAAAACCCTCCACCACCGCGGCAAGGGAGCTTTCATGGTGGCGGGCAAAACGCTCCGCCTGCCTTCCAAGGCAAAATAAACGATTTGTTATTTCCTTTTTTTAACCGGGACGGTTCCGTTCCCGCCCGTCTCCAATTCCAACGCGATCACTCCGGTGAAATGGTCCCCCAGGGGAGAGGCGATCTTCTTTCTATTCCCCGGCCTTCTTCCTTTTTTTCCCGTTTTCTTTTTCATCTCATCCGCCTTTCTCTTTCCCGCGTCATAGGTCCTGATGTAATCCATATCCCCCCCTTGATTGCCGTTTTTTTCAACCACATCACAAGTGGACCTTGAACCAGCGCTCGGCCAGCCAAGCCACCCGCTCCAGCGCCCCCGGTTCCTCAAAAAGGTGGGTGGCCCCCGCCACGATCTCCAGCTTCTTTTTCTTGCAGCCCAACAGGCCGAGGGATTGTTGGTTGATGTCCAGGATTCCTGAATCCTTCCCCCCCACGATTAAAAGCGTGGCTGCGGTGACTTGGGGAAGAACCTCGTCGGCTAGGTCCGTCCGGCCTCCCCGGGATACGACCGCGGAAACCCCCAACCTCTCCTTCGCCGCAGCGACAAGGCAAGCCGAAGCCCCCGTGCTTCCCCCGAACATACCCATCCTAAGCTCCTTCGTCCGGTGTCCCTTCTTCGCCCATTCCAAGGCTGAGGCCAGTCTCTCCGCCAGTAACGGGATGTTGAATCGGTATTCCCGCGTCAGGAGGTCCGTTTCCTCCTCTTCCCGGGTGAGAAGGTCGATAAAAAATGTCGAGATCCCCGCCTCATTCAATTTTCCCGACACGAAACGTTCCCTCTCGGAGAAGCGGCTGCTTCCGGAACCATAGGCGAAAAGCACCAATCCCGTAGCCCCTGGAACTAAAATCAGGTCTCCCCAAACGGATTTTCCATCCACCGGGACGATGACGCTTTCTCCCAGGTTGGTATTCATGTTATCCCTCCTATTCCAACGGCGGGCCTTGCCCGGTTAAGACTGGTTACGAAATAAAGGATTCGGAAGTGGAGGGCTGCCGGTACTCCACCGTCACGGGGTAGGGGTGGCTGAAGATGCGGAGGAAGGGGCTGTCCTCCACGGCCTTCCTGGCCGCGGCCTCCTGGATGCGGGAAAGCCCTTCCGGAAGCTCCACTTCCAGGCGGAAGGATTCCACCCTTTCCGGGGCCATCTCATAGTGGGCCCAGGATCTCACACAGAGGCCCCGCCGTGATCCTCCGAAGCTTTGCAATGCCGAAGCGATGTGGTTCACCACGATTCCCGCCAGGGCCGCGGTGAAATAACCTTCGGGTGTCGGTGGGGCGTTGCCAGGATCCTTTGGGTTGGCATCGGAAAGGAACCTGCGGCCGTCAGCTTGCAAAACCAGCTGATGATCCTTGATCCAAAGCGCTTGGCCTTCCATGGAACGCCTCCTCTTCAACCGTGATTGGCTCCAGCATAAGGATACTCTCCGACCCTCACTATGACGGGTATCAGCCAAAAACAGGACTATCGGGCCTGTTTCCTCAAGGAACCAAGCCTTCCAAGCGGCGGATGGCGGCCGTCGAGTCCCGAACCTTCTTTCGCTCCATGGCCCAAAAGGGATTTCCCCTTTTTCCCGCGAGGCTTTTTCCCGCCGTTTGCAGATCCCTCAACAGTCCCAATTGGTGATGGACATCGCGGACCGCCTTGAGAAGTCTTTTCCGATGGGTGGGATGGAGGAATTCGAATTGTTCCAGGTCGTAACGAAGCCGCTTGGCCTGGATCCGCAGGCGATGAAGGTTCTTCCGACGGGGGCCCTTGCTCTCGTAGGACCCAAGGATTTTTTTAAGTCTTGTTATTTCCTTCTTAAAAGCGGACCGCATTTTGCGGCGGGCCTTCCCCGTCCCTGGCTCCAGCCAGTCCACCATTTCCCGCAGCCCCGATTCAAAATGCGGGGAAGCCAGGATGGCCTGGAAGGCTTCCTCCCTTCTCCGCCGTTGTTCCGGTGATTCCTTCCTCACCCGCAAGCCCGCCGACAGGAGCAACCGGGCCGCCACGTCGGCCTCCCGAAGGGGCCCTGTCAGACCCAGGAGGTACTTGATCCCCGCCTTCTCCCGATCGTATCGTTTGTCCCCCAGCAGGGATTTTTCGAGCCGGAGCGCCGCCTCCAGGTGCCGGAGGGATGTCCTGAATTCGTGGAGATCGTCGGGATCGACGCGTTGGATCAATTTCTCGCGGCAATCCCTGGTCCTGCGGAGGTAAAAGGAGGGTGATTTAACGATGGTGGGTGCTATGGCATTCCTCCTGAAGGCTGTCAAGATTTACAGCCCGGATCCCTCAAATAGATATGGTTGGAACCACAACGGACTGGAAATTTCCGGAACCGGACTTCCTGAGCCATCCTCCCCTCAAAAACCCTTGAACCGTACCGCTTCCGCAAGGGACCTGCGGGGACTGCGGGTGTCATCCTGGTGTTGGGCCTTGGTTCCATAACCTACGGCGATTCCAATGGCCACCGAGAGATGCTTCGGGATTTCCAACTCGTCCCGGATCAGGTCTGGATAGGAAACCAGCATCAAAGCGGTAGCCGTGTCCAAATCCTGTTCTAAGGCCGCCAGCATGATGCTTTGGGCCAATAAACCCAGGTCGAAGAAGGACCAAAAGCCCAGGGTCTTGTCCATGCAAAGGTAAATCACGGCCGGCGCCCCGAAGAAGCCAAAATTCCGGCGCTGGTGCTCCCTGGCGTCGGTGGATTCCCCCGGGTGGTTCGTGGACTTCAACCGATGGAGGGCCATGATCTCCTCAGCCCTTTTCTTGAGGGAATCGGGCCAATGGCGGGAAAAAGGGATGTCGGGATTGGGCGGCACGCCCTTCTCGAAATCCCTCAAAAAATTCCGGCGGATCCTTTCCAACGGCTCTCCGGACGCGATAAATATTTCCCAAGGCTGGGTATTGGCGGTGGAAGGGGCCCGGGTGGCTTCCTCCATGATTTCCATTAGGACACTCTTGAGCACGGGGGTGGGCTGGAAATCCCGGCAGGTGTAACGGGCCCGAAGAGCCTCAGTAACGTTCAGGGTGTGGGTATTTTCCTCGGTAAATGGCGGCATGGAAATCCTCCTCGTTATTTTAGTGCCGGCGCACCTAGGCTATCCGGGGCCGGCTTCTTCCCTCTTTCAGTATCCGCACCACCTCCTCATCAGTGACCTGGGAAAAATTCTCGAAGAACTCACCCACCGCCCCGAAATCCGCCTCGACCGCCAAAGCCGCCACCTCATCCGCTTCCCGCCGCAGGTTCTCAACCACGTCCGGCGGCGCGGCGGCCGTGGCCACCACTACCTTGAGGGGTCCCTGGTGGCGGACTTCCCGGATGGCGGCCAGGATGGTGGATCCCGTCGCGATGCCGTCATCGAGGAGGATGACAATCCGCTTGTCGGCGTTGGGAAGGGGCCCGGCGGCAGCGTAACGCTTCCGCCGTTGTTTCAAAATTTCGATTTGCCGGGAAATTTCCGGCGCCAGGGATTCTTCCGTATGGCCCAGAGCCCGGGCATAGGGCGCCAAGTAAACTTCGCCCCCTTCACTGACGGCCCCCAAGGCGAACTCCGGATTCCCCGGCTCGCCGATTTTATGGACCAGCGCCAAGCCCAGTTCCCCATCCAACGCCTCGGCAACGATCTTCCCCATGGGAACGGCTCCCCTGGGAACGGCCAACACCAGCGGGTTTTGGCCCTTGTATTCGGAAAGCCTCCCGCCGAGTTGGCGGGCCGCGTCCTCTCGGTCCTTGAAATAAGGTTTAGCCCAGGCAAGTTTGACCATTTTTTCACCTCCAGCCCGGCGGCTAGCTTGCCGGCACTCTGTTTAATAACCCCATTTGGATGGCCCTGCTTAAAAGAATATTGTTTTCCAAATGAACATGTTCCTTGGCGTCCTTTTCCATTTCTTTCAAGGCTGAATAAAGGGGTTCCCAAAAAGCTTCCTCCCCGGGGGGCGCTTGGAAGTGATGGGTCAATTCATGGATTTCCCTCCACTCCCGGCCCATGAGTCCATATTCCCATTGGAGGATCCGCAAAGGATGGCTGAACTCGCTGTAATGCTTGAAGGGATGGGGAATGATTTCGTTCTTGAGGGAAGCCCTTTCGGCCTCGACCAAGGAGGGGAAAACCAGCTCTTCTTCCTCGCGGATATGCCCTTCCATTTCCTCGGCCATCTTCAAAAATAAATCCCTGAGCTTAGGCAGGGACGGATGCCGGTTGCCATCGGCCGCGGTCATTTCCCCGAGCATCTTGCTGATCCGGGCCATTTGACCCCGGCAGCCGGCGTGATGGCGAACGAGGATATGGTCGATCAAGGAGGCCATGGACTCCTTGCGCCAATCCTTGCCGGCCAAATACCATTCAACGGACTCCGGTTCGATCTTTTCCAGGGCCTCCGTCACTTTTTGGAGAGGCACTCCGGCGATGTAACAGGCGTCCTTCAAGGAACGGCTGCCTTCGCAGCAATAGTCAATTCCTTCTTTCTCGAATAAGGGAATATATTCCCGCCTCTCGGCGGCCATTTGGCCCACGCTCATGTCCGGGTTTATTTTCACGGTGGCAGCTCCATTCATTCCCGCTTCACCGCTCATTATGGTTTTGAAGCTATGGAAAATTTATGACTCCAGTCATAGTTATTTATGGGGTTATCCCTATGATGGATTTTCAACCGTTTCCGGCGAAAAGGAGGATCCTCATGGAAAAACCCATGGAAAACCGAGCCTTTGAGCATTTACTTTCCCGCTTAGGCGGCGAAACCCTTTCCTTCCCCTACCCCGTGGAAAAGCTGGAAGTCGTGCAAACCCATCTTTCCATTGTTCTTCTAACCGAGGCCTTCGCCTACAAGATCAAAAAAACCGTGAGTTACCCCTTCGTGGATTATTCCACCCTGGAAAAACGACTGGACTTCTGCCAGAAGGAAGTGGAACTCAACCGACGCTTGGCTCAAGACGTCTATTTGGGGGTTGTTCCCATCACCCTTGTCGGCAACCGCCTTTCGCTGGAGGGAGTCGGTCAGGTGGTGGAATACGCCGTGAAAATGAGGCGTCTGCCGGACGACCGGCGACTCAGCCGGCTTTTGGAAGGGGGAGTCCTGCCGGAAATATTTTGGACCAAGCTGGCCTACCAACTCACCCGATTTTACCGGAACGCCCCCCGCGGACCGGAAGTCTCAAAGTGGGCCGAGCCCTTGGCCGTGATGGAGGATTGGCGCCAGGTTTTGAACCAACTGCGGGAATTTCCCTCCTTCCTGCTGGAACCCTCGCTCCGGGAAAAGCTGACGGCCCTCGCCGAGGAAGCCCTCGACCATAAAAAAGGCCGGATCGCCTTGAGGGCCAAAGCCGCCAGGGACGGCCACGGCGATCTGCGGCTGGAGCATATCTATTATTTTCCGGACAAGCCCGAACCCCAGGACTTGGCCGTAATCGACTGCGTGGAATTTAATCCCCGCTACCGCTGCTGCGATCCCCTGAGCGACACAGCCTTTCTGGCCATGGATCTGGAAGCGGCCGGTTACAAGGACCAAGCCTCCCTCTTCACTAAGGAATTCCTGAAAATGACCGGCGAGGCGACCGATCACCTGGTGGACTTTTACGTCGCCTACCGTCACCTGGTCCGGGGGTTGGTCCGGGGGCTTCAGGCCCAGGATCCGGAAGAATCACCGCAAAACCAGCTCAAGGCCGGTGAAAAGAGCCATCTCCATTTTTTACTGGCATTGGCCAAATTGGAGCCTTCCGCGAAAAAACCCTGCCTAGTGTTGTTGGGCGGCCTTCCGGGAACCGGTAAAAGTAGTTTGGCCAAACATTTGGCTGAACGGGAGGGTTTTATCGTTTTGTCCTCCGACGCTGTCCGAAAGGAGTTATCCGGGTCTTCTTTTGATTCCAAGCCAGGCACGGCTTACGAGAAGGGAATCTATAAACCGGAATGGACGGAAAAAACCTACGACAACCTCCTGCTCAGGGCCGGGGAAGCCCTTCGCCGGGGGGAGAGGGTCTTGGTGGACGCCAGTTTCTTAAAGGAAGAATGGCGGGAAATGTTCCTGGATTTGGCGAAGGAATGGCGCCTTCCTTTCCTCTTTTTCGTTTGCATGATCTACCACGAGACGGCGGACAAGCGCCTTTCCGAGGCCAGGCATTTCGGGTCCGACGCGGACATGAACATCTACCGGAGGATGGCCGGCCGATGGGAGCCTCCCTCTCCCGACCTGGGGACCCTGTTTTTGAATACCGACCGCCCGTTACCGGTAAATTTGGCGGAAATCCACCAAACCTTGGTCCAGAGGGGCCTGGCGGAAAAGGAAACGGTCCGTTCCCTGGAAAGGCATTAAGGGCCAAGCCGAAAAGCCCTTTTACATTTTCAAGAATGACATCAACTGGTAAACCAGGAAGGCAGGCCAAAAGATGGCCTTGAATATCCCGATCATGACCGTCCAGAATCCCGCCGCCTGTTGAAGATAGTAAATCAGCGCGCCGATAAACCCCAAGCTGTAGGCTCCGTTTGAAACATGCCGGTGCTCGATTTTAACCATGGACACCCTCCCCGAAACCTGATTTAACCTATCCCGCGGACAATCCCATTTTACAGCACCCATCCCTTTTCGACGGCCCGCTTGAACAGGATATTATTTTCCAAGTGGACGTGGCGGCGGAGATCCATCTCCAGTTCTTCCAACGCCAAGTAGAGCTTCCGAAGGTCCTCCCCGGCCTTTTCATGGAGCCGGTAATTGTCCGTCAACATGCGGACCTGTACCCATTCCTCCCCCGTCATCCGGTGTTCCCATTGGAGGATCCTCGCCGGTTGGCGGAAAAAAGGGCTTTCCGCGAAGGGATTGGGAAGGGCTTGATGATCCTCCTCGGCCTTCTCCCGATGAGCCAGATAGGGAAAAAGCATCTCCTCTTCCCTGGACATGTGGCTTCGCGTCTCGCCTCCCATTTCCAGGAACAAATTTTTCAACATCAACAGCTGGGGGTTCGAAAACCCATGGACCAGGGCGGCTTCCCGGAGCAGGACGTTGATTTTCGCAATTTGGATCCGGGTGTAGGCATGGTGCTCACGGACGATATAGTTGGAAAGGTCGGCCAGCGGCTTGGCTTCCCAGTTTAGCCCCGGGGATTCGGCCGCGGCGATTTTTGCCAAGGCGATGATCGCCTCCTCCACGGGCAGGCCGATTTTCCCACAAGCCGCATGGAGGGTTTGGTCCCCGTCAAGGGTGTAGTCAATCATGAGCTTTTCAAAATAAGGGATGGAGGATTCCATTTCGGCGGCGATCCTCCCGACGCTTAGTTGAGGTTGGATAACCATAGCCGCACCTTCACGAATCAAGATTCCATTCAAAGGAATAACGGAGCTAGACTAAACCCCAAAGGGGGACATCCCATATGAGCGGCATCAGGTTGGAGGACCGGGATCAAGCCAACTTGTCGATGTCATGGTGGTCCAAGGAATCCGGAGAAAGGGCTGGCGCGGGACGGGAGGACCTCCGGCTTCTTTTGCGTAAAAGCATTCGAAAACGAAGATAGCGGGAGACACCCTCCAGGATGTTCCATCTCGGCCCCGCCGCCCTCAAGGGCGGGATTCGGGAGATCCGGCCCGCGGGGGGCGGAATGGGAATCTCGGGGGGCGTTGGATTGCCTAGGGCCATGAGGATCCTCCGGGATGGGTTTTAGGAACCGATCCTTTCAAGATGTTTTTCCTTTTCCCGATCCGCATGGCTTCCCAAAATAACGCCGATCCAGGTAAAGACCAGGCAGGTTCCCACCAGCATGTACCAGTAAAAGAAAGAGTTGGATTCCCATTCCCTTGCCACGAACCCATAAGGGGAAAGTGGCTCGGGATGGGCGATGTACCTCAACATCAAGGCGCCCAGGGGGGATCCCCAGCCGATGAGAAAACCCAGTGTTGGATATAGCTGTGAATTTTTCATGACCTAGTCCTTTCCCCTGAAATAACCCTCATGCTTCGGTTTCCTGATCTTCCCAACCCAATCTAAAAAATTCGTCGAACCATTCATATGACGGCTGGCATAAAAGTGAAAAACTCCTTAAAACCCATAAATCATCATGGAAACTAGTGACCAGGGTCATAACGTTCAGGGAGTGAAGACACTATAGTTGTCTTGAAACATGGAGGAAAAATGAAAACCGAGTATTTTTTATTGCCCATTACCCAATGGCGTCAAGAGGCTGTTGAGGTTTGTGCCGAGATCACCGAAACCCTCAAGACAATCCAAAAAGACGGAGGCGGAAGTATTTTCATGGAGTTCTCCGCTAAAATCCGCGACTTCCTCCAAAACCGTTTGGAACCCCATTTCCAAGCCGAGGCAAAACTCATGGAAATCCTGGGACGACACCTTGCCCCCAATGAAAAGAAGCTCCAAAGGATCCTATCGGACCGGTCCCGCTTGTCCGGCCTTCTCCAAAACGGTTCCCTGGAATCCATGCTTTTATTCGTCCCCGAATTTCAGGACCACCTCCGCTTTGAGGAAGATGAAATTTTTCCCCTGATGCAGGAAAAATTATCCGACGCGGAAAAAAAAGAGGCCGAATTGGAATTGGTAAAATCCTATCATTCCTCTAAAGGGGGCAAAAGGGATCCCGGTTCGTTGGTTTAACCCCGGGCCCCGGCTTCCTAACCCTTTTTGCGCTTGGACCGGCTCCGGCTGGACCGCCTTTCCACCTTAAAACCCTTGCCCCTAAACTCCATGACGGCTTTCGGGGTGTGGGCCCTGGTGACCTCGTGGTGCGTCAAGCCTCCCCGAAGATGGAGCTGGTCAATCCTCTTCACCGGTTCCATCTTGCTTCCCCGCCCATCCTTGTAATGATGCCAGGTCTTGTTCTTGACCGGCCGTCCTGCCGGTTTCATCCACTCGGCGTATTCGGGATCGGAGAGAGGCATCCCCCCCGGCGGCGCCCAGAGCCACTTCGCCATGCGCCACCTCAATTTCTCCAAAGAGCTGGTATCCATAAAGCCTCCTTCAAGATTAGGCCTGTACGTCCATTTTGTTCGAGACGGATTCCCCGCCCCATTTTTTCTCGACCTCGATCCAATCGGTGAGGGCGTCGTCGCTGGGACAACCCCTTCCCAACCAGTGGAAATAGGCCGCCATTTCCAAATCTTGCTTCGTCGAGGCTTCCGTCTTCGGGGACGGCCCCACCAGCGTTAAAACCTGCGTCTTTTCTTTGCCCTGCGTCCTGACCTGTCCCATATCTTCCTCCTTTACTTTTTCTTGCTGATGGCCACCCAAAGGGCTCCCGCCAAGGCGCCGGCCGCCGCCGCCACCACCAGGGCCTTTTCCGGGCTCTTTTGGGTATAGGCCATGGCCTGTTTTTTCCGCTTCAAAAATTCTGTTTTCGCCTTGGCCACCTTGGCCTCGACTTCCCTTAACTTATTCGCCACCCGGGCCTGGTTTTCCGGATCCTTCAGCTCTTTCTCCAGCCGCTCGATGGCTTCCCTCCCCTGCCTCAGCCTTTTCTCGACTTCAACCTTCACTCGCTTCTGGTTCTCCTTGTCCTGGATTTTCTGCTTCAACTCGCTCCAAGCGGACGAGGCCTTTTGTTTGAACGACATGACGTCCTCCTTTTAATATTTCCGATGTTTCTTCACCTTGGCGGTCTGAAGAAAAATAACCGAGACCAGCGAGATCAGAACGCCGCCGAGGGAAAAAACAACGCCCCGGGGAACTCCCCATTGGTCTATGAGTATGTCGAAAAGGCCCAGGATCAAAAAAACAAGGCCGATGGAAATCCACAAATACACCACAAACAGATATTGGACCCGGCGAAGGAATCCATCGGCTTTTTCCTGGATGGATACACGGACATCGCCGGCCAAAAGCTTGATCGCGGCCAAAAAGTCGAATATTTTCCTTACCGTCGCTCCCACACCTTTGTCCTTGGATTCCGCCCTTGCGTCCGCCATGGAAGCTCCTCCTTTCATCTTAATAAGCCTACTTTAAACGGTTCCGGCACATGTTTTTATGACAGCGGTCATGCGCCTTTCTGCGCCAATTTCACGAAATGACGGAGCCGAAGCCCCAGGGTGAGGAGCGGGACCCCAAACAGGAACGCATAGGCGCCCAAGGCCCAAACCAGCTCCACGCCCGCCACCCGGAAGGCCAGGACGATGATGCCGAAAAGAATCGAGATGATTCCCGCGATTAAAAAAGGCTTGCGCCGGTCCCGGTATTCATTGAGTTCCACCCCCTGGAACATCTCCAGGAGACCCGTGAAAATGGCCCAGCCCGCGATCCAATAAAGCAGGGCCAGGGCGCCGGTTCCCGGCGCCACCCAGGCCACGACCCCGAGTCCCAGGCTCACCAACCCCTCCAGCACAAGGCTCCACCAGTGGCGTCCCTCGCCGTAATTCTGAAAACCCAAAACAAGGGCGAATAACCCGTCGATAAAGGCGTAAATACCTAAAATGAGGAGGAGGGTCGCCACAATGGCGGCCGGCCGGAGAAAAAGCCCCATTCCGAAAATATCCGGCGACGGCATTTCCAATTGGGTGATCCAAATAATGGAAACCAAACCCAATAGGATTCCCAACAGCCCCCTTAAGGCCAGAATCCACCAGAACTTCGCCATGAGATGATGCATGGGACGCCTCCATTCCTAAAATCCAAGAACTTCGTTTACAACGCGAAAAAGCTAAGCCCCGCCTTGACCGGGATGAATAAGCTCGGACTGTCCGTAAAGGGGCTGCCGGAAGCCCTCTCGGAGGTGAAATTGAAATCGAGCCTTCCCTGGAGGTAAAGGGCCGCGTTGCCGCCAATGACCACCAATATCCCGGCGCCGGGGGAAAGAAGCAGGTCCGTTTCACGCTCACTGGTCTTGATGCCGGAATAAGCGGGCGTCTCGGAAAAAGTATTGAAGGCGATGCCGGCCCCCAGTAAAAGGAAAGGCCTGACCGGCGCCGATCCGAAATTCAGACGCGCCACCGCCATCAAGGGCGTATAAAGCCATTCTCCGGCCAGGGCGCCGGAGTTCTTCTGGTCGCAATCGTAATAGCCCAGGTCGCCCGAGAAGCTGAAATCCCGGCTGAAGCGGTAGCCCACTAAAATATCACCGCCAATCCCCGCCCCGTAAGCCGCCGCGTTGGCTTGGCTCGCGGGAAATACAACCCCTCCATCGATCTGTTCGATCCACCTTTGGTTTTCCTTCAGGTCCTGCGCGGCAACCCTCGGAGCCGCCGCCAGCGCCAATAGCAGGACCGCCACCCCGGCCCAAAACCCGCGTTTTATTCCTTGAGTTCTCATGACATCCCCCTTTTCTCCCCGCTCCCCAGCTTGCAATTCCGGATATAAACGTTCCAATGCCTTCCCTGGCGCTCGGCGTAATGCTCGAACCCCTGGGATTCCAAAATCCGGTAAAGCGTCACCGGTTCCTCCTTCGCGGCCAGGCACAAGACCTGGCAGGGCCTGAGCTCCCTCAAAAGGCCCTCCAACTCCGGCAGGGGTTCCAGGCCATGTCGGAGGAATCGCCTCAGGTCGAGAAACAAATCCGTATTCGGCAACCGGTTCCTCATCCACTCGGGTCTGATCGCCTTTTCGCTATTCATGCCGGGCCTCCTTGGTCTTTTTCCGTGTTTTCCTGGTCCGCGACGCGTTTCAGGACCGCCGCCACCGAATCGGGATTGAGCGAGATGGAATCGATTCCGCACTCCACCAGGAAGGCCGCGAAATCCGGGTGGTCGCTGGGGGCCTGGCCGCAGATGCCGATCTTGGCCCCGCAGGCATGGGCCCGCCGGATGACGTCCGCGATGGATTTTTTTACCGCCCCATCCTGCTCGTCGAACAGCTGGGACAGGACCCCCGAGTCCCGGTCCACGCCCAGCGTCAATTGGGTCAGGTCGTTGCTGCCGATGGAAAAACCGTCGAACCGTAGGGCGAACTCCTCGGCAAGGATGACGTTGGAGGGTATCTCGCACATCACATAGACCTGGAGCCCCTTTTCCCCCCGCTTCAACCCCTGGCTTTCCATGACCGCCAGCACCTTGTCCGCCTCCCCCGGCGTCCGGCAAAAGGGCACCATGACGATAATGTTGTCCAAACCAATGATTTCCCTGGCCCTTTTCAAGGCCCGGCATTCCAACTCAAACCCCGGCTGGTAGCCCGGGCTGTAATAGCGGGACGCCCCACGCCAGCCGATCATGGGATTTTCCTCCGGCGGTTCGAAAGCCGAACCGCCGATAAGGTTGGCGTATTCATTGGTCTTGAAATCGCTCAGGCGCACGATGACGGGACGGGGATATTGGGTGGCCGCGATTTGGGAGAGGCCGCGGGAAAGCTTGTCCACGAAATATTCGGTTTTATCCCGATAGCCCTCGGTGATCCGCTCGATTTTCTTCTTGGCTTTGCGGTCCTTAAGTTCCGCGAATTTGACCAAGGCCATCGGATGAACCTTGATCGAATCGGTGATGAGGAATTCCATCCGGGCCAGGCCTATGCCTTGGACCGGCAGGTGCCACCATTGAAAGGCCGCTCCCGGGCTGGCAATATTCATGAGGATTTGGGTCCTGGTGGCGCCGGTTTGATCCAATTTTGTTTCGGTTTCCTCGAAGGACAGGGCCCCGGCGAAAACCTTTCCCTCCAGCCCCTCCGCGCAGGTCAGGGTAACGGTCTGGCCATTGCGCAGGACGTGAGTGGCCTTCCCGGTTCCCACTACCGCCGGAATCCCCAGCTCCCGGCTGACGATGGCGGCATGGCAGGTCCGCCCGCCATGGTCGGTGATGATGCCACGGGCCTTCTTCATCACCGGCACCCAGTCCGGATCCGTCATTTCCGCCACCAAAACGGAGCCTTCCTTGAATAGCCCGATATCCTTGGCGCTCTTGATCCGGCAGACGGGTCCGGCCGCGATGCCGTCCCCCACCGCCAACCCGGTCAACAACTGTTTTCCCGATTCTTTCAGCCGATAGCTCTTGAGGACACCGGCTTTTTTCCTCGATTGAACCGTTTCGGGCCTGGCCTGCACCATGAATAGATCCCCGGTTTTTCCATCCTTGGCCCATTCCATGTCCATGGGCTTGCCGTAATGTTGCTCCACCACCAAGGCCCATTGGGCCAGGCGGAGGATTTCCGCGTCGGTGAGGACGAATTTTTTCTGTTCCAGCGCCAGTGTCCTGACCAGCTTGGTTCCCCCGCCCTTTTTGCCGTAGGTCATTTTTATTTTTTTCGACCCGAGTTTTTTCTCGAGAATGGGGATGAGCCGGGGGTTTTCCAGCAGAGGCTTGAAAACCATGTACTCGTCCGGATCCACCTCGCCCTGCACCACCGTCTCCCCCAGACCAAAGGCTGCGTTGATCAGGACGACCCGGGGAAATCCGCTGTCCGTATCAATGGAAAACATGACGCCCGAACTTCCGATATCCGACCGCACCATGCGCTGGATGCCGATGGACAAGGCTACCTTGGTGTGGGCGTATCCTTTTTCGATCCGATAGCTGATGGCCCGGTCGGTAAACAGGGAGGCGTAACAGCGGCGGCAGGCGGCGATGAGGGCCGGAACGCCCCTGACATTCAGGAAGGTTTCCTGTTGTCCCGCGAAACTGGCGTCGGGCAGGTCCTCGGCGGTGGCGCTGGATCTCACGGCCACGGGAAGATTTTTTTCCCCGCTTTCCCGGCAAAGATCGTCGTAGGCTTTTTGGATGGCGGTTTCCAGACCCTCGGGAAACCTGGCCCGGGACACCAGCATGCGCGCGGCGGTGCCGAGGTTTTTCAACCGGAGCGGGTTTTTCTCGGCCTTGAAGGTCAGGCGTTCCAGGACTTCTGCCAACCGGTTGACCCGGATGAGGTCCTCATAGGCCCGGGAGGTCACGGCGAACCCCTCCGGAACCTTGACTCCCGCGCCGGACAGGTTCCTGGTCATTTCTCCCAGGGACGCGTTCTTCCCCCCCACCAGGGGGATGTCCCCGATGCCGATTTCGCCGAATTTCAAGATCCACTCGCTTTGCTTCGCCATCGCCTTTTCCTTTTTCGTCGTTTCGTTTCCGCCTTTACACCCGCCTGGGCGGTCGACTAACGGCCCTTGACCTCAGGTTGATTTCTCACCTTGCCAAATAACCCCCGTCAATGGGGTAATAGGAACCCGTAATAAAGGAAGCTTTCTGCGAGGAAAGCCACAGGACCAGTTCGGCCACTTCCTCGGGGCGGCCCAAGCGCCCAATGGGATGAAGGGCGATAAGGGCTTCTTTGGATTGGGTGTCGGAGGTTACCGGCGCGATCATGGGGGTCTCGATAAAAGCGGGTCCCACGGCATTGACGCGCAGTCCCCGGCGCGAATATTCCAAGGCCGCGTCCTGGGTCAGCCCCACCACCCCATGTTTGGCCGCCGAATAACCAGGGGCCGGCCCAAAACCAACCTGTCCCAGGATGGAAGACATATTGACGATGGAACCGACGGTGTTTTTCAAAAGGATTGGGATCTCGTATTTCATGCAGTAAAAAATGCCCGAGAGGTTGATGGAAAGAACATCCTGCCAACCTTGGAGCGAATAGTCCGCGACAGGTTTCATTTCCCCCCCGATGCCGGCGTTGTTGAATGCCGCGTCCAAACGGCCGTAATTTTCGACGGTTTTTTGGACTAGGTTTTCGCAATCCCCCGGTTTGGACACGTCGGCCCGCACAAATAAAGCCTCCCCGCCGAGTTCCCGGATCAGTCTGGCTGTCTCCTCGCCCGTCTTTTCCGTACGGTTGGAAACCACCACCTTGGCCCCTTCCCGGGCGAAGAGAAGGGCCGTGGCGCGGCCGATGCCTGATCCGGCGCCGGTAATCAAGGCGACTTTTCCCTCGAAGAGTCTCATGGTCTACTCCCACGGCTTGTCATTCGTCCAACCTGGCGGCGGTTACCCAACCTTTGATTTGATTCTAGGCCCCCGCCCCAGCCCGGGGTATGACAGCAGTCATAATAAAAAAAAGCTTTCAACGGTAGATTGGGTGCGAGGGATAGATGTTTGTGGAAAGGATCCGTTATGCCAACCATCGTAAAGGAAGAAAAGAAAACCAACACCATGAAGGCCTTGGTCTACCACGGCCCGGGGAATAAAAACTGGGAAGATAAACCCAAACCCTTCTTGCAGGAGGCGGGCGACGCCCTCGTGCGCATCACCACTTCCACCATTTGCGGAACCGACCTTCACATCATGAAGGGTGATGTTCCCACGGTCACGGATGGGCGGGTCCTCGGCCACGAGGGAGTCGGGGTCATCGAGGAAATCGGCACAGGGGTCTCCAACTTTAAAAAAGGGGATAAGGTCCTCATTTCCTGCATCACTTCCTGCGGCAAGTGCGACTATTGCAAGAAAGGCATGTATTCCCATTGCCGGGACGGAGGATGGATCTTGGGCAACAAAATCGACGGTACCCAGGCCCAATTTGTCCGGATTCCCCACGCCGACAACAGCCTCTACCATGCCCCCGAAGGCGTGGCGGAAGAAGCCCTGGTGATGCTGTCGGATATTTTCCCCACGGGATTCGAATGCGGCGTGATCAACGGGCAGGTCCATCCGGGCGACAAGGTCGCCATCGTGGGAGCCGGCCCCATCGGTATGGCGGCCCTCTTGACCGCTCAGTTTTATTCCCCCGCGCTCCTCATCCTCATCGACCAGGACGAAAACCGGCTCCAGGTAGCCCGCGCCTTTGGGGCAACCCACACCCTAAATTTCAAGAATGAGAATGTGGAAGAAAAAATCAAGCTCCTGACCAACGGCGAGGGCGTGGACGTGGCCATCGAGGCCGTGGGTGTTCCCGCCTCTTTTGAGACCTGCCAGGACATCATCGCCCCCGGCGGGAGAATCGCCAATATCGGGGTGCACGGCAAGCCGGCCCTGTTCCACCTGGAAAAGCTTTGGGACCGCAATATGTCGGTGACTACCCGCCTGGTGGACACGGTGACCACCCCACTGCTCTTGAAAGTCCTCGCCTCGGGAAAATTGGACGCGGCCAGGCTGGGAACCCATAGCTTCGCCCTTTCCGACATCCTGAAGGCCTATGACGCTTTCGGGAACGCCGCCAAGGAAAAAGCCCTCAAGGTCATTTTGAAGGCTTGAGGGAAGAACAAGGGGAGAGCATGACGAATCCAAACCGACACAACCCCTCACCCGGCCCCCTCCCGCAAGGGGCGAGGGATATTTATTAGAAAAATAAAAAGGAGGAACAATGAAAATGGGATTACTCTTTTCAGGGCTGCTATGGGGCTCGTTCTTCATCCTGCTGGGGCTCTCGGTCATTTTAAAACACACCTTACATGTGGATATTCCGGTGGGCCGGATTTTCTTCGGGCTGTTTTTGGTCTATCTTGGCGTCCAGATCGCGACCGGGGGCGTGAGGCGCCATCCGGAAGGGGCCTGCGGTCCCAACGTGGTCTTCACCGAGGGCAAGATCGCTCCGGACCAAAACGGGGAATACAACGTCATCTTCGGGAAAGGGGAAATGGACCTGACGGGGTTGGCCGACAAGGAAAAAAACAAATCGGTGAAAGCCAACACTATTTTCGGATCCTCCAGGATCAAGGTCAAGGCGGAAGCAGCGGTCCTGGTGAAGGCCAACTCGGCTTTCGGGAGCATCCGTCTCCCCAACGGCAACCAAACGGCTTTCGGGACTTATTTTTATAAAACGAAAGGCTATCAGGACGGAAAACCGTTCCTAGCGCTGGAAGTGAACGCGGTCTTCGCGGGGGTTGAGATTATCGAAGAGTAAAATTTCCGATCAACCTTTGAAATCCCTGCGGTAGATGGTCCAAAAGGTCAGGAATGCCGTGACGACCATGGGCCCCAAGAATAACCCCACAAAACCGTAAAGTTTGATGCCTCCCAAGGTGCTGAAAAACATCAACAGAAAAGGCATGCGGGCCTGGGATCCGATCAAGAGGCTTTTGAGGACGTTGTCGCAAAATATTGAGATGAGGATTCCCCACAGGAGCAGGGCGATTCCCCACCCCGTATCGTGGTTCATCACCCAAAAGGCGGCGGGAATCGTGATGAGGACGGAGGCGCCCAACAAGGAAAATACCGCGACTGCCAATCCAAAAAAAACAGCCAAGGGAACCCCCGTTACGAAGAAGCCGGTCATGTCCGCCAAACCCTCGACCACAGCCGTGACGAAAACGCCCGCCACGACCGCCCGGAAGGTCGCGTAGACATGCTTGATTAAATCCTCTTTATTGGGCCGACTCATCGGAAGGGCCCAAATAACCGCCTCGGACGCCTTTTTTCCGTCCCGGAAAACGAAAAAAAGCGTGAGCAACATCACAATACCGTTAAAAAGCATGATGAGCAGGTGCCCCGCCAACTGGGATCCCTTGGCGCTCATTTGGTCCGCGAACTCGGCGGCCTTGTCTAAAACCAAAGGCTTCAACTCGATATGGAACCCCTCAAAAAAACGAAAAACCGGGTCCAGAAATCCCTGAAAATAGGAGGGAGTCCGGTAGTTGTCGATGAACCCCGCCAGGGTCGGCCGGAGGGTGTCCGCTTCTTTTAAAATCAACCAACCCATCCAAGTGACGGGAAGCATGGTCACCAGGAATATCCCGATTGTCAGGAGAAGCGCTGCGGCGTTCGGGTTGCGCACCCGGCGGAGCAGCTTTTGGTATAGCGGAAAAAAAAGGATTCCCAGCATCACCGCTCCCAGGACGCCCGGAAGGAAGGGTTCGGCCAATCGGAACGCTTGATAGGCGATCCAGCCGAAACAAATAAAAAAGAAAACCTCGATCCATTTACCGTGGTTTGGCGGCGCCGTCGGCTTCAATTGATCCTTCATTTCCATAATGGTTACCTTCCGCGCCAGGCCGTCTCAAACGCCATAACGGGTCCTTATTTTATTGAGTTGGGCTTTTCAATTTTCTTATATTCTACTCGTCGATAAGCTTTTGGAAAAAGCCCTCCCCACTGACCTTTAGTTTAACCCAAATCCCCGATTCCCATAAAACTCTCTGCAATATCCCCCATCGAAAGAAATCATTCTTTTTCAACGGCTTTCGTCCGGATCCACTTAACCGATTTCGATGCCCATTGCGCCGAGGATAACGAGGATCCCCCCGCAGTTCCTCCTTCCTTCGGGCGAAACGCTCGAAACGACTTGCGTCTTTCCAATTCCAAGACCGATCGGCTAAAATCCAGCCATGACTCATTGGCTCGCTTGCCGTTTGGAAATCCTCAAGCTGACCCTCCACCGACCCATTCTCCTGGCGGTTTTCGGGTTGTTGCAAATAGGCCAATTCATCCTGATCTTGGTTCCAACCGCAAAATTAAGCGGTCCCCTGTCGGCCATTTCAACCCTCATCCCTTGGTACGGTTGGATCATAGGATGGTTGATTTCGCTTTGGACTGCCTCCATTGAATACTCGGTCCAGCGGAAAAGGGAGTTCGATAAGACCTCGTTAAATTTTTTCAAGGCCTTTTTGGATTTCCTGATCCATCAAGGCAACGCCCTTTTTAACGACGCCGGCGAAAAGGATTTTTACTCGAAGCTCAACGACTGGCAGCACCAGGTCATCCAAGGCATCGCCATCGGCTTAGGTCCCCAGGAATCAGAAAAATATTTCCAAAAAATGGACTACCAAACCCCATTGCCCAAAGCCTATCGGGAATCACAGGATTCAAGTTCCAGCGACCCTTTGTGCAAGTGGCTTCAGGAAAATCTTACCGAGCTGAACCAGATTCGGTTGGAATTGACGGAAACAGCGGATTTTAAGGAAGAGCATTTGGAAAGGGTCAAAAACACCAAGCAATTAGGTGAGTTCAAGGGATAGAAATTCGGAGACTTCCTTTTCTTCCTCCGCCGAAAGGCGGAAATCGCCCGCGGCAACGAGACCCTCCACTTGCGCGGGGGAGCGGACACCGACAATGGCTCCCGTAACTTCGGGCCTTCGCAGAGTCCAAGCGATGGCCGCCACCGCGGCGCTATGGTTGTGTCGCTTGGCGATTTTGATGAAGAGATCCTGCAGGGCCAGGTTCCGGGTGAGTTTGGGTTCCAGGAACTGGTCGTTTTTCCTCCGCCAATCCCCTTCCGGTAAATTTTGAATCCTCTCCCTCGTCATGCGTCCGCTCAATAAACCCGCCTGCATGGGCGAATAGACGAGGATCCCGATCCCCTGTTCCCTGCAAAAAGGCAGGATTTCATTCTCAATGTCCCGCCGGGCCGCCGAATAGGGCGGTTGAAGGGAAGCGATGGGCGCGATGGCCTGACAGCGCTTCATCTGGCCGCGGTTAAAATTGGAAACAGCGATCCAGCGGACTTTCCCCTCTTTTTTCAGTTTGGCCATCTCGGCCCATGCTTCCTCGATGTCCGATTCCGGGTTGGGCCAATGGATTTGAAGCAGGTCCAATCGTTCCATGCCCAAACGTTTCAAGGAATCCTCGCATTCCCGGCGAACCGAATCGGCCTTGAGATTGTTTTGGATGATCCGGTCTTTTCCCCAGACCAGGGAGTTTTTAGTGAAAATATAAGGCCGAGCGGACATCCCTTGAAGGGCTTTCCCCACCACTTCCTCGGAATGGCCCTTGCCGTAGGCGGGAGCCGTATCAATCCAGTTGATCCCTAATTCCAACGCCCGCCGGATGGCCGCGATGGAATCCTGATCGTCCTGGGGACCCCAGTTGTAATTGCCTTCGGGTCCCCCGATGGCCCAGGTTCCCACCCCGATGGGGGTGATATTCATGTCCGAGTTTCCAAGGGGACGAGTCCGCATGATTTTCTCCTGGATGGAAATTAATATCCCTGCGACAGTTGATGGGCATTTTAGGGGGTCCGCGGGGTGGAATCCTTAATAATAAAACAACCTAAACAACTATCGGATCAACGCCATGGAAAAGCGCTTTTTAGGAAATTAAAAAACGCGGGTTCTTAGGGGGGAAGGTTAAACGAGAGTCTTCAGAAGATGCCGCTCAATGACTTTCGTCCGGTCCTTGAACTTGGGGATAAAAACAACTTCCAGAGCGATCTTGTCCGGGTCCAGGAAATAAACGGCGAAATAACCCGAATGGTATTCGGGGAAAACACGGGGACTGTCGTAAAGGGTCTCGATCTTGTGCCGTTTTAAAAATTTTTCCGTGAATTCCACCACTTCCTTTTTGGTGGAGACGCGGAAAGCGATGTGATTAATTCCCATGCCCTCGTGCGGAAAAACAAGATTTTGGTTTTTCAAGTCGGCTTGGACAATCCAGAGGTCGGTGGTGCCGTTGGTGGCCCCGATGTGATTTTCGTTCTTGATCATGATCCGGTAGCCCAGGTGGCCCAGCAGGCTTTTATAAAACGGAATGGATTTTTTCGGGTTTGAGACGCTGATGTGGAAATGGTGGATGTGAGTTTTCATTTTTTTAGTATAGACGACATTGATTTTATTCCAGAGGGCCGGAGGATATTTTTATTCATTTATTTTCCTCAAAATTGTCTCCGGATGTTTCTATCAAAATGATAACCGCCCATTTCATTTTGATTCGATTTTGGCCGGGCCGTTCAAAAATGAGCCCAATGGTTCCTCGGGACGAGGCTCAATTCTTGCCTTCTTAAGACGGAATAATGGTTTTCGGTTGGCGTTCACCCGCCCTGATGGGCGCCCGGTTTATGTAGGCGGCTGATTTCCTCCATAGTTCATTTGAAAGAAATAAGTCAATAAAAATTCGAGGAGTCTTTCATGAGGCCTTTTTTCAAAAACAAAAACAACGAAATCGCGTTCGCGGTTTTCATCTTTTTAGTCGGCTGGGTAGGCGGCTTCATCGGAACTTGGTTGGGAATGCCCCATTGGTCCTTTATCTTTTTCGCCAACGCCGGCATGGCGGGCGGATTTTTTGTCGGCATCCACGCGCTTTACTCCGAAAAACCCTTCAACAAGGTGTTTTCGGAAATCAAGCTCGCGATCTCGTTGTTGGTTCTCGGTTGGGTTGGAATCTTTTTTCCCGGTCCTGGCTGGGGAATTTTGATCGTTTCCAATATCCTGATCGCCCTGGGGTTGGGCCTTTTGATTTACGCTAAATACATCGAAAAGGAAAAAATTCCGGCATCGTGATGATGGATGGGGCAGCCGAGACCGGGCCAGGCTTCGGAAGGACTTATTTTAATGATTTCCGCTTCCACCGGATTGAGGGCCGCCCTGAGGCTGGCTGGAACGGGAAGGGCGGGAGTGGTTTCCATTGTGTCCGCCGGGGCCGCCCCCATGCCGGAAATCACCCTTATAGCGGCCCGGCTCGCTGACGATGGCTCCCTTTCCGTCCTGGCCCATGTCCTTGAGGAGGGTCCCCTTCCCATCACAACTATAGTATTCCCCCTCCAACAATACTTGGAGTGATCGGCCGTTTTGGCCGTCGGCGCGCCACCAATAGCCCTGGTAATAGTAGAGCCAATGTCCCGCGAAGGAATCCCGCCACCAATAACGCTTTCCCTTCCAGAGAACCCAACTCCACTTTCCGTCCGAAACCCATCCATACCAATGATTGCCTTCCTGGTCCCGGGTGTGGCAGTAATCCAGGTTGCCGGCCTGGTGCCAATAAATTTTTTTGACGTCCCTTTCCGAATGTTTGACTGCCTTAATTTCCTCAAAAAGTTCCGGATAAGCCAGTTGCTTCATGATGGAAATGTCAGGTTGGTTGATACTTTCCTTCAGGGCCAGGGATTCTTGACGGGGCCCCAACCCAACCGGACCCGGATCGAACAAATCGATGTTCGGTATTTTGTCTTCCGCCTTGAGGAAATATGGCCGATAAACATTTCCAGGCAACGAGGCCGCCTGGGCCGGCCCCCAAGCGAAATAAACCAATCCAAGGACCAGGGCCTTTTTGATTTTCATGACGTTTCTCCCGGCCCTCAATATAAGGACACCTTCCTTCAATCATAGGACGTCCGGCGCCCTCTTTTCATCCCTCCCTTTCTTTGCTTTCAATGCAGGGATTGGTTGTGGTTAACTAAAGGCGCCCTGGAAATCCCACAGGGCCCCCAATTCGAACGAAATAGGAAATGGAATATGCCGACTTTAGACCCAGCGCCGCTCCGGGTCGTCCAATTGACCAAGCGTTACCGGCCCCGCCATGGCGCGGAGGGAATCCTCGCCGTGGACCATATCGCCTTTGACGTGGCGCCGGGCGAATGTTTCGGGCTTTTAGGCCCTAATGGCGCCGGCAAGTCCACCACCATCCAATGCATTTCGGGATTTTACCCCGCCAGCTCCGGGGAAGTATTCGTCGGGGGCCGCAATGTCTACACCCATCCCAAGCAGGCCCGTCAGGTCCTCGGAGTCTGCAGCCAGGACGAAACCCTGGACAGTGATTTCAATGTTTATGACCAATTGGTCCGGCACGCCAGTTATTTCAGGATCCCCGCGGCGAAAGCCCGGCACCGCGCCCAAGACCTCTTGGTCCGTTTCGGCTTGTGGGAAAAAGCCATGGAGCCCGTGGATAACCTTTCCGGCGGAATGAAACGGCGTCTCCAGGTGGCCCGCGCCCTCATTTCCGATCCCAAGGTATTGGTGTTGGACGAGCCCACGACGGGATTGGACCCGGACGTGCGCCGAATGTTATGGGAAGTTTTAGGCGAGGTCCGGAGCCAAGGCACGGCCATCCTCCTCTGCACCCATTACATGGAGGAAGCCGAACGCCTTTGCGACAGGGTGGCAATCCTCTTCGAGGGTAAAATCCTCGATGTGGACTCGCCGGAAAAACTGATCGCCAAGCATATTTCCCGGGAAAGCGTGGAAGAGGAAGTCCGGCCCGGCGTGGTTTGGAAACGCAGGCCCAACTTGGAGGATGTTTACCTCAAATTGACCGGAAGCCGGCTCGGGGTGGAGGGCCTATGAGGATCCCGGATTCAATGTGGGGACTCTGGTGCGTTTGGCTTCGTTATTTCATGGTATTCATCAAGAGCCTTCCCTATTACTTGGCCACGACCTTCCTGGAACCGATCTTTTACCTGCTTTCCTTTGGGCTGGGCGTGGGCTCCCTGGTGGGGGGCATTACCACCCAGGGAGTCCATTTGTCCTACCGGAGTTTTATTTTTTCCGGCATCATCGCCCAAACGGTCTTGTTCCAGGGCTTTTATGAGGGGGCTTTCGGGGCCTTCGTGCGCATGTACTACCAGAAAATTTTCCAGGCCATTTCCATCACGCCAGTGACATTATCCGAGGTTCTCTGGGGGGAACTGCTGTGGGACGCCAGCAAGGCCACCGTGGCCGCCGAGGTGGTCGCCTTGATCGGTGTCGTCACGGGCGATTTTCCCGCCCATTCGCTGCTTTCGTTGGTGCCCCTTTGCTTCTTGAGCTCGGTCCTTTTTTCGGCCATGGGACTGACGGCGGCTGGATACGCCCGCAACATCGACGAATTGTCCTATCCCCAATACCTGCTGGTCTTCCCCATGTTCCTTTTTTGCGGGGTTTTCTACCCGATTGAAAGCCTGCCGGCCATCCTCCAAAAGATCGCCTGGTTCTTTCCCCTGACCTCCGTCAATGCTTTGGTAAGGTCCCTCACCCTAGGGCTGCCCCTTCAGGTCCAAGCCATTCCCCTTTTGTTCATTTGGTTGGTCCTGTTGGTTTATGTGGCGAGGCGTTCCATGTTCCGGAGGCTGGTAAAATGATGGGCCTTCCACAGCGGGGGAAGATTCGGCTTTTAAATTCCAAAACCAATTGGATCGGCCCGCTTACTTTTCCCTGAAAAAAGAAGGGTCCGTATTTTAAGCCGAAACCTTTCTCCCCCGCCGGGAGCGGGGCTTTTTGACGGGGACCGGCGATTGGGGTATCCCGCGCCCCTCCTCATCATAAATAAAACTGGTTTTTCCCCTGAGAAAACATCCCACCATACCGGGGCGGCATCCCACCCTCAGCCTTTGGCAGTAGTTTTCCCCGTCTTGATGGCGGCAGGTCCAACCGGACATGGGTCGCTCCTTATTCCTCGCGGATTCACCGCCGCGACTGGCCAACCATCACACTTTTGGCTATTTTTCACAATGATCCGAATCATATTGGAAAAAGAACTCTGGAACCGGCGCGGCACTTTTTATTTGAAAATACGTCTAAAAATAAATATGGACGATCTATCCCCTATTTTCATCCTGAGCTGCGAGAGATCCGGCTCAACGCTTCTCCATTATATCCTGGACACCCATCCGGAGATTTCTTGCCCCGGGGAATTGTTCCTGGGCCAATTGTCCAAGCTTTTACGGTTAGCCGTCTCCCGCACCACCGGTTATGTCACCTTGGGGAGCCTGGAAGAAAGGGATGAAACGGCGAGACGGGAGGTTTACAAAATACTGACGGATCTCCTGGGGAAATTCACCAAAGCCAGGGGAAAGAAGATCTGGTGCGAAAAAACACCTTACAACGTCAACGACCTGACGCACCTGGACTGGGCGTTCCCCCAGGCGAGGTACATCCTCCTTTTCCGGCAAAGCCTGGACGTGGTCCAGTCCTGCCTGGACATGCCGGAAAAAAGCTACCTGTGGTGGTCCCTGCCTTACGTGGTGAAACAGCCGAATAATTACCTGGCCGCCCTTCTGGAAAATTGGGTCGAGAAGAATGAAAATATTTTGGCCTTCGAGCGAACCCACCCGAAATCCTGCCGGATTCAATACGAGGCCCTGGTGGAGAATCCGGTCCTGGCCCTGGATCCGGTTTTTAAATTTCTCGGTTTGGAATGGGACCCCTCCCTGTTGGATATCATTTTTTCCGTTCCCCATGACCCCGGGGGCGGCGATTCGAAGATTACGCTCACCCATAAAATCGAAAAGGACCGGGTCGGCAGGGGAGCCAGCCTGGATCCCTTGTTACTGGCCCTCGCGCCGCCGTCCTTGTGGATCCGCCAAAAAGCGCTCCATCGGGAACTGGGATATGCCGAGACTCTGATTCCCCAAAAATAAAACCATTCCCTAAATCTGATTGTGTAAAAATAGCGGTCTATGAACCCCCCTCTCCCCTCTTCCCTTCCCATCGATCCCCTCCTGCCCGAAATCCGCCGGGCGTTGGAAACCCAAACCAACGCGGTGGTGACCGCCGAGCCGGGGGCGGGAAAAACCACGCGGGTTCCACCGGCCTTACTTTCGGCCGCCTTCGCCAAGGATAAGGAAATTTGGGTGCTGCAGCCCCGGCGCCTGGCGGCGAAATTGGCGGCCCTGAGGGTGGCGGAGGAATTGGGCGAGGAACCCGGAAAAAAGGTCGGCTACCAATTCCGCTTCGAGAAAAAAATCGGCCCCGAGACCCGCCTGAAGTTCCTTACCGATGGGATGCTCTTTCCCCTCTCCCAGGGCGACCCCCAGCTATCCAAGGTGGCGGCGGTGATATTGGATGAGTTCCACGAGAGAAGCCTGGCGCTGGAGTTGGGACTGGCCTGGCTCCGCCAGCTCCAGCGGAAATTCCGCCCGGATCTGCGCCTGCTGGTGATGAGCGCGACCTTGGACCGGGAAGCCATGTCCTCCTACCTTGGCGGTTGTCCCGTATTTGACAGCAAGGGCCGTGTTTTTCCAGTGACGGTGGAATACCTCCCCCAGCCTGAACAGCCGGACCTGGGGCTTAAAGTTAAAAACGCCGTCCGCCAATTGGCTTCCCGGGGCCCGGGAACCACTTTGGTTTTTTTGCCGGGGCTATATGAGATCAACCGCTGCAGGGAAGCCCTGAGGGGGGAGCCTTTAGAAGTCTACCCACTCTACGGCGATCTTTCGGTGGAGGAACAACAAAGGGCCCTCTCGCCCAGTACCGGCCGTAAAGTGATCTTGTCCACCAACGTGGCGGAAACTTCCCTGACCGTTCCCGGGGTCACCGCCGTGGTGGATGCGGGGCTGACGAGACAGTCCCGTGTCTCCGTCTGGTCCGGGCTTTCCAACTTAGTAACCGTACCAGCCAGCCAAGCATCCGCCGCCCAAAGAATGGGGAGGGCCGGCAGGCTCCAAGCCGGACATTGCCTGAGGCTTTACAGCAAATTTGATTTTGACCACCGGGCGGCCTTTGACCTGCCCGAGCTTCTGCGTTCCGACCTGTCCAAAAGCCTGCTGGATCTCAAGTGCCTCGGGGTTGAGGATCTGGATTCTTTTCCCTGGTTTTTAAAACCTTCCCCTGCCGCGATGGAAACGGCCTTGTCGCTATTGAGGCAATTGGGGGCCTGGGACGCTCAAATGGGCCTGACGGAAGTGGGAAGGAGGATGTCCCGGTTTCCCCTGGCCCCAAGGCTGGCCAGGTTCCTTTTAAAAGTTGAGGAGTTGGCTCCCAAGGATTCATTCCCGCTTTCCGACGCCTGCCGATTGGCGGTTCTCATCAGCGAGGAGAAGCCCGAGTCCGAGGATTTACTGGAGGAATTGCGGCGCTTCAAGCCTGGTTTCGAGTCCAAGCGGTTGGAAGAACAGTTGAGGGGCCTGATCCGAGCGGACCAGGGTAAGGCTGGTGGAAAACCGGATGAAACTATTCTCCCCAAGGCCCTGCTCAGCGCTTTTCCCGACCGGGTGGCGAAGGTACGTCCCGACTCCTCCTCCACCCGCAACCGCTCGGGAAAAGTGAGGGAGCTTCTGCTTTCTTCAGGCGGCAGGATCCTCGCCCAGGACAACGCCCTCACCCGCTCCCATGAGATCTTCGTGGTGGTGGAGGCGCAGGAGGGCGCCGGAAACAACAGCCAGGGGAAAGCCCGTTCCCTTTGCCCCATTGAGCAGGATTGGCTTTTGGATTTTTTCCCGGGGGAACTGGCTGAGGAACAAACCTGCGAGTGGAATAGCGCGGCCGGGAGGGTGGAGGGCTACAAGCGCTTGAAATACGGACAATTAATCCTGGACGAGAAGCCCTTTGCCGCCGGTGATTTTGGTCCCGAGGCCGCGGCCCTGCTTTTTAAGGAAGCGCTCTCCGCCGGAACGCAGGCCTATGTCGATCCCGATGAGTTATCCGCCTTCTTGAACCGCGTCAAATTCGCCGCCGGAAAGTCGAACGATATCAAAGAAATCACCAGGGAGGACGTAGCGGCAACCTTAAGGGACTTATGCCTCGGAATCCGAAGCCTCTCGGAATTAAGGGAGGCCGGATTGGTTTCAGCCCTCAAGGCCCGTCTTTCCCCGAAGGACCTGTCCCTGCTCGAAAAACTCGCACCCTCCTCATGGTTGATGCCTACCGGACGAAGGTTGGAGATAAATTATGAAGCGGACCGTTCCCCCTGGGCCCAATCGCGGCTGCAGGATTTCCTGGGGATGGGCAGGGGCCCTTCCGTCGCCGGGGGCGAAGTCCCGGTGGTGCTCCACCTCCTTTCCCCCGGCAAAAAACCGGTGCAGATCACCAGCGATCTGGCGGGATTTTGGAAAAACCACTATCCCCAAATCCGCAAGGAATTGATGCGGCGCTACCCCCGGCACCCCTGGCCGGAAAATCCGGTTTAACACAGGAAAGCCGTCGGATCAGAATATAACCTTGAGAAAATTAAGCGGCTAACACCTATTCACCTCAGGTCCCCTTTCGGGGACCACAGAGGCACAGTAAAACAAATAATAATAAAAAATATCGAGTTTTCGCCTCAACCTCAAAGGATTTTATCTATTGTCGGCCTGTGCCTCTGTGGTTCCCGGAGGGAACCTGTGGTGAACAGGGTTTCCTTTGTGGTTCAACGGTTTTCGGCGCGGGCTTGGAGCTCGGCGTTGATGTCCACGAAGCTCTTGCCCTTGATGAACCAATCCGCGATTTGCTCCGGCGGGCGTCTGTAAAACTCCGAAAGAAACTTAAGATTGACCAAATTCACGATCTCCCTGTCCTTCAGCACGATCTTTTTCCACTTGGTCCTTTTCCGGCTTTTGAAGTAACCCAAGGGCTTTCGAAAGGGGCCCGCGGCATTTTTCATGGATAGGTAAAAAGCCTCGGGCGTGACGCCAAAACGCCTGGCGGTGGTCAGCCAAGAGGCTCCCTTGCCCCGAAGCTGGGTTACCTTTTCCAAGGACGCTTGGCCCTTTTGAACGATCAGGAAAAGAACCGGCAGTTCTTCCTGTTTTATTTTTCCCTGGCCGGCCAAGGCCACTTGTTCCTCCGGCACTTGGTAATATTGGCTGACGGCGTTTCGAAAAAAAAGCGGGGCTTGCTCCCGAACCGGAGCCTGAGCCTGATTTTCGGCCAAGGCGAGGCCCGCCGGCAGCCATAGGAAAATGATAAGTATTAAATTTTTAAGATGGTCCCGAATCATGGAGCCTCCGTGACAAAACATTAAATAAACGGTAACACCCTCTTCACCACAGGCCCCTGCCGGGGCCTGTGGTGAAGAGTTTTGACTAGTCTTAGACGTTAAAGGTTCCGAAAAGGGCCGGGGGTTTAAGGGCGGGGGTCTTGGTACATCGTGGAATAGTTCTTTTGGATTCCGTTCCCCCAGGCCGTCACGGGCTTTCCTTCATGGGTGGGCGTCGGGAAAGTCCCGGCGTTTTTGCCCCTCACCGGTATTTTCTTCGGAAAGGGGATAAACCGGCTGACTTTGTCCTTTTTGAGGTTGGCAAGGGGTTTCAAGGGGAAGGCCTTGGATTGGTAGCCGGGCGTAGGGACCCTTTGGCCCCGGTTCGCGGGGGGCGTTAAAAACAGACTTTGGGCCGGAGCCTCACTCCAGAGTGTCAAAAATAAAAGCGCGGCCGGGACTATTTTTCCCGCTTCTTTCCATCTCAGCCATGGGTCGGATCCACTAAAAGCCAATCGAGCGCCTCTTTCAATTCGGTCGTGGCCTTTAGGGTTAACCCCCGGTTGACGGCCACCGTCTCCCCAAACTTATTCGGGTCAATCATAGGATAATTCCCCAAATAAGCGAAACGAATAGGAGATATCCTGCCTGCTTTTAATTCATCGAAATATTTCAAGGCAAAGGCTTGGGCGATATTGAACCGTTCCATGGAGGTCATGTTCCCGGCCAGGGAACGGAGGTCGATTAAAACCTTGGTGGCCTTGTGGTCAACGCAGCCGTCGATAATCCCTTGGAGAATCCTTGGAATTTCAGGCAAATCATATTCACCCTCCAAAAAAATATGGAGAAATCCTTCATTGGGTTCGTTCCTAACCGTAAATGCCATGATCCTCCTTATGGGGCAGTGGAATGTTATTCCGAGGGGGATTCCACCAAGAGCCAATCCAGAGCTTCCTTTAAATCCGTGGTGACTTTCAGTGTCATCCCCCAATTGACCGCGACCGTTTCTCCGAATTTGTTAGGATCAATAATCGGGTGCCGGCCCAAAAAAGCGAAGCGGACGTGGGAAATTTGTCCCGCCCTTTTTTTCTCGAAAAACTTCACCGCGAACGCCTCTCCAAATTGGAACCGGTCCATGGATGGAATGGCTCCCGTGAGCGAACGCACATCCACCAGCACCTTCATTGCCTTCATTTCCCCGCAAATCTTCAATAAATGGTCAAGCCCTTCCAAGGCTCCCAAAAGATTATAATCACCGGAAAAGCTGACTTGGAAGTATCCCTCTTTTGATTCCGTTTCGACGGAAAAACCCATGTTCATTCCTTGATAGTGCCTATTTCATGGCCCCTAGAGTATCGCAGACAACCGAAATTTACCACGGCGGGTCGGCCCATCTCCCTCTTGATTTTCCAAGGACCTCTTCCCATGGTAAGGCCCATGAGAATCGTCCATGTCGCCAATTCAAAACCGCTAGGTCCGGAGGGAGCCACCCATTCGACCCTCCCCTTCGAAAACGAGGGATTAATGGACGCTTATTCCAACGCGGTTATTTACGCTTCCGAAAAAGTTTCGCCTTCCGTGGTGAATATCGATCTTTTTCAAAAGGGCCGGAACCAACGGCGGGAGGAGCCTTCCCTCCAGAAGGCCGGCAGCGGTTCCGGTTTCCTGTTCACGCCCGATGGCTTCATTTTGACCAACAGCCACGTGGTGCGCAACGCCCAGGAAATGGAAGTAACCCTTCTTTCCGGGGAAACCCATTCCGCCCGTTTGATCGGCGAGGATCCGGATTCGGATCTGGCCGTCATCCGCCTTGACACCAATGGATTGACCCCCGCGAAGTTGGGGGCCTCGCGGAATTTGCGGGTGGGCCAGTTGGTAGTGGCTATCGGAAGTCCTTTGGGCTTTCAAACCACCGTCACGGCCGGCGTCGTGAGCGCCCTGGGCCGCTCCCTTCGGTCCCGTTCGGGCCGGCTCATCGACAACGTCATTCAAACCGACGCCGCCTTGAACCCGGGCAATTCGGGCGGGCCTTTGGTGAATTCCCTGGGCGAAGTGGTGGGCGTCAATACGGCCACTATTATGTCCGCCCAAGGCCTCTGTTTTTCCATCGCCATTGACACGGCCCAAAGGATCGCGATGCAGCTCATGCAATATGGGAGGGTTCGCCGCAGTTATATCGGAATCGGCGGCCAGAATATCGATCTGCCCAGGAAGTTCATCCGGCATTTCAACCTTTCCCAGGAACAGGCCGTGCTGATTGTCGGGGTGGAGGGTTCGGGCCCGGCCCAAAAGGCCGGAATTCAAGAGGGCGACGTCATCCTGGAGTTTGAGGGCCAACCCATCCAAAACATGGACGACCTGCACCGGCTCCTCACCGATGAGAAGGTGGGGGTGGAATCCAGCTTCGGTGTCGTCCGCCGGTCGGAAAAATTAAATTTCAAGGTAACGCCGGAGGAACACCGTTAAGGCCAAGACCGTTTCACCACGGAGTGAACGGAGTTACACAGAGTAAGGCGAACTTATTTAGTCCAAAGGTGAACAGGATTAGCAGCGAAGACATTTATTAAAAAACAAGAGAAATTATTTTTAAGTTTTACTCCGGGTGACTCCGTTCACTCTGTGGTCAAAATTTTTACACCGAGAATGCCTCTGCTTTTTCCCTCATGCTTTTTGGCATCTCGCCCTTGACCTTGATCTTGGCCA
>CAZUXW010000002.1:46350-52118 GCA_964624625.1 uncultured bacterium
TCTGCTTTTTCCCTCATGCTTTTTGGCATCTCGCCCTTGACCTTGATCTTGGCCAATTCACCGCCGACCTCCGCGATGGATTCCAGGATCGGCCCCAGCCTCCGCCCCAAGACCGTGAGCGCGTATTCCACCGTAGGAGGCGAGGTGTGTTTTACCTCCCTGGTCACGACCCCCCGATTTTCCAATTCCTTTAGGCGGGTGGTCAAAACTTTGGCGGAAATACGGCCCAGGTCCCTTTTCAAATCCCCGAATCGCCTCTCCTCGGTCCTTAAATACCAAAGAATTTGGGGGGTCCAGGCTCCCGCCAATAGTTTTAAGCTGGTTTCCAAGGGGCAGCCCTGGGGAACGGGCCCGGATTTATTTGGCCTGTGGCGAATCATTATTCTCCTCCTTAACGTCTAAAAACGGAAAGAAACACCGGGAAATCCGGTGGTAGTTACTTATTAGTATCTACTATCTTTTAGTAAGCAGACGTCTTATATATTAGACCAAGTTCAATTTTATTCAACCCCCCGCCTCGCGGCCCGGGATTGGACAACATCAAGAAAGGAAGTAAGCCACATGAAGAAATTTTTTCTGTTGTTGACGGCTTTTGGATTTTTGGCGGCAGCCTCGGCCAACGCCACGGAGTACGGCTTTGACAAGGCCCACTCCCATATCGGATTTTCGGTGAAGCATGTCCTGAGCATGGTGCCAGGGGAATTCAAGGATTTTGACGGAAGCTTCTCGTTCGACGAAAAGAAGCCCGAAGCCTCCAAAATCAACGTCACCATCCAGGTAGCGAGCATCAGCACCGACAATGAAAAAAGGGACGGCCACTTGAAGTCCCCCGATTTCTTCGACGCCGACAAGCTTCCCACGGTCACCTTCGTCAGCAAAAAAGTCGAAGCCGCCGGGGATAAAACGTACAAGGTCACGGGCGACCTTACGTTGCACGGAGTGACGAAGTCCGTGGTCCTGGACGTGGAATATTTGGGGACAGATACGATGATGGGCATGGATACCATTGGTTTTTCCGCGTCGACCAAGATCGACCGCAGGGATTTCGGCCTCTCCTGGGGCCAGGATAAGCTTTCCGGCGCCGGAAACCTCATCGTCGGAAACGATGTCAAGATCAACATCGACGTGGCGGGAATGAGCAAGGCCGGTATGGAGAAAATGAAGAAAATGGCGAAAGAAAAGCCCGCCGAAAAAAAGTAAGGCGAAGGCTTTCGGGAAAGGCCGGGCCCCTCGGGCCCGGCCTTTTTTTATCCAAATAATTCTTAACATAATAAAGGAACCTTCGTAAGGCAGTGTGCGCGGATCAAATCCGGTATATTCCGGTAAAAGGAATAGTCATCGGCGGTTATTCGTCGTTATCGGAGCACCCATCAATTTTTTGAATGTGACGGTTAAATGCCAGGAGAAGACCATGATTACTTTGCGCAAGGGCAACGAACGGGGCCGCACCGAGATCGGCTGGCTGGACAGCTACCATACCTTCTCCTTCGGGGACTATGAGGACCCCCAGCACCGGGGCTTCCGGGACCTGAGGGTCATCAACGAGGACCGGGTGGAGCCTGAGGAAGGCTTCGACACCCATGCCCACCGGGACATGGAAATCATCACTTATATCCTGGAAGGGGAGCTCGAACACAAGGATAGCATGGGGACTGGCTCGATCATCCGTCCCGGAGACGTGCAACGCATGAGCGCGGGAACGGGCGTGACCCACAGTGAGAAGAATCCTTCCGACTCCAAACCCGTGCGGCTGCTTCAAATCTGGATTTTCCCGGGCCAAAGGGGATTGAAACCCAGTTATGAGCAGAAAAATTTTCCCGACAGCGGAAAACAAGGAAAGTGGCTCCTCCTGGCTTCCCCGGACGGGCAGGATGGCTCCGTGACGATTCACCAGGACGTCCGCCTTTACAGTTCCCTTCTGGCCCCGGGCCAAACCCTGGCCTATGGGAACCAGGCGGGACGCTATGCCTGGATCCAGGTCGCCAAGGGCAAGGCCTTTTTGAACGGGAAACAAATCGAGCAGGGTGACGGTGTGGCGGTTACCGGGGAGGAATCCCTCAAGCTTGAGGGGGAAACCCAGTCCGAATTCCTTTTATTTGATTTAGCCTGACTCCCAAACGCCAAAAACCGCCTCTTTCCGTTTCTTTATGGTTTTACCGACTGTAAAATACGGCTTGTGGTGGAAAAGGAGGCTCTATGGCGGACACGAATTTCGAGGCGAATGACGAGGTATTCAACCTATTGACCCGGAAGGTGGGAACCGTGATTAACGTCAAGGAAATCAGCTCCTCCCTTTCCTCGAGCCATAAAAAATACGTCCGGGTTTTCATCAAGCCCGAGATCCCGGATGAGATTTGGGCCGTAGATGAGATTGCCCTCTGGGTGAGGCCCAAAAAGATGATGTCGTAAACAATTTCAAAATCAGACACGAAACCACGAAGACACTAAGAAAACCGGAAATTAACTTCATGATGATAAACCCAAAATTAAAATATCCTTTCTTCGTGTCTTTGAGTCTTCGTGGTGGACTCGGGTCGGTTTTTTATGCCGCCTAAATCCCATTTCACCCCGGCGCTCTTCAAGTTCCTCCGGGACCTCAAAAAAAACAACAACAGGCCATGGTTCCTGGCCAACAAGGAACGCTACGAGAAGATCGTGCGCAATCCCCTTCTGGATTTTATCGGGGAGGCTGGGCCGCCCTTAAGGCAGATCAGCAAGCACCTCGTGGCGGACAACAGCCCTTCGGGCGGCTCCATGTTCCGCATTTACCGGGACATTCGCTTTTCCAAGGACAAGACCCCCTATAAAACCCACGTCTCAGCCCATTTCCCCTTGTCCCGTGCTAAGGACGTTCACGCGCCAGGCTATTACCTACACCTTTCCCTGGGCGAAGTTTTCAGCGGAGGCGGCATCTGGCGCCCCGAACCCCCGACCCTGGGCCAAATCCGGGATTTCATCGCGAACCATCCGCGCCATTGGAAATCGGTGATGGCCGACCGCCGTTTCAAGAAATCCTGCACCTTCGAGGGTGAAAAACTTTCCCGCCCTCCCAAGGGCTATCCTCCCGACCATGAGTTGATCGAGATTTTGAAGTACAAGGATTTCACTTTTTTCACGCCCTTCACCGAGAAGGAGGCCTGTTCCCCCAACTTCCTGGAGAAATTCATTGAATCCTGCCGCGCCGCCGCGCCTTTCATGGAATTCCTGGCCCAAGCACTGTTATTACCGTGGTAAAGGGACGCCAATTACCCGAGGCTTTCCTGGAAAAACTCCGCCGATTGGTTCCGGTGAACCAATGGGAAAGGGTCTCCAAAAGCTTTAACACGGACAAGCCCACCACGTTCCGCGTGAACACCATCAAAACCAACGGGCCCTCCATCCGGGAAAAACTGGAGTCCCAGGGAATGAAAATGGAGAACGTCCCCTGGTACAGGGACGCCTTCATCCTTCGAAAGGGATCGCAAAGGGAATTGGAGAAAACCGATCCCTACCTCAAGGGGGATATTTACGTCCAAGGCCTCTCCAGCATGATCCCGCCCCTGGTCCTGAACCCCCAGCCGGGCGAATTGGTGCTGGACTTAACCGCCGCCCCGGGAAGTAAAACCACCCAAATGGCCTGCTTGATGAAGGGGCTGGGGCAAATCGTCGCGAACGATAACAATCCCATCCGGGTGGAGAAATTAAGGGCCAACGTGGACCACCAGGGAGCCACCTTGGTCAATGTTCCCGACGCCGGCGACGGCGGGCTCTTGTGGAAAAATCACTTGGAAGTCTTCGACCGGGTTCTCTTGGACGCACCCTGCAGTTCGGAAGGTCGCTTTTTGCTGGAGGAGCCCTCCACCTACGGCTATTGGAGAAAGGACACCAACCAAAAGATGGCGAAAGAGCAGAGGCGGCTTTTCAAGTCGGCCTTTTACTCCCTGAAGCCGGGCGGCACGATGGTTTATTCCACCTGCACCTTCGCGCCGGAGGAAAACGAGATGGTGCTGAACTGGGCCCTTGAAACTTACGGCGACAGCCTTGAAATCGAGGATTTTTCCCTGACCTTGCCCGCTGCCACGAGGGGCCTGTCGGGTTGGGACGGCTTGAAATTTCATCCCGCCGTTGTAAAATCCCTGCGCGTGCTTCCCAACTCCGACATGGAGGGATTTTTCGTGGCGAAACTGCGGAAGACCAAATCCGTCCCGCCGCCGCCTCCCCAAGATTTTTCGCACACGAATACTAAGTCTGACGACAAAAACGATTGAACCACCAAGACACCAAGGGCACCAAGATAGGCTTTCGTTTTAAAATTCCTAACTCCTAATTACTAACTAATAATTGGCCAGGAGGCCGAACATGCATCGGGGATTGCGTTGTAAAAATTTCGGGGACATGCGCTCCGAGCTGGACCGGCTGGGCGGCGGCCCTGTGGAAACCACCGGCAACTGGTCCTATTTCCAAATCATCACCCACCTGACCCAGGCAGTGGAGGGAAGCATGAAAGGCGTCAAACGGGAAATGCCCTTTTGGAAAAAACATATCCTGGGACCGATGCTTTACCATCTATTCGTATTTCGGGGCTACATCCCCCAGGGCATCAAGGGACGTCCGGTGGAACGGGTTGAGGGAAATGAGACGCTGGCCGTCGCGCAATTCCGTAAAGCCTTGGACGACTTTGAAAAATTCGAGGGCCCCTTCAGCGACCATCCCATCCTGGGACCGCTCAATAAAAGGCAATGGGCGAATTTCCACCCATTGCACTTCGCCAACCACGTAGGCCACACCAAGTTAAAAACTTAAAACATCCTCCGCCACGAAGGCGCGAAGTTCACGAAGAAAAGCCAAAATCAATGCTTTGTTGGTTTACTTCGAGGTCTTCGTGACTTCGTGGCGAATTATTTTCATGTCGTTTTTTTTATTTTAAGCAGTTCCCACAGTTCTTTCCTGCCAAACATCCCCTTGGGCCGGATCATCATCATCAGGATGAGCAGAAAAGAATAAATCACCATCCTTAAATCCACATGGGTCCAGTCCTGCAGGGGCCGAAGGGCCTCTGGCAGGAGGGTTAAAAGAAACGCGGCGATCACCGAGCCGGATACCGATCCCATGCCCCCCAGGACCACCATGATCACGATTTCCACCGACTTCATGAATCCGAAGGAACTGGGATTGATGTAGCAAAGGTAATGGGCGAAGAGCCCTCCCGCCACGCCTGCCACCGAGGCGGAAATAGTGAAGGCCTGGACCTTGTAGCGGGTCGTGTCCACCCCAGCGGCCTCGGCCGCGATCTCGTTTTCCCGCACCGCCAGGAGCGCCCTGCCGTGGGTGGACAGGACGAAGCGGTGGGTGGCTATTACACAAAGGGCCAGGATGAAAGCCACCAGAAAGGCGCTGGTGCTTCTCGGGATACCGATAAAACCCCTAGCCCCCCCGACCGATTGGATGTTGAGGATCACGACGCGGATGATTTCCCCGAATCCCAAGGTCACAATGGCCAGGTAATCCCCTTTCAACCGCAGGGACGGAAGTCCCACCAGGTAGCCCACTAACCCGCTGGCCAAGGCCGCGGCCAAAAGTGACAAAAGGAACGCGCATTGGTCCCCCATCATCGTCCCATGCAGGGCTCCCAAACCAAAAACATTCACCGATGCCGCCGTGTAGGCGCCCACGGCCATGAATCCCGCGTGGCCCAGGGAAAATTGGCCCGAGAGCCCGTTGACCAGGTTCAGCGACACCGCGAGGATGGCATTGATACAAGCCAGCATGAATATCTCGGTGAAGTAAGG
>CAZUXW010000002.1:52218-55712 GCA_964624625.1 uncultured bacterium
ACCACCATGGCCTCGGAAACACCCATGAGAAATCCCCCTACCACTGCCCCGCGGATTGAGCCAATGCCCCCCAATACCGCCGCCACGAAAGCCTTCAACCCGATCATCACCCCCATCAAGGGATCCACCCTCGGATAGGAGATGCAGACGAGGATTCCCGCCGCCGCCGCTAGGGCCGACCCGATGACGAAGGTGAAGGAGATGATTTTGTCCGTGTTGATGCCGACGAGCGAGGCGGTCTCGTGGGAATGGGAAACCGCCCTCATGGCCCGGCCCAACTTCGTTTTCAACACAATGAATTCCAAAAGAATCATGAGGATCAAGGAGGTAAAAAAGACGGTGACTTGCTGGTTCGTCACGGCCACCTGGCCGAATTGGAATAAGGCGACATTGGGCATGATTTCAGGGAAAACCCTCGGCGTTGCCCCAAAAACCACTTGGCCCAGGTTTTCCAGAAGGAGGGAAAGCCCCACCGCCGTGATGAGCAAATTCAACTTCGGAGCGCCGCGCAGGGGCCGGTATGCGAAACGCTCAATCAGGAACCCCAGGAGGGCCGAGGCCAGCATGGCCGCGATGAGGACGAGCAAAAAAGTAAGCAGGCTCGGATTTTCGGGAGCGTGCAGGGCCAAGGCCGCGAAAAGCCCGGCGTAGGCGCCGATCATCACGATATCGCCATGGGCAAAATTGATCAGCCTCAGGATGCCGTAAACCATGGTGTATCCCAGGGCAATGAGGGCATAGATGGACCCAAGGGCTGTGCCATTCAGCAATAGTTGGAAAAAACCTTCCATAATATCCTTTGGGGCTATCATCCGGGGAATCCATCGGCCAACAGCCCCAGTTTAGATAAAAGACCCCCTACACTAAACACAAAAACATCACCTTTACCCTTTCCGCATATTGACAAGATTCATCCGTAAGCCAATATTAGCTCAACTCAAATCCTCCACGGGAGAACCATGGCCACCCGCAAAACCGTCTTAATCGTCAATCTGGTGCTGAGCTTATTTTTCCTCATGAACGCCCTGACAATTTGGTCGGGACTTTCCCTTTATCCCGGGCATTGGCACCTTATATTCATTTCGGGGGTTTTGGGCAACATCCTCTGGCTCCTTTTGCCCTTAATCTTGAAAAGCCACTCCTCCCACTTTTTCCGGGTCTCCCGGGCCATTTTCGGCCCCCTCTGGGTCTTTTGGAACCTGCTGATTTTCCTCTACTCGGCCTTCATGCTCATTCTGGGAATCCTTTGGGTCGCCATTTTCGCCTGGAAATGGATTCCCTTCCTCGATTTCGCCCAGGTTCCCTCCAATGTTTTTTTGATCATCCTGGGGGCAATCTGCGTCACCGGCTTTTTTCAATCCCTCTTTTTGATCAATGTGGAAAAAGTTTTAATCCGCGTCAAAAATCTTCCCCCGGAATTCGCCGGCTTCAAGATCGCGATGCTCTCGGATCTCCACGTGGGCCAATTCACCCGTTTGCACCGGCTTGAGCAATTCGCCCTGGCCGCCCAAAGGGAAAAGCCCGATCTCTTCGTGGTTTGCGGCGACATCACCGACGATGATCCCCACTACCTGCCGAAGTTCCTCCGAAGCCTGGAGGTTTTGGACCCCTACCTGATGGCGGTCGGGGTTTTAGGCAACCATGACGTTTACGCCAATCCCGAAAAGACCCTGCGCGTTTTGGAGGACAGCCGGCTTCAAATGCTGGTCAATGAGGGCCTGGAAATAAAAAGAGGCGAGGCCTCCCTTTGGCTGGCGGGCGTGGGCGACCAGGGCGCGAGGCGTTTCGGGAAGTGGGGATCGGTGGCACCTGATTTCGACAAAGCCCTGGAAGGAAAACCCCGGGCTGCCGCCACAGTCCTCCTTTGCCACCAACCCCAGGGATTCAAGGACGCGGTGGAGCGCAGGGTCGAGTTAACCCTGAGCGGCCATACCCACGCGGGACAATTCGGATTCCGCTTCCTCAATTGGTCCCTGGCTAAGCCTTTCTTCAAGTACCACCTGGGCCATTTTCAGGAGGGAGAAAGCCAGCTTTACGTGACCGCGGGGACGGGCCATTGGGCCCTGCCCATCCGGTTCGGCCATTGGCCGGAAGTAAGCCTTATCGAGCTGCAGCCCGAATAAATATTCTTACCACGGAGATTCGAAGCCAGCGGAGAGAAATACACATCTTTTGGGAAATAACTTCTCAAGCCCGAGCCTCTTCGGGCAAAATTTTCAACCGCCCAAAAAAGATTCGTCTTTCTTCGCCCCTCCGTGGTAAATGCCTTTGTGGCAAGACTATATAATCTTTACGAAGGAAGGTTTTCATGCTCATCTACGCGGATAAAAATATCGCCGAGGTCGCGGCCGGATTTTCCGACTTGGGCGATCTTCAACTCTATCAGCCCGGCAAAATAGATAAAAACATCCTCGAAAAAGCCGACGCGCTCGTCGTGCGTTCGGTCACGAAGGTCAATCAGGAACTTCTCAGCCAAAGCAAGGTTCAATTCGTGGGCAGTGTCACGGCCGGATTCAACCACGTGGACACAAGCTACTTATCCAGCCGCGGCACGGCCTTTTTCTCGGCCCCGGGCTGCAACGCGGTATCCGTGTCCGATTACATCACCGGGGTACTGTTGGAATTATCCCTCAGGGGAAAAGTAAACCTAAAAACCGGACGGATCGGCATTGTCGGATTTGGCTGTGTGGGAAAGCAGGTTGATCGGGTGGCCCAGGCTCTCGGATTAAAAACCCTCCTTCATGATCCCCCGCTGGAACGGGAGGCGATTGCTTCCGGCCTGCCCCATTCTTTCATCTCCCTGGATGAAATTTTGGATTGTGACGTTATCACGATCCATGTTCCCTATGAGAAAAAAGGACCGGACGCCACTCATCAACTTTTCAACGAGGGAAGGCTGAAACGGATCAAAAAGGGAGCGGTCTTGATGAATATCTCTCGAGGCGGAATCGTTGACGAGCAAACCTTGATGGCGCTTCTGCAAAAAGGCCAACTGGGCGGCGCCGTGCTGGACACCTGGGACAACGAGCCCAACATCAACACCGGACTCTTTCCCTATTTGGATTTCGCCACACCCCATATCGCGGGCCATTCCTGGAACGGAAAAGTTAACGGGGTGAGGATGATCCGGAGCTCGCTTTGCGGGCATTTCAAAATAAAAGAAACCCCCGTTCCCTATTCGGTTTCGTTATCCGCCGATTTATCGGCGGAAGAAACGAAGAATTGGAAGCTCATGGATTTCGTGAAAAGAACCTACGACGTGAATGTGGATGACCAGGGGCTAAGGGAAGCGATGAATAAAGAACCGGGATCAGGCACGCCGATATTCGAGGCCCTTCGCCAAAATTACCGCCAACGGCCGGAATTTTCGGATTTTACCTTTCCGGCAACCACGACTGAAAAAACCCTGGCCCAAACCCTTATCAAACTCAGGTTTAAACCTTCCGCCAACCGTTAAACCCTCAAAGAAAAACGGCAACACCTTTTCACCACAG
>CAZUXW010000002.1:55812-85239 GCA_964624625.1 uncultured bacterium
ACCACAGAGGCACAGTTAGGGGCTTGTGGTGAATAGGTTCTGACTTAAGGATTTACGGTGGTGACGTAAGAAGCCTTGTTGTTCCCGATCTTCAGCACCACAGCCGACTTGACCGCGTCGCGGTTGGCGTCCAGGCTGATGGATCCGGTGATTCCCACGAAATTCTTGGTGGCGGCGATGGCGTCGCGTAGGTCCGGGCCGTTTAAGGACTTGGAGCCCTTCATGGCCTCGGCCATGACTCCCGCCGCGTCGTAGCCCAAGGTCGCCAGTGCGTCAGGCGTATGGCCGTACTTGGCCTGGTATTTCTTGACGAAGGACTGGACCTTGGGGTCAGTTGATTCGGAGGAGGAATGGGTGGAGAAGTAACAGCCATCCAAGGCCTTGCCACCAATCTCATAAAGTTTGTCTGATTCCCACCCGTCGCCGCCCAAGAGCGGCACCTTCACGCCCAATTCCCTGGCTTGCTTGGCGATGAGGCCCACCTCTCCGTAATAGCCTGGCACAAAAATCACATCCGGCTTTTTACCCCTGATGGAGGTGAGTTGGGATTTGAAATCTACGTCCCCTCCCACGAAGCTCTCGTCCGAGGCGATAATCCCACCCTTTTCCTTGAAGCGCTTCACGAAGAAATCAGCCAGGCCCATGCTGTAATCGCTTTTCTGGTCGCGGAGGATGCAAGCGGTCTTGGCCTTCAAGTTCTGCATCGCGAAGTCGGCCATCACCTGGCCCTGGAAGGGATCGATGAAACAGACGCGGAAAATATAATCGCCCACTTGGGTGACTTTAGGGTTGGTGGAAGAAGGCGAGATCATGGGAACCTTGCGTTCCTGGCAAATGGGGGCCGCCGCCAGGGAAAGGGAGCTGGCCACTTCTCCGAGCACCACCTGGACCCGGTTCTGGGTGATGAGTTTGGTCACGGCGATAGCCGCTTCCTCAGGCTTACCCTGGTCGTCCATGGTAATGACCTTGAAGGTCTTGCCGTTGATCCCGCCAGCCGCGTTCAGTTCCTCGACGGCCAATTGGATTCCCTCATGGGTGGAAATGCCGAAGGTGGCCTGGGCTCCGGTCAGGGAACCAAACTCGCCGATGCGGATCTCATTCTCATTCATCTTCGGCCCGCAGGAAACCGCTAGGACTAAAGCCAAAAGGCTCAGAACCGCCAGGACGCGTC
The DNA here is from genome assembly GCA_964624625.1 of uncultured bacterium. Lineage (GTDB taxonomy): Bacteria > Oederibacteriota > Muellerivitia > Muellerivitales > Muellerivitaceae > PALSA-1180. The sequence goes on from CAZUXW010000002.1 coordinate 56,984, forward strand.
GTTGCATAAATCCACCTCTCGTTGATTGATGTTAAAGGGATGTAAAGGCAGGGCTAGGATAGAAAAGATTGGGGGGGGCGTCAAGAAAGAGAAGGCTCGGTTGGGTTATTTAAAACTTTTTCCGGTACAGCCTCAGCGCGTTCAAGACCACCGTGATGGAAGACAAGGACATGGCCGCCGCGGCAAGCGAGGGAGGCACCTGGGCGAAGATGGCCAGGGGCAGGGCCAGCAGGTTGTAACCGAAGGCCCAAAAAAGATTCTGGCGGATGATCTTGAACGTGGCCCGGGAAAGTTTGAGGGCTTCGATCACCTTCGTGAGGTCCCCCTGCATCAACACCATGTCGCCCGCTTCCTTGGCCACGTCCGTCCCCGACCCTAGGGCGATCCCCAGGTCCGCCGCCGTCAGGGCCGCGGCGTCGTTATAGCCGTCGCCCACCATGGCCACTTTCAGGCCTTGCTTCTGCAGGACCCGGATATAGTCCAGCTTTCCCTCCGGGCTCACGTTCGCCTTGACGAAATCAACCCCCACCCTCTCGCCCACCTTCTGGGCCACCACTTCCCCGTCGCCCGTGAGCAGGTGGATCTTGAGTCCCAGTTTTTTCAGTTCCTGGATGACTTCCCGGGAATTGGACCTGGGAGGGTCCTCCATCACCAGCACCGCCGCGATTTTTTTGTCCAAGGTCATCAGGGAAACGGTCTGGCCTCCCAGCCGGTAGGCTTCCACGTTGGCGCGGATCTTATCGGAAGTGAAAACGCCCTCCTGGGATTCGATATAGGCCTTGGTTCCAACCGCCACGTGATGCCCCTCCACGGTGCCTTGGATTCCGGCGCCGGGCGTTTCCGTTATCCTCTCGGCGGTGGGAAGGATCAGATCCAACACCATCACTTCCTTGAGAATGGCAAAGGCCAGGGGATGGTTGGTTCCCATTTCCACCGAGGCGGCGTACCTTAAAAGCTGCTCTTCCTGGTAGCCTTCCAGGACCAAAATATCCACCAACCGGGGTTTTCCCTCGGTCAAGGTCCCGGTTTTATCAAATACCATCGCGTCAATTCGCCGGGACTTTTCCAAAACCTCGGCCCTGCGGATAAGGATGCTGCGTTTGGCTCCCACCCCGATTCCCGCCATCAAGGCGATGGGCGTCGCCAATCCCAGGGCGCAAGGGCAGGCGATGACGAGGACCGCGATGGCGTGCTGGAGGCCTTCCGTCAAGGGCTGGCCCGCGATCCATTTCCAACCCAGGAGGGTGGCCAGGGACAGGAGGAGGACCACCGGGACGAAGATGGACGCGGCGCGGTCCGCGGTCGCTTGGATCGGAGCCTTCGACCCCTGGGCCTCCTCCACGAGCCGGATAATCCTCGCTAAGGCCGTTTCTTTTCCCACCGAACGGGCTTTCATTAAAAGCGTCGTGGTGCCGTTGAGGGTCCCGGCGAAAAGTTTTTGGCCGGGGCGTTTTTCCACCGGCAGGGCCTCGCCGGTCAGCAGGGACTCATCCACCCGGCCTTTGCCCTCAATCACATCCCCGTCCACGGGAATGGACTCGCCGGGCTTGATGTAAAGGTTGTCGCCCCTGCCCACCATTTCCACCGGCACATCCACCTGGTGGGTCTCCGTGATCACATGGGCCACTTTGGGCCGGAGGTTCATCAAAAGCTCCATGGCCCGGTTGGCGCGCCGCTTGGTGAAGATCTCCAAATAACGGCCCATCGTGACGAAAAAGAGGATCAAATTGGACGCGTCAAAGTAAAGGTCCACCGAGTAGCCGGCGAGGGCGGGAAGGGAGCTGAAAAAAGCCGCGGAAGTCCCCAGTGACACCAGCGTGTCCATGGTCGCCTCCCCCCTCAGCAGCCCCTTGAGGGCGGATTGGTGGAAGGGCCACCCCACGAGAAAAAAAACCGGAACCGCCAGTAAAAACTGGACCCAGGGTGAAAGGCTGAAGGAACCGAACCCCATTAAAAGGTGCTGGACCAAAAAAGGCGCGGCGAAAAGGCCGCTTAAAGTCAACCGCCAGCCCAGCCGGCTTTGCTCGGCCTCGTACATTTTGGAGGCGCGGTATTGGGGGACGTAAGGCGTCGACGAATAGCCGGCCTTCTCAATGGCGACCTGGAGGGCGGTCAAATCATTGAAGGCCGGCTCCAATTGGACATAGGCTTTTTGGGAAGCGAAATTGACGACCGCGTCCCTCACCGCGGGGACGGCTTTTAATTTTTTCTCAATTCGGGCGGCGCAGGAGGCGCAGGTCATGCCTTCCACGGACAAGATCACCGATCGGATGGGAGCCTCTTGGGTCGAGGGGGTCTCGATTGGAGCGTCGGCTGGCATAGTGGCCCTTAAAAAAGACTTAATTCATTGGACGCCGATAAAAGGCTTCAGAGACTCGCCTTGTACCCTTCTTCTTCCACGACGCGGACAACTTCCGACATTTCGAGCGGCGAACCGGAAGTCACGACCGCCGTTTTTTCGGCCAAATTCACCACGGCGGTCCGAACATCCCGCACCCTTAAGAGGGCCGCCTTGACCGTGCTGACGCAATGATCGCAGGTCATGCCTTCAATCTTTAAAACCGTATTCGTCATCTTTCTTACCTCAAATCAGGGGAGTCCGGGCCCTGGCCGGGAACTTCAATGCCCTGTCTTTAAAATAGACATTGGTGGGATAAATTTAAAGGCGATTCCAACTTATTTGTGGAGCGTTCATTTTGACGATGATATCGAAGGAAAGCCAAAAACCAACCAGCTTTTAAGCCGAGGGAAGGCTTAATTGGGGTTGAATTGGTCCTCTGAGGAGACCCATAATAGGCCCCTCTTTAAAGCCAACCTAACTGGACTTACCATATTATTCATGGAGGAAAACATGGCAACGAACACCCCGCGCTTCAATTTGGTCCAAAAGATCATCAAGGCCCATTTAGTCTCAGGCAATCCGGTCGCAGGGGAGGAAGTCGGCATTAAAATCGACCAAACCCTCACCCAGGACGCTACCGGTACCATGGCTTACCTCCAATTTGAGGCCATCGGCGTTCCCCAGGTTCAAACCAAGCTTTCCGTTTCCTACGTCGACCATAATATGCTTCAAACCGGTTTTGAGAACGCCGACGACCACCGCTACCTGCAATCAGTGGCGGCCAAACACGGCATTTACTTCTCCCGTCCCGGCAACGGCATCTGCCACCAGGTTCATTTGGAGCGCTTCGCCATCCCCGGCCAAACCCTTTTAGGCTCGGATTCCCATACACCCACCTGCGGCGGGCTGGGCGAACTTTCCATCGGCGCCGGCGGCCTGGATGTGGCGGTCGCCATGGGCGGGGGGCCCTTCTATATGACCATGCCGAAAGTGCTCCGGGTGGAACTCAAGGGCAAGCTCCAGCCCTGGGTCACGGCGAAGGACATCATCCTGGAAGTATTAAGGAAATTAACCGTCAAGGGCGGCGTGGGCAAGATCCTGGAATATACGGGTCAAGGCGTGAAAAGCCTGTCGGCCACCGCCAGGGCCACCATCACCAACATGGGGGCGGAGCTCGGCGCTACAACCTCCCTTTTCCCTTCCGACGAGAATACCCGTGACTACATGAAGGCCCAGGGACGGGGCAAGGATTGGATGCCCCTGGCCGCCGATCCCGGCGCCGCTTACGACGAGGAGCTGATCATTGACCTCAACAAGCTCCAGCCCCTCATCGCCCAGCCCCACAGCCCGGACAATGTCATTGAGGTGGCCAAGCTCAAGAACGTCGACGTCCAGCAGGTTTGCGTCGGCTCCTGCACCAACAGCTCCTACAGCGACCTGATGATGGTGGCCAAAATGCTGAAGGGAAAGCACATTCATCCCAATGTTTCCATGACCGTCACCCCGGGATCCAAGCAGGTCTTCGAGATGATCGCGCAAAACGGAGCCCTCGCCGACATCATCGCTTCCGGCGCCCGCATCATCGAGTCCGCCTGCGGACCCTGCATCGGCATGGGCCAGGCGCCCTCTTCAGGAGCCGTCTCCATCCGCAGCTTCAACCGCAACTTTGAGGGCCGCTCCGGAACCCGCGACGCCAAGGTTTACCTGGCTTCCCCGGAAACCTGCGTGGCCTGCGCCTTGACCGGCAAGATCACCGATCCGACGACCTTGGGCAAGGCGCCAAAAATCGAGATTCCGGACAAGTTCGTTTGGGACGACAACGGCATCATCGCCCCGGCCAAGGACCCGAAAAAAATCGAGGTCGTCCGCGGGCCCAATATCAAGCCCCTTCCCATCAACGGCCCCTTGGCGGATTTATTGGAAGGCCCGGTGCTTTTAAAGGTCGCCGATAACATCACCACCGACCATATCATGCCGGCAGGGTCGAAAGTCCTTCCCCTGCGCTCCAACATCCCGGCGATCTCGGAGTTCGTATTCAATATCATCGACCCCACCTTTCCCAAACGCGCCAAGGAGGCGGGCAAGGGCTTCGTGGTGGGCGGCGATAATTACGGGCAAGGGTCCTCGCGCGAACACGCGGCCTTGGCCCCCATGTACCTGGGGCTTAAGGCTGTTTTGGTGAAAAGCTTCGCCCGCATCCACCGCGCGAACCTGATCAACTTCGGCATTTTGCCCCTGACCTTCGTTCAGTCCGCCGATTACGAGGCCATCAGCCAGGGCGACCAGTTGGAAATCCCCGATTTGAAACAGGTTTTAAAAGTGGACCATCCCTTCCCCGTGAAGAACCTCACGACGGGTAAATCCGTCCAGGTTGTTCATGGTTTGACGGACCGCCAGCAGGAAATCATCCTGGCGGGCGGACTGCTCAATTGGACCAAGCAAAAGTCCACCGAAACCCCGGGAAAACCGAAAACCAGCGCCAAAATCACCAAAGCAAAGGCGAAGAAATAACCCAAGGGCAAGGACTACCTGCGCCCTATAACAACAAAAGCCCCACTCAAAAAGAGCGGGGCTTTTTTATTCGCCTAAGATCGGACATTCAATTGGACAAGTTGCCTTCTGGAACCCCGCTGGACCCTAAAAGCAGCCCTTCCATGGACTTGGGAAAAGAAAGAGCCAGGATGAACATTGACATCTCAGGCCGCAAGCCAGGGGAAAAAATCCTTTACACCGGCCCCCACCTTTGTGTGACCTGCGCCGATGAGAACCGCGTGATGAATATCTACTTAAAGGCAGGCGACCTGGCGCCCCAATGCAAGAATTGCGCATCCCGCGCCTTGTGGGAACCTTAAATTCAGGAATCAGGGTTCCATCTTCCGGGATCAGCAAAAAAACAGACCAAATGACCGTCGACAGGGGGATAAATACCCCTTAAATGTTGCCAAAAGGGTTTATTTTTTAAGATAATAGCTCGTTTCCAAATCTTAGCCAGCCGCTAAAAGAGGTTGAATGACGTACGATTTCGCGATTACTTTCCGGGGAGTCCGCGGTTCGATTCCGGTTCCCGGTCCCACTACCCTTAAAATCGGCGGCAATTCTTCCTGCGTTCAGGTGAACGTTCTGGATCACACCATCTTTTTGGACGCAGGCACCGGTATCGTGGCCGCGGGCCAGCAGATGGTCCGTAATTTTTTCGCCAACCGCGACAAGATCAAGCGGCTCAATACGACCGTCCTCATCTCCCACACCCATCATGACCACATCATGGGGCTTCCCTTTTTCCCGCCCCTCTATATCGGCGATTCGGCCCTTTCCATTTTCGGTCCCTCCGCCTACGGCCCGGTCCATTCCAAGACCGACCTGAATTACATCCTGGAAATGATGATGGATCAAATGTTCTTTCCCATTGACCTGAAGGAAACCAATTCCATCAAGAAGATCGCTACCTTAAAGCCCTTTGACCAAATCCTGCTCGCGGAGGGAGGGGAGCCCGAATTGGTCAATCTGCAGACCGACTACAAGGCCACCTTTAAGGACAAGGTGATCGTGAGCCAATACCGGGCCTATAACCACCCGAAAAACGGGACCTTGGTTTACAAACTGCAGTACGGGGGAAAATCCATTGTTTACGCCACGGATATCGAGGGCTATGTGGACGGGGACAGGCGCTTGATCCAGTTCGCCAAGGGAGCGGACGTCCTTATCCATGACGCCCAATACACGCAGGAGCAATATACCGGCCCGGTCAGCACCCAGGGCTTCGGCCACTCCACCCCCGAAATGGCCTGTTTCGTGGCCAAGGAGGCGGGAGTCAAACAGCTGGTGCTTTACCACCACGACCCCAACCATGACGATATCGCCGTCCTCAAAAAAGAAGAACACGCCAAGACCCTCTTCGCCAACACGGTTTGCGCCTACGAGGGCCTCACCATCCCCGTCTGATTCAACACCTGTTCACCACAGGTGTTATTTTTTTAGTTGGTTTTGTACTTCTGGATTTTGGCGTGCAGGTCCTGCAGTTCTTCCTCGGTGGGCTCGACGGTCAAGCCTTCCAACTCCGAAACCTGGTTATAAACATCAAACAGGATGGACCAAAGCTCTTCCTGCGAGAACTTCGTCTTGGTCATAAAATACTGGAGGAACAGTTGAAAGCGGATGCTGCTTTCATATAGATTCACGCATTGGATGCCCGACAAGTCCCCGCTCACCAGCGAGAAGGACTGCAGCACCGTCTCCACCTCGTCGATCACTTTTTTCAACAGGACCCGGAGCTCGATATTCTGGATGGCGTCGTAATAAATGGTGTCGAACTGGTCGTGGGTGAGCCCCGCCCTGGTGGTGTTGTCGAATTTCTGGAAAATTTCCTTGTAGTTTTTCCCGCCCTGTTGGAGCCTTTGGACCAGCCCCACCAGGTAGGCCACTTGGGGGAGAAAATTCTTCCGGTCAATTTCCTTGATCGTGGCCAATTCATGGATGTATTGGATGTAATCGTAGGTGCTTTTGGCGCAAAAAAGGAAGGCCGCCCCCAGGGCCGGGACCATTTCCTCGGGGGCCTTGGCCGCCCGCAATTGCCTCAGAGCCTTGGCCTCAAAATCTTCCGCGGGTTTCCAGGTCTTGGCGCTCTCTAAAAATTGTTCCGCCGTGATTTCTTCCATATAAACCTCAACTTCATTTTAACCATCCAGGAGCCAATGGCACCAAGTAAATCTTAAATTAAAAAAAACCACCTTGAATTTCTAAAAATCCACCTTTTTCAAATCATAAACCAAGGATCTATTTTGGAGTTCTTAGTGTCCTTAGTGGTTAATGGGCCTTTTTTGTCCGCTTGATTCTATCCCGCAATTTCTCGAGAAAAATATAGGGGGGGCGGCCATGGCCCAATTGAATGCCGGGCTTGTGATCTCCGTGGAAATCACTTCCCCCGGTAGTCAAAAGGCCGAACTGTTCCGCCAATTGGGTAAACCTCCATTGGGATTCGGCATCCTGGTCCGGATGCACCACCTCAAGCCCATCCAACCCGATGGCGGCCAATTCCCCTACCTTCGCCTCCAGGTCCATTCCTTGTAGCTTCATTTGGATGGGATGGGCGGCCACCGCGACGCCGCCGGACTCGTGGATCATTTCAACGCAATCCCTCGCGGACCAAGCCGCCTTGGGGACATAAGCGGGGCCGCCCTTGGTGAGGTACCGATCAAAAGCCTCGGCGTAGGATTTCACGTAGCCCTTGGCTTCCATCGCCTTGGCGATATGGGGCCGGCCCAGCTGGCCTTGGGCCCCCGCGATTGCCCGCACTTCTTCCAAGGCCAGGGGCATTCCCAAGGCCTTGAGCCTTTCCAATATCAGGGGATTACGCTCTTCCCGGGCCTTTTGGAATTTCTCAAGTTTTGCACGGATGGGCCCCTCGCAGTCAAACCCATAGCCCAGGATATGGAGGGTCCCGGGATTAAATTGCGCGGAAAGCTCCACTCCCGCGATCGCCTCCAAACCCAGCCTTTGGGCCTCGGCTGCCAATTCCCCGATCCCCGAAACCGTGTCATGGTCCGTCAGGGCAACCGCGTCCACGCCTTGGGACTTGGCGAGCCTGGCCAACTCCCCTGGGTCAACCGTCCCGTCCGAATGGCGGGTGTGGGTATGCAAATCCGCGATGGTTTTCATGGTTCCCTCTTTCGTGTCATTATAAATCTTTTAAGAGGCCCGACGGTGGCGGGCATATTCACGCCGGGCCAGGAGCAGGAAGAACCATAGGGAAACCAGCGTTATCCATTTGCCCGCCCGAAAGGCCTGGGGTTGGTATTCCATGACAAAATGATGATTTCCCGCCTTCAAGGGGACGGCCCTTTGAAAACCGTTGGCCGGCCCCAGGCTATATTCCCCGGTCGATTCCGTTGAGAAGGGCCGGGCTTTCCAATCCCGGCTGTAATTGTCCGTCATCACTAAAATCGCCGGTTTGGAAAGGGTGGCTTGAACCTCAATCAGGTCCGTGGAGCGGTCCGTGATCAATACTTGGTTTTTCGATTTTCCCTTTGTCATTTCCATCCCCGGATCCGTTTCCAACAACACCTCCTCGCTCCAGTCAAAACCCGGACTGGAAGCCTTTCGGAGCGCTTCCGCTTTTGGCAAAACTTCCCAACGGTCGGCCAGGAAAGCCCTCGGCGCTTCTTTTAGATGAAGCCTTTCCACCCTCAGGGTTCCCGATTCTTCCGTAAAATGATACCGGAGCCTCAACAGTCCTAAGGCCTGGGGAAATTCACGGAAGGTAAAGCGCTGCAGGAAGGCGTCGTTGGGATCGCAATGCTGCGTCAAAGCGACAAAGGCCGCGAAGCGGGAGGGAATGACCGGATCCTCCCCCCAGATGTCGCTGCCGGAGGTGGATAGGGCGTAGGAATTGCCCATTAAAATCCTGTAGTCTCCCGGAGCCTGGCGGTAGACCTTCTCCATTTGACCGACTTTTTCGGTGTAGGCTTGGTAGGAAAAAAACGGCAGGTTGTTTTTGGCGAAACAAAAAAGCTCCAGACCGGCCAGGAAAATAAACCCGAACCGCAAGAAGGGAACCTTTGGGGTGAAATAAGAAAGCATGCTGAGCAGGCCCAGCATTATGCCGCAGATCAAAAGGCTGCCTTCCATGGAGCCGGCGTGATCCGCGAATTTATGGCGGAACTTTTCCGCCCCCAGGTAAGGCGCGGCGGCAAAAGAGAGGACTAGGATCAAGACCGCCCCCGAACCCCAAGCCAAAGGCTTCACCAATCCCCGGGCCGATTTTGGATTTTTCAGGATCTGATCCAGGGCCAGGGCGGCTAGGACCGACAGAAAAAGCGTGATGAAAATATTAAACTTGCTCACCCCTCGAAAATTTCCAAACAGGGGAAAGTACTTATAAAAAAGGATAAAAACCGGCGTTCTTTTTCCAACCGCTAAAACCGTTAAAAACAACGCCAGCCATCCCAGGATTTTTTTCTGGGGGTGGTCCGACAAAGGGAACGAAAAAACCGCCAGGATAAATCCGGTTAAACTGACGAACGTCGCGCCTTCCCAGTAAAAACCCCCTCCCCAATAGTGGTCCCAACTCCCGAAAAAATCCGGGGCCAAAAGGCACCAGAGCCTCTCCGGCGTCATATCGGCGATATCCACGATATCAATGGGCAGTTTCTGGCCCCGGAGGCTGTCCCAGGCCGCGTCCCAGCCAGCGCCCAATTGAACCGCCGTCAAGAGAGCCGCGCCCAACCCCATCATGGTCAGTCCCCCAATAAACGAGGCCTTCCTTTCAACCTTCGAAAGGGTAAGGATCACGTAAAAACCACCGACCATAACCGTATCATAGGCGTATTGAACATGCCCGGAGAGGATTTGAAGGGCCAGGGCGGAGCTCCCCAATAGAATCCAGCCGGCCGTTCTTTTTTCCCGGTAGCCGTCCATCGCCATGAAGATGAGGGGAATCCAAACCATGCTGCAGAGATTGGGCAGATGGCCCGGGACGATATGTAAAAAGTAGGCCCCTCCCAACATTGTCATCAAAGCCCCGAGGAGGGCGGATTCGGGCCGGGAACCGCGCTGGACAATCCAAAGATAAGTGAACCAACCCATCCCAAAAACGTGAAGGGCTATGCAGGTGTTGATGGCAAAAGGCATGGGAAAGGCCATGAAGAGCCAATTCGGCGGATAAAGAAGCGCTGATTGGAAATCCCCGAAAAAAGGGGCACCGCAAAGCATCTGGGGATTCCAAAGGGCCAAGTGTCCTTTTTTGAGTTCCTCAAAAGCGAACTGGCGCCAGCCGATAAAATCCTGGGTCATATCCTCGCTGAGCTTGGACAAGACCAGGCCGGTTCGGGGATCGAGAAAATTCCAGAAGAGGACCACCGTCGCCAATAACAAGAAGCCCGCGGCGGAACCGGCGTTGAGGGCCCGGAAGGGATTTGAATTCGGTTGAGGCGGGAGGTTCAACTGGGGACTGTCGACTGCGGACCGCGGACTGCCGTTCAAATGTATCCCAGTTCCGCGAGTTTGGCCAGGACCTTCTCAACGCTTTCCTCGACGGTTTCCTTGTCCGTATGGCAAACCACCTCCGGATTTCCCGGAGGCTCGTAAGGGTCGTCCACTCCCGTGAATCCCTTGATCTCGCCCGCGGCGGCCTTTTGGTAGAGGCCCTTCACGTCGCGCTGGGCGCAGACCTCCACCGGGCAGCGGGTATAAACCTCCACGAAATTCCCAATGAGGCGGCGGTTGTGTTCCCTGGCCGCGCGGTAGGGCGAGATCACGGAGGCCACGGCGGCAACGCCGTGGCGGGTCAAAAGCTGGCAGACGAACCCGACCCTTTTGATATTCTCGTCCCGGTCCTCGCGGGAAAAACCCAGACCTTTGGAGAGATTCGTGCGGACCACGTCCCCGTCTAAAACTTCAACCGGGACCCCAGAGCGCTGAAGTTTTAAGGCCACCCTTTCGGAAATGGTGGATTTTCCCGAGCCCGAGAGGCCGGTGAACCAAAGGGTGAATCCTTTTTGTTTTTTCAAGTCGCTCATCGAAGATCTCCTGAAGGAATGACCTCAAACTAACGGGGGCACCGGATTAAGTCAAGCGGAGGTGGCTCCCCCATATTAATAGTATGAGGCGCCACATAGACATCAAAGTTTGATTTAAGTAAACTACTCCTCGCCCAAAGCTGTTTTGAGCGCTTCGTTCATAGGTTTTAACTTAATCATTAAGTCCCAGGAGGATTTATGTCCAGCCAACGTCCCAAAATCACCGTCGTCGGAGCCGGTAATGTCGGAGCCTCTTGCGCCGCTTGGATGGCGGAACGGGACCTGGGGAATATCGTCCTTTTGGATATTCCCGCCACGAAGGACATGCCCAAGGGCAAGGCTCTCGACATGCTCCAGGTCGGTCCCATCTCCGGCTTTAATTCCCATTTGGTGGGAACCACGGATTACGCCGATACGGCCGGTTCCGACGTCTGTGTCATTACCGCGGGCGTTCCCCGCAAACCCGGCATGAGCCGCGAGGACCTGGTGGCCATCAACCAGGGCATCGTGGCGGACGTAACGAAAAAAATCGTGGCTTCCTCGCCCAACGTTATCCTGATCATCGTCACCAACCCCCTGGACACCATGTGCTCCGTGGCTTACAAGGCCTCGGGCCTTCCCAAACACCGCGTCATCGGCCAGGCCGGCGTCCTGGACTCGGCCCGCATGAGGGCCTTCCTCGCCCAAGCGGCCGACGTGGCGGTGCAAAACGTGAACGCTTCCGTCATCGGCGGCCACGGCGACGAAATGGTGCCCTTGGTCCGCTACTGCAATATCGCCGGCATCCCCATTACGAACATCCTCAAGGCCGACCAGGTAGAGGCCATTGTGGAACGCACCCGCAAGGGCGGCGGCGAGTTGGTTAACCTCCTGGGCGTGTCCGCCTGGCTGGCGCCGGGCGCCGCGGCCGGTTCCATGGTCGAGGCCATCCTGAAGGATTCCAAGCTGGTGGTCCCCTGTTCTTGTTTCCTGGAGGGCGAATACGGCCTGAAGGACATGTATTTCGGGGTCTATGCCAAACTTAGCCGCAAGGGTTTGGAGATGATTATCGAGGTTCCCTTGAATGATGAGGAAAAGGCCATGGTGAAAAAATCGGCCGACCTGATCAAAGAAACGATGAAAGCATTAAAATAAAGGCCGGCCCTAGCGGGGCCCCCAAAGGGCCCTGGCGACCGCGCCTTACCACTTTTCGGGCCCGAGCAAGGATCCCATGAAGCGCATTGAAAGAATATTCAAGCCGCGGAAACCATTTCCAACTTTTCGTTTATGGGTTCTTTGCCTGTTATTTTCCCCTCTTCTCTGTTCCTGCGCTTCCATCGGCCGGGAATTCCAAATGCAGGATGTAAATCAAATCTTTGTCAAAAAAACCAAGATGAATGAGGTGAGGGCTTTGCTGGGAAACCCCCTGGCGGAAATTGATGTCGCGACGCGGGGTTATAAAAGGATGCATTTCGGGGACGAGACTACCGCCACCATCTGGCGTTACCTCTATGCCGCCGGCTCCGTCCTGGGGGCCAATTCGAAATTCATCCAAATCGAGTTCGATGACGAGGGAAAAGTGGCGGATTACAGTTTCACCAGCAGTTTTGCCAAGGACAAGATGCTGGTCCCAAAGGACAATGAAAGGGATTTCGATATTTTCCTGGCCAGGAAAAAAATTATCCCTCAAAAGACAACCCAAGCCCAAGTGTCCGGGCTTTTAGGAAAAAGCACTAAAGAAGTGATGATCAACAAGCCCGGTACAAAAATAAGGTGGGTTTACGACTACACCAAGGAAATTGACCATAAGGGAGACATGGTCACTCCCAACCTCCTGGGAAACAAAGAAATTTTCGGGAAAAACCTCTCGATTGATTTCAACGCGGAGGGAATCGTCACCGACATCAGGGGTGAAAGTGACTTTCCCGAGGACAAGGACAAGTTTTTTGTTAAATAAAATCCGTCCCCTGAACCCGTTTTAATAACTGCCCTATCTTCAAAAATTCCATCCGGCTGGCAGGTGACCTTTGGGGGATTCCCGGCGTTTAAAAATCCTGGCCTTTCTGACTCTCGCTTTTCTTCTGCGTTTTATCTTCGGCCTCTATTGCCCGCCCGTCACCGCTTCAGAGGATTACGTCCAAACCTACGTGATCGGGCTTAAAAGCTACACCACCCACAGCTGGCCGTATTATGGACCCGACGTCCAGGGGCCGGAGACTTCCTTTAAAACCCAAATTCCTGGCGCTTTGGAGGGCCTGCTGATCGCACTTCCCCTCGCGGTTTGGCCCGTCCCCGAGTCTCCCTATTTATTTCTCAACCTCCTCTCCTTTCTGGCTTTGACGTTTTTCGGCTGGTACTGCTGCAAAAGGCTGCCGGGCTTTTCCCCTTGGTTTATTTTTACCTGGATCTACATCGCTCCCTGGAACACCCACTATTCCACCCAAGTCATTAATCCTTCCTACGCGTTTTTAGGAAGCGTTCTTTTCTTTATTGGTTTTATGGAAACCATTCCCGCCTTAACCCTCCAGGCCATCCGTTCCCCGTGGGCCAATACCATGATGGGCTTCGGGCTTTTCTGGGTCATGCAATTGCACATGTCCTGGGTGGCCTTTCTTCCATTCCTTTTGTTCTCCCTCTTTTTCCAATGGAAGGCCGGTTCCCTTCCCCAAGCCCTGGGATTCAATCTTCTGGGAGCCCTTCCCATGCTGGCCCTCTTGGTCCCGACCTATCTGGTATACGGCTTCAGCAGCGGAAAGGACGTCCATGGGTTTGTCTCGGGACTTAACTGGGATAACGCCATGGATGTGGTTGGAACCTTGGCGCGCTATCTTTCCATCGCCAGTTTTGAGATGCCCCGGTTCGTGGCAGAACATACCAGGCAGAGGCTTGATTATTTCTTCGCATCGCCTTGGCTGCTCGTGCCGGGCCTCTTCCTTTGGTTGGCCGGCTATTTCCAGCCGGCCGCCATGGTGGTGCTTTGGTTTTTCAAGGACCATCCCAGGAGGGATTGGCCGGTCCTCCAACGGCTGATGGCCGGCACCTTTTTACTCCTCTATTTTTGTTTTCTATTCACGCCGGATATGGCCGCTTCCTTCAGGGTGCTTTTGCTTTTTCCCGTCGTGATGCTTTATTCCCTTTATTGCTGGGACTTCCTCGCGGCAAAAAGCCATGCTTGGAGGGTTTTGGGAGTCCTCTTTATCCTGGCGGGGGTTTATTTTCAAATCGGTTACACGGTTAAAAATATCGAGGCCCACAATTCTGTTTATTCCCAAAACCGCGACCTTACGGTCAAGGCCATTGAGGCCAAGGATTTCAGGATTCTGGCAGGCAGAAGGCCGGGAAGCCTCTACTGATGAAAGGCAGGTTCCGGTAACAAGGTTTCAGGTTCCAACCAAGAATAAAAATATCATGCGTTAGGTTGCCGTATTTATAATTTAATGATACTTGGGCCCCGGCGCCTTGGACCTAATGTCGTTGGAGTAGTTCCAGCATTTTCCGGTCGACTTGATGGCCGTCGATCTCCTCATAAACCACGTCGGACCTTTTGCTGTCCAGGGGGCCGAAATCACCCCGAAAATTCCAGAGGGCCCAGCCCCACCCCGCCTCTTGCCATAGCTCCAATTGGTCCCTCATCCAAGCCATGACCACCGAATGGGGCGTTTGGTTGTAAGCGCCCCACTCTCCCACGAAAATTCCGGCGCCCTGGAGTTCCAATTCCTTCCAGGGATCAATCCACTTCCGTTTGAGCCAGGCTCGGTCAAATATTTCCGTTCCCGATTTCATCGGCCAGGCGGGAGGGGAAAAATGGACCCCGTCCGTGAACCAGGGAGCCTTATAGTGGCTGATTTCCATGGGCTGGTACCCCCGGGTGGCTTGGGCGACTTTGAGGGGAATCAACTCCCGCACAGGCCTGGTCCCCACATCCGTTCCGTCGGCGATGATGAGCCTTTGGGGATCCTCTTTTCGGATGGCCCCCGCCATTTTTTCCACGAACCGGGCGTAGGTGGGATTATCCACGCCGTTGGGTTCATTAATCAGATCGAAGCTTATTTTGGAGTTGGGAATCCCTCGGTACCTTCTGGCGAGAAAGGCCCAATGGGCGGCGCAAATTTCCTGCGTGGCCGGGTCCTTCCAAAGGTCACCCTGTTCCCGAGGAAGATTGATGCAATAGCCGGGAGCCCGGTGGATATTGAGGCAGGCGTGAAGCCCATAGAGGCCGGCCCAATCCACCGCCTGGTCCAGGTCCCCAAAGGCATCCGGATTGATCCTATTCCAATCCCCCTCCTTGATCCATAGCCGGTAATCCATGGGAAATCGGACAAAATTAAAACCCCAATCCGAGATCCTCCGGAAATCCCACTCCTGGAAAACTCCGAAAGTTGGTTGGTGGAGGGAGTACTTTCCCAGCAGGTTAAAACCCCGCCAACGCGGTAATTGGGTTGGGGAAGGCTCCGGCGGGATTACGCCGGGATTTTTCACGGGGGTCAAGAGGTTTGGGACAAGAGGTATTTTTGGATTCGGTCCAAGTCCGACTGGTTGATCGCCAGTGTCTGGACGCCGGCCCGGTGGATGTTCCGGCCCATTTCCACGAAAGATTCGGTCCGGACGACTTTTGCCAGGAATTTCAGGGTCGTTTTGTACTTGGGAAGGTGCAGGCCGATTTCCACCAACGCCCCCATGGCGAATGGCTCGGTCCCCAACAGGGCCAAGCCCCCCATGGAAATGTCCTTGGTGACGGCATGGTGCAGGGGTGATTTTTTCGAGAGCTCCGGCAGGTGGTCCACGGTCGTCAGCTTGTAATGGTCGTGGTCCTGGATCTTCTTGGAGTCCTTGGCGTCCACCGTCCGGTAATCCACTTTAAGGGTGGCGACCACCCGCTCATGCTGACGCTTTTCCATCCAGCCTGTTTTCGCCATGGCATTCCCCTCTGGAATTGACTCCCTGGAAAAGATACCAAAGTTGGGTTTATTAGGGTTGAAAAAACGGCTGGGGAATACCGGTAAAAACAAGGGATGAGAGGGGCGTTCCGGCGGGTCATTGGACGGAAAATAAAAAAAGCGGCTGTTTCCAGCCGCTTTTCAAAACCAAAAAAATTAAGAATCCATAATTAAAATTTCAGCGCCGGCGGTTACATATTCCCGATGACGGCTGTCGCGAATTCGGAGCATTTGACTTCCTTCGCGCCTTCCATGAGCCGGGCGAAGTCGTAAGTGACCACTTTTTGGGAGATGGTCTTTTCAATGGCCTTGACGATCATATCCGCCGCTTCCTGCCAGCCCATGTGTTCCAGCATCATGACCCCGGAAATGACCACGGATCCGGGATTCACCTTGTCCAGGTTGGCGTACTTGGGGGCGGTCCCATGCGTCGCCTCGAAAATGGCGTGGCCCGTGAGATAGTTGATATTCCCGCCGGGAGCGATGCCGATCCCGCCGACCTGCGCCGCTAAGGCGTCCGAGAGGTAGTCGCCGTTCAAGTTGAGGGTGGCGATCACGTCAAATTCCTCGGCCCGGGTGAGGACCTGTTGGAGGGTGATGTCCGCGATGGCGTCCTTCACCAAGACCTGTCCCGCCGGCGGTTTACCGCCGCAATCATCCCAACCAACGGCCTTCCCCTGGTATTCCTTTTTCACCAGGGCGTAGCCCCAGTCGCGGAAGGCGCCCTCCGTGAACTTCATGATGTTGCCTTTATGGACGAAGGTCACGCTCTTGCGCTTGTGCTGGATGGCGTAATCCAAAGCCGCGCGAACCAGCCTTTCGGTCCCCTCTTGGGAAACGGGCTTGATGCCGATGCCGGAGGTTTGGGGAAAACGAATTTTTTTAACACCCATTTCTTTTTGAAGGAACTCGATGACCTTCTTCACCTCGGGAGTACCGGCCTGCCACTCGATGCCGGCGTAAATATCCTCGGTATTTTCCCGGAAAATAACCATGTCGACTTTTTCCGGATTCTTGACGGGGGAAGGCACTCCCTTGAAGTAACGGACGGGACGCAGGCAAACATAGAGATCCAATAACTGGCGCAAGGCCACATTCAGCGAACGGATGCCTCCTCCCACGGGCGTGGTCAAGGGGCCCTTAATCCCCACCAGATATTCCCGGAAAGCCTCAACGGTATCGTCGGGAAGCCAATTCTGGAACTTATCAAAGGCCGTTTGACCGGCGTAAACCTCGAACCAGGAAATTTTCTTTTTTCCTTTATAGGCTTTTTCCACCGCCGCGTCGAAAACCCGGACCGAGGCCCGCCAAATATCCGGACCCGTTCCATCGCCTTCGATAAAAGGAAGGATGGGGTTATCCGGAACCTTGAGTACCCCATTTTGAATGCTGACTTTTTCGCCTTGGGGCGGTTTCACGTTTTGATAGGTGTAAGCCAAGGGAGGCTCCTTTGGGAGTTGGATTAAATCAATGTGGAGCGCAGTTTAAAACGGTGGGAAGCAAGCGTCAAGGAGGACCAGCGGGTCCCAGGCAGGGGGGCCAAGGAAACTGCTAATAACGTTGGCAAGTTTGCGATAGAGGTGTTCGTCGGTAAATAAAAAAGCCGGAATTCGCGGGAGGAACCAGGAAGCCAGCTCTTCGGCCAGCATTTTCAAGGTAAGTTTCGGAAGTCCTCGGCTTTAAGGCCGTATTTCTTCATTTTTCGCTGGAGTGTTTTCAAACGGAGCCCCGAATGTTCCGCCGTCGCCGGCAAACGTCCTTGGGTCTTCGTCAGGGCGTCAACGAGGTAGGCTTTTTCCGTGTTTCCCAGCAGGTCGTCCAGTTTTTCGGTCTTCGGCGCGTAGAATTCCACGTCCAGTTTTTCCACGACCGGTCCCTTCGCCAAAAGACAGGCCCTCTCAATTTGGGTTTCCAACTCCCGGATATTCCCCGGCCAGCTGTAGGTCATCAATTGGCACATCGCGTCGGGTCCCAATTTCTCCGCGGGCGATCCGGTAAAAACCTTGTAAGTTTCTATAAAATGCTGGGCCAAGAAGGGCAAATCCTGCTTCCTGTCCCGTAAGGCCGGCAGCCGCAATACCCGGGAAGCGAACCGGTTGTAAAGATCCAGGCGCAGGATTTCCTGGTGGACCAGCGAGAGGATTTCCTGAACCGTCGCCGCCACCACCCGGGGGGTTTTCTCATCCGCGGGCCGGGAAAGGTTTTCCGCAAGTTTTTTTTGGCTGGCCTCGCCCAGCCGGCAAATTCCGTCCAGGTAAAGGGTGCCTCCCTTGGCCTGTTCCCAGGCCCCTCCTTCCCCGAATAAGCCGTCGCAGCACTCGCCCGTGGCGTTATCCACACAATGAAAAACCCGGAAAGGCCCTTCGGCCCTGGAGCTGCGCTGGTGCAGGGCCCGCGCGAAAGATTTTTTTCCTGTTCCCTTTTCCCCCTGCAGCAGCACCGGCCAGGCATCATCGGCCCATTGGGCCATTTGCTCAAAGACCAAGCCGAAAGCCCTGTCCCGGCTGGAAATTTTTCCAGCGTTTTGCGGCAAGGCTCCGCCCTTGCTGAGCGGGGTGATGTCCCGGACAATTTCCACGGCGTATTCGATTTTACGGGAGGAGGACTGGACGGGAAAAGTGGAGACCTCAAAATCCCGGTTGGCGCCGTTGACGGTCAGGGTGCAGTAGGAAACTTTCGGCAGGCCGTTCTCAAAGATGGCTTGCATACCGCAAAAAAAACATTTTTCCTTGAACCCGTAAAAACCCTGGTGGCAGGAACGGCCCCGAAGCTCATTGAGGTCAACTCCGAGGGTCTTGAGGGACGTCTGATTGGCGAACACGACCCGGAATTGAGAGTCGATGACCTTCACGGACTCGGGCATGCCGTCCAAAAGGCTTTGGAGAAAAGGGGCCTTTTTGTAAAGGGCCGGGGGAAGTGACCGCCTGGGGGACATTAGGCGGAAACCTTCGCGCGGACGAGTTGGGAAGTCATCAAGAATATCCCTCGCACGAGAAGATTAATTCTTCGCGAAAGGCGCGTCCGAAATCGTCACGGACTTCACGGCGGGTTTTTCCGCCGGCGGGCCCGCGTGCTTCATCCTTTTTTTGCTTTCCAACAATTCCTTGCGGATTTGGGCCAGTTGATCGGCCAACGCCTGCTCTTCGCCGAAAACCTCAATGGCCCTTTCCAGGAGTTTTAAGGTCTCCTGCTCGTAAACGGCCTCTTTTTGGAGGATCGCGGCTAATCCATGGGCTGAATCGTCCCCGATGCCACTCAAGGACAAGGTGACCGGAATGCCGGTTAAATCAAAAAGGGTCTTGACCAGGGATTGGTAATGTTTCTGGGCCATGGAAAGCAGCTGCCAAATGACCTTGATCGAATTTTCGTCATCATGCCCCACATTCGCCGTGGCTCCCGCTAGGTGGATCACCCGGCGATAGGAAATTTCAAGCACCTGGAAAAGAATAGCCGCTTTGCGAAGGGTGATCTTGCTGATATGGGTTTTATTGCTCAGGAGTGTTTTAACTTCCCGAACCTTGCCCTCACATTGGTCCAGAAGCTCTCGGTTCGCCCTGGCATCCCGAGGGCTGATCCGAAGGGCGCGTCCCGCCAGATGCTTAACATCTTGATCCAAGCGATCCACGGTTTCGATCAGCTGGAAGAGGGAGAAGTAGAAGTTCATGGTAAAGCTCCTTTATTTATAGGCGTTTATAAGGGTGAAATTTAGGGTTATTTGATTAAGTTGAAAGAGTATACCTCTTGTACCTTCTTTTGGTTACTTAAAATGACGAATTATTTAATAAACCAATAAAAACAAGGATTTAAAGGCTTTTACCGTTTAACCTTCTTCAGCCCTAATCATTTTGATAGTCAATAATGTCTTAATATTGTCACAATTTACACACTTTTAACCTAAAAAACCCCATCCTCAACGTTCCTTCATCATTAGTTTCCAATGCTCCGCTTGCCTTAGGCTTCCCATTTATTGATGATGTCCCAACCCTATTCCCGTAAAAGGAGAAGCCGATGTTAAAAGAAGGACAAAAGGCGCCCCTCTTCATTTTGGACGATGACCAGGGACAGAAGGTGTCGTTAAGCGACTTCAAGGGGAAAAACGTGGTGTTGTATTTTTATCCCAAGGACATGACCCCAGGCTGCACCCAGGAAGCCTGTGATTTCCGGGATCACTGGTCCCTCGTCCAAAAAAAAGGCGCGGTAGTTTTAGGCGTCAGCGCGGATCCGGTGAAAAAACACGGCGCTTTCAAAGAAAAGTACCAACTTCCCTTCACCTTGCTTTCGGACGAGGGGAAAAAGATGATTAAAAGTTACAAAGTCTGGCAAAAAAAGAAATTCATGGGCCGCGAGTTCATGGGCATTGTCCGCTCGACTTTTCTGATCGACGGCAAGGGAAAGATCAAGAAAATATGGTCCCCCGTCAGCGTCAAAAACCACGTCCAAGAGGTGTTGGAAAACTTATAGGATAAAAAAACATGTTGAACCACGAAGACACGAAGGCGCAGCGAACAACAAAAAAATCTATTTCAAAATATTTTAACCCTTCGTTTTCCTTGGTGGCTTAGTGCCTTCGTGGTGAAATGATTTTTTAGACGGGATTTTCGCTTGGGTCGGCTGGTTTTCGCCTTGGGTCGGTGATGGGGATATAATCCAGTTTCACGTCGCCGAGGACGGAACATTGGCAGGCCAACCGGTAGTTGGGCTTCGCCTTAACCGTGGCGAGGGTCTGCTTTTCCCTCTCGCCGGCCTCGGAAAGATTTTCCGCGCCTTCCAGCACCTCCACCATGCAGGTGGTGCAAACCGCCCGCTCGCAGCGGAATCGGATCGGCAAGTCGTAACGGAAGGTCGCGTCGGCGAGGGTGTCATCAAAATCGATCTCGCAGCTTTGGCCTGTTTTCGGAAAAAGGATTTTTATTTTTTGAGGGATGTCCGTCATGGCGGGCCTTGATCGAAGATGGGGCCATTATAGCCTATTCTCCGACGCTGGGACGCGCGAAAGCTGAAGGATTCACGGGGACGGGTCTAAAGGCAGGCCCCTACCGGAAAAATAACGAATGGCGAGGCGCCGATGATCTTTCTTCGATTCTTGCACTTCTTCACCTTCGCTTTTTGGTACGGGACCCTTCTTTACTTCACCTTCATCCAGGCGCCTATCCTTTTTAAAACCCTGCCCCGCGAGATGTTCGGCTTGGTCCAAAGCAAGCTTTTTCCCGCCTATTACCTCATCAGCTACCTATGCGGATCGATCCTGGTGGTCACCTTCCACCTGCTGCATCCCTTGAAAAATTACGCCAGCCAAGACTGCGTTAAAATCACCGCCCTATGCCTCATGCTTTTATTGTCCCTGGCCCAGGGCCTTTGGATCGGCCCCAAGGTGGGACAACTCCGGTTGGAGCGCCAATCCGCCGAGCAGGCCAAGGATACAGTCCTCGCGGAAAAACTGCGGGGTGAATTCGGCAAGGCCCATGGCGTTTCCAGCCTCCTGAACTTAATCGTCATCCTCTCGGGAACGGTTTACCTGTTTTTTTGGTTCCGCGAGCTGGTTCCCTGATTCGACGCTGATCCAGGAAAGGTTTTTTCCCCAATGAAAAGAATGCAAGTCGTTGACTTGGTCCGCACCGCCTCCATCCTGGCGGTCTTGGCGGTCCACCTCTCCGGCCCGCAGGGCATTGTCAAGGCTTCCCATGAATATTGGCTGGCTTTTGTTTGGTATAAAATTTGGGTCGCCGGCGGTTTCGGCGTCCCCATGTTTTTCGTCATATCGGGTTTTCTCATCACCAAATTAATCGCCTCGAACCCGAACGGACTCATGAACCCGGATTTCCGGGATTTCTATTCCCGGCGGTTTGGCCGGATCGTTCCCCTTTTATTCCTCACCTGCCTTATCGGGGTCACCATGGCCGGTTTTTTCAAGAACGATTCTATCGCCTTCGCCACTTGCTTTAACAATCCCTTGGACCAAACCCTTCACTCCTGGTTGTGGGCTTCCATCGCGACATTTTCCTTTAACTGGTACATGATTTTCTTCGAACCCCCCGGCACTCACTTGGGGCTCCACTGGAATATCCTTTGGTCCCTGTCCATTGAGGAGCAATTTTATTTCTTTTATCCCTTGGCTTTGAAAATACTGGGCTGCCGCCGCAACCTGGTCTTTTTTCTCGCCGCCCTGGTTGTCGCAGGCCCCTTTTCGGTTCTGGGTCTTACGGCTATGCTTCCCCACAGCTCGATTCTGTGGCAAAATTCCTTCGCCGGCTTCAATCTTATCGCGATCGGCTGCCTGCTTTACTTGACCTCCAATTATTTCCAAGGTCGGCTGGAACGACAAAAGGGACTTTGTTTTTTACTTTGCTTATCCGGGTTCGTTCTTTTTATGGTGGCCTATACCCACCAGAATTACTTGGCGGATTTTGAGGGTCATTTTATTGAGCCCACCCTGATCGGCTTCGGCATCTTTATGTTCCTCCTAGGCGGCCTCCACCTCGATTTTTTTGAGTCCCGGTTCCTGGCCCCCCTCGCTTGGCCCGGCAAGCTCAGCTATGGCGGCTACCTGCTGCACGTGATGGTGCTTTATTTTCTTTGGCCGTCTTTGACCGGGAAAAACGAGTTTTTGGCCTTTTTTATTTTCGCCGCCGCCACCTTCGCGATCGCTTATGTTTCCTTCCGATTTTATGAGATGCCGGCCAATCTGTTCTTTCGACGGCTTTTAGGACGCCCCCAGCCCAAAGTTACATCCCACCGGAATGATTAAAACGATTCCCATGAACTTACTTTTCGTCCTTTTCTTTCTGACCGCTTCCCTCGTCCTTGGCGAACCAAATTTCAGGGGCCAATTTTACGAACAATTCAACCGGGGAGATTTTCGGGAGATGGAAAGGACTCTCAAGGCCTGGAAGGCGGAATGCCAGGACGACGTGGAGATGCTGGCGGCTTATGGAAGTTATTACTTCAATCAATCCAAAAGGGGCAAGGCCGCCAATCCGGCCAAACTCACCGCGCGGGAGGAAATTCTATTGAGCGGCGGTTCTCCCGAAACGAATGACGCCGGCCCCGATCCGGAGGCCCGATTTGACCGAAAGGGCTTGGCCCGGGCCGCCGACTACTGGAAAAAGGCTGTTTTTTTATACCCCGGGCGGATGGACATCCGCTTTTGGCTGGCCAGGGCCTATCAGGATATGGATAACTTTGAGGCCCAATACCAAACCCTGGCGGAGGCCCTCCAATACGCTGACAAGAACAAAAAAAAGTTGAGATGGAATAACAACGAGAACCTGCCGGACCGCCGGTCCCAATTCATCCCTGAAACGATGCAGGATTTCGAGGCCTATTACTTCGCCCGCCAACAGAAAGCCTCCGATGAAAAGGCCTTCCGTTTGGCCAAGCTGACCCTCACCTTTTACCCCAACCACCCCTCCGCCTACAATTCCATGGCAGCCTATTATTCCTACCGGCAGGATTGGGAACACACCCTTAAATACCTGATCCTCGCCAGCCAGAGGGACCCCCAGGACAGTTTGGTCTTAAATAACATCGGGAATATTTTAATGAGGCTCGATAAGAAAAAAGAAGCGGCAGTTTACTATAAAAAAGTGGTGGAGATGGGTGCCGATGGGAAAAGTGTGGAACACGCGAAAAGAAAATTGGAGGTGTTAAATGGATTTTAGTGAATCTATAAATCATTATTTTTAATAGTCCGTTTGTGGAAACGAGTCAAATCCGTTTTAAAAACTTTAAATTTATTAACTTTTTAAAACTTTCGGCTTTTCCTTCATCGAAAGTCTCTGCAAAAATAACCTCAGAATTATTTTTTAATTTCACATATATATCAAAATAAACACTCTTGTTTGACCAGTCGAAATAAATACGATGTTTTTTTCTTGTGCAAAGTTTAACTATATTATTTTTTCTCAAGAAATACACACTTTTACCATTTCGGAAATATTCAATTTCGCCCCGTTTGGCAATGAATAATATTTTTCGAGGATTAATTACAATTAAAAATAAAAGAAAAGAGAAAAACGCAGAAATAGTAAATAAAAAATAAATAAAACACAGCGATCCATGAAAGAAATTGTGAATTAATAGTGTTGCGATCGGCCCAAGGAAAAAACATGAAAGGAACCCTGTTGTGATTTCAGGACCCACTTGCCAGGCAAGAATATCGTTGTTTTTCTTTAGAGAATACCGAAACGTTGCTCCATTAACGCCGAACCCAAGAAATGGTGAATGATTTCCAAATAAATTCTTCGGCTTCCAATTCGTCCATTTGTAAAATTTACTTGTCGATAGTTTCATTTACAATTTTATCCGCTAGCTTTTCTAAATTAATAACATTGTCTAGTTCTGAAACTTTATACCTTTGAATGGCTTTTAAAACAGTCAAAGACTTCGTTCCGTTCGTCGGTATTTTAAAATCAGAAAAATTATTTATTTTATTTATTACTAAATTTTTATAAAAAATTAAACTTATTAAACTTCCATTGGAATCCAACACTACTGTTTTTATAGAAAAGCCCGTTTCTTTATCCAACCATTTCATCATCCTAACTTTTCCGTTTTTATCAAGAAAATCAAATTTCAAAACCACTCTTCCGTCATCTTTGGTTTCAATGACATTACCTAAAACCACAGGATTCGTACTATTCATTGCTTCTTTAATACGATTTTTTGTTTTGTCCATATCAGAATTAGAAACATTGGGGATAATAGAAAGAAAGAGCTTCACTTTTTCTTTAATATCTTCGAAGGACAAACCTTCCCTAACGCCTCGAATTCGAGAAACATCCAAATAAGGCTCGTTATTAACAATGACAGTATCAAAGAATATTCCATCGTATGACTTTAGCAATTTCGTCTCATTTAGGGTTAGAGAACTTAGTGCTTTTTTCGCGTCAATGTTGCCATATGAACCATCCAATGTTTTGGACTCGCTTTGAGAACAAAACAAAATAAATATTAAAAACAACTTTTTCATCTCTCTACTCCTCTTTCCTTTTCTAAAAGCTAAGGTTGACAATCACAATTATTTTCTAATCGGCAGTTTAATTTCTTACTCTTGGCATCCAATCTTTTTTCTTGTTCCTCTTCAGTAACTCCATGAACAACAGCTGTAGAACACTCTGCAAAACATGCCTCTTCTACAAGAGCACAACCCAATGCACAGGCGGCCAAACCAATAACAGTTTTTTTTCTGGCTTGCTCATGAATTTCAACTAGATCTTGATCATATGTATCATCACATTTTTGACAAGCGCCCGGAAATGGGGTCGGACAATGTGTAGGTGTATCCGTAAGCGTAGGTGTAAATGTTTCGGTAAAAGTATTTTGAATTGTAGGAGTACTTGTTGGAGGTGTAGTCGTTATTGTTTGTGTAGGCGTGTAAGTTATAGTGGGTGTATTGGTTAAAGCCGTGGTTGTAGGTGTTATTGTCGGGGTATTTTCAATCGGTGTTGAAGTCTCTATTGGCGTAATGGTGGGAGTACCACTAACGTTCGGGGTTGGAAAATAAGTTAAACGACAACCGGTCGTCAAAACACTGTCAACCGGATTATTATAAGCCGTACCATCAATGCAACTACATGGTACTAAAATTCCATTGCTGAGTATCGGTGGTTGGGGTGGATCATCATGTGAAAAACTTAAACAGCTTAAATCTTTCTCGGTAATTTTCATTTGGTTTTGAGGCATAGTCGGCGCCACGGGAGACTTCGAGCATCCGACCCCTATAATTGCCCCAAAAGCTATCGTACCGAGGACAATGAAGAAAATACTTATAATTTTATTCATTTTGGATACCTAGAATTTCTATAATTTAAAACGAATGATGATAATGATCTCCATTAATATAACCCCAGCATCCATTATTGACATTAATATTTAGCACAAATAAATCAACGCTTTTCATCACTAATATATAAATCCAGTAACCCTATCTCTTTTACCTTTGAGTACTCCTTTTCCAGACTTCTTTTAATCCAAACCGGCATATCCACTACTTGATTAAATTTAGTTGTCACACAAAAACGAGGTTTGTTTATTTCAATATTTTCTTTAGCTTTTTCCATCTCCTCCGGAATACCGGCCAGTTGATTAACCATTGGCGTCGTGACAACTGCCATTTTCAATCCCGAATACGTATAAAGTTGTGGTTCAGCGGTCCAAGAAAGCAAGCTGTCGTCCGGTTTCGACATTTCTTTTATGAACATTCCCATTTCTTTCGCGTCACGAAACCTCATGGTCGAGTATTGGCATCTGGCAAATAAATAATCTTCTATCGAGAATAAATTAGTCCACAAAGCCCCAATCCATATAAAAAGCAAAATGAAAAAGCCAGTTAACCAGTAATCCTTTTTGTTTATCCATTGTTTAAAAACGCAACCTAAAATTAAGGAAGTCGGCGCTAAAACCGAAAGATAGTAATAAGGAAAAAAATGTCCACTAGCAAAACAACCTGTCAATCCGCAAAGAAACCAAATCAAAATCATCGAGTAAATTATTTCACCGTTCTTTCCGCGACACAAAAACCACGAAAGAAAAATCCCGACCAATGGCATTACATAAGTCGCTAAAAATATTTTGTGAAAATAAAATACGGCATTTCGAATAAAATCAATATGAAGAATTTGCCACCAACCATTCAAGACATACAATTCGTTGAAACCGGTGATCGCTTGCCAAAACAGTTGGATTCTTCCGTCCAAAAGAAAAGGTAAAGCAATCACGGCAGAAATGAGATCAACCCCCAAAACAAAAAAAGAAAACCTTGGTAGTTGTTTAAACTCAATCAGAAATATGTAAACTGGCAGATAAAATAAAGCGGTTTGTTTTGTAAAGAAGGCGCAGCCCCAAAATATTCCAGACAGTATCGCCAACATCGGTTTTTTTGAAATTCCCACGTAAAATGAAAGAAGGAGAAATGGTTGCATCAACAAATCGGATTGGGGTGTCCAGGGCTGTAACAACGGCGGGGTAATTAAAAAACAATAAAAAAATGGCGACGACCAATATCCAATATTAGTGAGCTGTAGTTTACGACCTATAAGTAATATCAGAAATGCGATCAAACAATGTATGCACAAAACACACAAATGAACATGTACTTCATCCAGCGGAAAAAATTCTCTGAGCAACCACGCCTGTGCGAAAAACAACGGCGGCTTATGATCCCAAACATCCAGGTAAAGCTTAGAATGGAAGTCCACCATTTCTTGGGCCGCGCAGGTGAACATTCCTTCGTTTTCCGTGAAAGGCAGGTCCAAACGTGGTTTCTGTGAGCAAAAAATAAGAATGCACAAAATTAAAAATAAGGAAATGTTTATAAAAAACGATTTAAAATTTAATAACGTAAATAAATTCTTAATAGATAAACCTTTTTTTATTGCCAAGGGAGTGTGACAAAAAAATTAAATTTTAAGCATTAATTCCATAGAATTTCCGGATAGATCTTCTTCGCCACCAAACGATGGATGCTTTCGCGCACCTTTTCCTTGTCCTCCGGATAGGTCACCCCAAACCACTGGTCTTTTGAGGAAAGCACCTTCACCTTGGCTTTTTTCTCGTGGATCAGTTCATCCACGACGCGGGGAATGAGGAATTCGGACTTTTCCTCCCGCCCCTTTTCCTTAAGGAACCTCTTAAACTTTTCCCCCAATTGCTCGAAGAGGACGGGGGTGAACCCCCACATGTTCATGGAGGCTGTCGCGCCGCCCTTCAAGGGATGGGACTCCCCCTCTTCCCCGAGATACCATATTTTCTTCCCTTCTTTCCCGATTTTCAGCCTCTCCACTACTTTTTTCAGGTGGCCGGAGGATGTTTTTTCGCAGACCCCGCGGGATACGGTGCCAAATTCGGACAGGGTATTCTTGAGGTGAAAACCCACCATGGAATAATCGGCCTTGGCAAAGTTGCTCAATTTTTTCAGGTGGCCCGCCAACACCTTGAAGGAATTTCGGCCGTAATAATCGTCGGCGTTGATGGCGGCGAAAGGTTCCTGGACCGCCCCTTGCGCCACCCAAATGGCATGACCCGTTCCCCAGGGCTTTTGCCGGGCCTCGGGAACCTGGAACCCTTCCGGGACCATCCCCAGTTCCTGGAACACGTACCGGACGGGAATCTTGGTTTCCCATTTCTTGCCCACGATTTTCTTGAAATCATCCTCGATATCATGGCGGATGACGAAAACCACCTTTCCGAATCCGGCCCGGATGGCGTCGTAAACCGAATAGTCCAGTAAGGTCGCGCCCCCCGGCCCCAGGGTTTCCATTTGCTTTAATCCGCCGTAGCGGCTGCCCATGCCGGCAGCCATGATTAACAAACTGGGTTTCATACACACCTCAAATAAAGTTAGGAGTTAGAAGTTAGTAGTTAGATGTGAAAGAGGATTTAAAAACTCCTCACTCCGAACTCCTAACTTCTAACTGCCGTTTAAAAATTTCGCTCCCGCCGACGGCGTAAAGACATAATGTTCCGGCCTGGTGCCGTGGCGCTTTTGGT
>CAZUXW010000002.1:85339-95300 GCA_964624625.1 uncultured bacterium
CCGCATTGGACCCCCGCCCACTCATGCTCCGCCTTCTGGGCCAGCCGGACCAGGTCCAAATCGTCCAAATCCAATTGAAATAGTTTTTTGAGAAAAACCCCCGAGGCCACTTCCAGGGCCGCGGAGGAGCTGAGGCCCGCTCCCTGGGGCAAGTCGCCCTTGATGACCGCCTCGCATCCCCCCAGGGGGATGCCGTTCTTTTTTAATAAAGCCGCCACGCCCTTAAAATAATTAGCCCAGGGCAGGCTCACGTCGGGCCTGAGGTTTTCCAGGGTGAACTCGTCCTTTTGACGGAAATCGGCCGAATAAAGGATGATCTTCGAATCCTTCCTTTTCCGTCCGGCGATGGCGATCCCCTTGTCCACCGCCATGGGCAGGACATAGCCCTCGTTGTAATCCGTATGCTCGCCGATCAGATTCACCCGGCCGGGAGCGAAAACCGCCGCCTCGGTTTTTCCGATAAAGGTTTCGGAGAAGATTTCCTGGGTTTTTTCGATGAGGGGAAGCGGCATGGGTCAACCTCGAATGATTTTACAAAAACCAAAATGGAAACGACAAAACCAGTTCACCACAGGTCCCCTCCGGGGACCACAGAGACACAGTTAGGCAAAAGATTTTTGGTGAAACCCAAAGAATTTTCCTAACTGTGCCTCTGTGGCCCGTTAGGGCCTGTGGTGAAAAATGTTCCGCCTTAATTCGTTGGCGGTGTTGGTTGGCTCCGGCGCCTTTCGTCCTCAATATAGCGGATGGCCGTGGAGAATCCATAAACCGGACCGTCGGTGAGGGCCCGGAGGTCGTTGGTCTTGCCGATCTTTTCGTAATATTCCATGACGCCGCCTAGGACCAGCATCAAAAAGAAAAGGGACGGGTCGCTCAAGGTGCGGATGAGGTATTGGAAAAAAAAGATGACCGTGGCGGGATAAAAATGGCCCTCGTCGCCCAGGGGCAGGGTCAGCTCGGCGAGGCGGGATTCCTCCTCCTGGATTAACCGCAGAACCATCAGCCTTTCGGAATTTTCGGGCAAAGCCGCCAGCAAGACCTGGTCCTTGCCCATGATCGTGGGCCGGTTCAGTCCCTTGGGGGTCACCGTGTCGCCCATGGCGGCTTGGAGATATTGGACCAACATGGGGGCGTGTTTGTTTTCCCCCAGCAGGAACAACGCCTTGACCATGGTCAGGGCGAAAAGCTGGATGGAATCCCTCTCGCGGGAAAGCGCGTCGGTTTCGGGGGTTTGGTAATCGACAAAAGCCCGGAACCGGGAAGCGAAAGCCACCCGCGCCACGCCGATTTCTTTTTTGGTTTCTTCAGGCATATTCACCACAGAGTTAACAGGGTTACACAGAGTAAAATTTTGGCCTAAACACAGAAGATCAAAGTCTTACTCTGTTCACTCTGTGTAACTCTGTGGTTCAGCGTTAGTACTTCGGCACCGAGGAATCGACCTGGTCGCTCCAGCCGAGGATCCCGCCGGAAACGTTGACCAGATGCTCGAACCCCTGCTGTTTCAGGAAGTTGATGGCTTTCATGCTGCGGACACCGCTCTTGCAGTGGACCACGATTTCCTTGCCCTTAACTTTTTCCAGCTCTTTGAAGCGGTTTGGCAATTGAGAGAGGGGGAGCAAGGTGGCTCCCTCGATATGGGCGATGTCCCACTCGTTGGGTTCCCTCACGTCCAACAGGAAAAAATCCTGCTTCTCGTCCATCTTCACCTTCAATTCCAAGGCATCGATCTCGTCCTTGCCGACAGCCACTTGCTTGGTTTGGGTTTCTTCCACCTTCATCCCGCAGAACTGCTCGTAATCGATCAAGGCCTTGATGGTCGGGTTGGTTCCGCAAATGGGGCAAGAGGGGTCCTTGTGCAGTTTCAAGTTTCGGAACTGCATATCCAGGGAGTTATAGATGACGAACTTTCCGATGGCCGGTTTCCCCGCGCCCGTGATCAGCTTGATGGCTTCCGTGGCCTGGATGGCCCCGATGGTTCCCACCATGGCTCCCATGACGCCGCCCTCGGCGCAGGAAGGCACTTCTCCCGGCGGCGGCGGCTCCGGATAGAGGCAGCGGTAGCAGGGTCCCTCGGGCGTCTTGAACACTGTCACTTGGCCGTCGAATCGGAAGATGGAGCCGTAGATGTTGGGTTTCTTTTGGAGCACGGCGGCGTCATTGGTGAGGTAGCGGGTCGGGAAATTATCAGTCCCGTCAATGATCATGTCGTAGTCCTTGAGGATGTCCATGATGTTGTCGCTCTTAAGGGCGACTTGGTAGGTCTTGACCGTCACGTCGGGGTTCAGGGCCTTCAACCGTTTGGCGGCCACTTCCACCTTGGGCTTGCCCACGTCCTCGGTCGTGAAGAGGATCTGGCGCTGGAGGTTGCTGGCGTCCACCGTGTCGAAATCCACCAACCCGATCGTTCCCACTCCCGCCGCGGCCAGGTAGAGGGAAATGGGGCAGCCCAATCCTCCCGCGCCGACCACCAAGACCCTTGCGGCCAAAAGCTTCTTTTGGCCGTCCACTCCCACTTCGGGGAGCAGGATATGGCGGGTATAGCGCTTGATCTGGTCATGGCTTAGGTTCATGTCGTATCTCCGTGAGGCTCGATGTTCTTATTGGCTAAACATAGGAAAGGTATGATAAGAGGGCAAGAACCGCTAATCAACAACCCCTGGCCGCAAATTAACCCAATTTTTCGTTATTCTCAAACAACTCAAAGTCCTATCGTTGCTTTTTGACCTGGCTATTGGGGGTCCTTTCGCGGCGGAACCTTTGCTTCCAAGTGTTGTTTGAGCATTCCCAGGGTTTCAAGGGTCCGCGCGCGGTGGGCTCTCATTCCCAACCCCAGGGCAAAATACAGCCTCGGCCAGAAACCAGCCGGCTCCACCTTCATCCAATGGAATAGCGCCAGGCTCCCTCCCTCTTGGGGAATAATTTCCAAGGAAGCCCGCCCCTTGAGGGGACCTGTGTATTCCATGTAAAAACGGCGGGGTGGTTCAAGCCCCGCGACCCGGAAAGAAAAGGCGTGGGGAAAAAGACCTTGAACCTTGAAGACAACTTTTTGGTTTAAAAAAGCCGTGGAATCCCCGTCCCATTCCAAGGCGATGCCTTTACGCCATTGGGATCTTTGGGCCCAATCCGTCAAGGCCTCGTAAACCTTTTGGGGCGGGGCTTTGACGAATTGGGATTGGGTGGATTGGTAATAGGCTGGCACAAGAATTCCTTTGGGCGGGCCGCCGGGAACGGGTCTTTCCCTTGACGCCAGGGACAGGATACTGGTACTTTATTTGAAAATGAAATCCATTTTAAGCGCTTCTCAAGAAAAAAAAGCGACGCCTTCCTCCGCCTCTTCCCGAAAAACCCGCGAACTTGTTTGCGAATTATGCCGTAATTTTTACGACCTGGGCTGGGCTTCCGGCACCGGCGGCGGCATTTCCATCAAGGAAGACGGCTTCATTTATATGGCTCCTAGCGGCGTTCAAAAAGAACGCCTTACGCCGGAGGACATCTTCGTGCTGGACAGCGACGGCCATATTGTCGAGGAGCCGGGCCGGGGCTTGAAGCTTTCCCAATGCTCCCCCCTCTTCATGCACGCTTATAAAATGCGCAACGCCGGCGCCGTCCTGCACAGCCATTCGGTCAATGCCGCCACCGCCACCATGCTCTACGACAAGGCCTTCCGCATCAAGAACATGGAAATGCAAAAGGGCGTGGAGGGCTACGGCGCCTTTGACACTTTGGAAGTGCCCATCATCGATAACACCGCTTACGAGTGTGAGTTGGCCGATTCCCTGGGCGAGGCCATCCAGAACAACCCCAAATCCCACGCGGTGCTGGTCCGCCGCCACGGGGTTTATGTTTGGGGCAAGGATTGGAAGCAAGCCAAGACCCACGCCGAATGCTACGACTATTTATTTGAGGCCGCGGGCCGGATGAAGCAATTGGGAATCGCGCTGGACGCTTAACGCGAATTGGCGATGAGGTGCTAGCCGTTGGTTTTTTTTGCTGAAAACTGGCCGCTGATAACTGCCGTCATAAGGAGAAAACATGAAAGCGATTTGGTTGGATACGGGCAACAACATCTCGGCGGACGAGTTGAACGCCCAGGGCGTTCCCTATGAGCAGTTCGAGACGGATGAAATTAAATACAAGGCTCCTCTTGAGGCCCTCATGAAGGAACGCGGTTATGTCACGATGGACCAAGTCAAGATGTGGGCCGATATGCCCAACTTCGAGGCTCTCTGCCAAAAATTCGTGGGCGAGCACCTGCACACGGACGATGAGGTGAGATTTTTACTGGACGGCTCGGGAGTATTCGAAATCCGGAGCCAGGATGACCGCTGGATGAAGGTCATCGTGGAAAAGGGAGATTTTATCCTGGTTCCCGCCAACCGCTTCCACCGCTTTTACCTGACTGACGAGAAGCGCATTCAATGCGTGCGTTTGTTCAAGGATCAGTCGGGCTGGACCCCGCTTTACCGCAAGGATTTGGAAACAACCGCGGCGAAGTAATTTAAGTTTGATGAATAGGTTAATTTAGGGGCGGGTCTAAGACCCGCCCCTACTTTTTTTGAGACGGCTTAAATCGATCCCGGAGCTTTACCTCCATGGCTGAATATGTCGTCACACCCGGCAAAAAAGAACTTCCGGAAGGCCCCTATTTGATGGATGAGCTCCATCGCCGGGGTTTTCCGGTGGAAATCAACCTCAAGGGCACGGCCCAAAATTGGGACGCGATCCGTTTTTATGAGCCTGGCCCGCCCGAGATTGAGTGTTTTCTTTCCCGCGAGGAGAACGAGGGGAAATTCAATGTCTCCCTGGCCGCCGATTCCCCTTCCGAGGCTTCCGAACTCCAACTGAACCTGATTGATATATTGTTATCCGGTCTGGGAGGACAAGCCGACAACAGCGCCACCCGGGAGCGCTTTGGCCCGGGTGAATTTTCCGCCTTTCTCAAGTCCCGCCGGGGAAATTCCCGGGAACTTTTTTGGATAGGATTTTCCTGGTTGGTCGTGGCCGCCGGCATCTCCCTTTGGATCTTTTCTCCCGCGACCAGGGTGATCGCTCCCGCGGTGGTTTTCTTGTCCCTCATCAGCGCCGCGGGCTTAACCTATTCCCACTTCAAGACTTGAACAAAAGGTTTTCACCACGGGCCCAACGGGGCCACAGAACCACAGGTAGGTAAAATAATTTTTTAGCTTCATCAAAATCTTTTTCTTACCCGTGTCGCTGTGGCCCCGTTGGGGCCTGTGGTGAAAAGGTTAGGTGTTTTCGTGATCCCTCTCGAAATAACTCAAAAACTCAAAGCAAAAGCTGCCGAACTGGGTTTCGAGCTCAGCGGCGCGGCGCGGGCGGTGACCCCGGCCTCCTACCCCTCTTTCCTGGATTGGCTGGGCCGGGGCTACGCCGGCGAGATGGGATACCTGGAACGCCGCAAGGATGAAAGGGGGAATCCCCAGTCCCTCTTGCCTGGAGCGAGGTCCATCTTTTGCGTGGGGCTTAGCTACAACCCCCGGCCGGAGCACTATCCCCTTCTCGAAAAGCACCCTATTTCCTGCTACGCCTGGGGCAAGGATTATCACGAGGTCTTGGGCGGGAAGTTAAAAAGCCTCAGCGATTATTTATCCAAGGACCTGGTTCCCGGCGCGGCCGCCAAGTATTACGTGGACACGGGCCCGGTATTGGAAAGAAGCTACGCGGCGTCGGCGGGGCTGGGCTGGATCGGCAAGAACACCCTATTGCTCCATAAAAAGTTCGGCTCTTTCCTCTTCCTGGGCGAGATCCTGACCGATGTGGAACTGGCCTTCGATGAACCGGTGGATAACCTTTGCAAGACCTGCACCGCCTGCCTGGAAGCCTGTCCGGTCGGGGCCTTGGAGGAGCCGGGGCTTTTAAACGCGAACAAATGCATCAGCTACCTCACCCTGGAGCATCGGACGGATTTCAAGGAAAGCGTCGACCTGCAGGGATATTTGGCCGGCTGCGACCTGTGCCAGACCGTTTGCCCCTACAACGCGAACGCTCCCGCCGGCCTGGTGGAATCTTTCCAACCCCGCCCCGGGCTTTTGGCCCTCACCGCCAGCCAGGCTTCCCGGCTCACCGAGCCGGAATTCAAGGCCTTCACCAAGGACAGCGCCTTGGAGC
This sequence comes from uncultured bacterium, assembly GCA_964624625.1. Taxonomy (GTDB): domain Bacteria; phylum Oederibacteriota; class Muellerivitia; order Muellerivitales; family Muellerivitaceae; genus PALSA-1180. Next base: position 91,472 of record CAZUXW010000002.1, read on the forward strand.
GGATTAAATATCCTATGTGGAAACGCAACGCCTCCCAGGCTTAAAAAACGGCCCCATTGGACGTTTCATGTCCCTGAGCGGTCCTACTGGCGGGCCATCTTTAGTGTATATTTCATTAGATCCACCTTTTAAGAAAAACCTCCGATTAGGATTTTGGCGCGGCGGGGGCTTGATGAATCGCGCCCCCTTCAAAACCCATTTTAAGGAACCGGAATGTTTCGCCGTTTCGCCTTATTTATTTTTCTATTAACGGCCTCCCCGGCTTTATCAGCGGATAACAGGACTTGGAACTCCAACGACTATTACGTGGCGGGGTTAAATTATTACGCCCTCAAGGATTACGGGAAAGCCATTTCCTATTTAAAAGTAACCGTTCAAATGGACCCCCAAAATTGGCAGGCCTACGAGACCTTGGGCTATATCCATTACCTCTCCAACCGGCCCGAGGAAGCCCTCGCGGCCTTCGACCGAAGCCTCCAATGGCATCCCAACAACCCCAAGATTTGGGATATCGCCGAAAAAATCCGCGCTCGATTGGTTTGGGAGGCGGAGGCCCGCGACATTTACCCCCGGGTCTTCCGGAATTACGATATTTGGGCAAGTCTTCATGCCGGCGTCATCACGGCCTCCTTGGGGGATTTTCCCAAGGCCGCGGCCGCCTTCAATGGTTTTCAAGATCCCAATATCTTGGAGGCGCGGGCCCAAACGAACGGCTTCGGGCTCTTGGGCGGAATGGAAGTGGGTTTCATGCTGGATAAATGGAACGGATGGAGCGTCATGTTCGACGCAGCCTCTTTCAAGGGCTATCAAGCCGACTGGCAGGACAGCTACGGCAACAGCCTCCACACCACCATCCAGCCGGACATGCTCTCTTTCCAAGGGGAATATTACCGTTATTTTCAATTGGGGCGTTTCCGCCTTCACGCGGGAGCGGGCGGCGGCCTTTACCATACGATCGTGAACCTGCACGCGGTCCGGAACGACAACTTCCTGTTGCAGGACGGTTCCCTTTCCGGCATCGGGTGGGGAGTGCTCCTGGACACCGGCATTGAAATGGCCTTGGGCGAGCAATTTTCCGCAGGCTTTTCCCTGCGCGGACGCTATGCCACCGTCACCCATATCCAAGGCAACATCACCAATATCAACGGGGCCACCCAGCAGGTGGGCTTGGCCCTGGATACGGGAATATTGGAAGCTTACTCTCCCGACATCATCGCCGCTTATGGTCTGCCTTACGCCAAAATTGATTTCACCGGCGCCGACGCGACTCTTTCCATTTCCTACCATTATTGATTTCGGACTTTCTCTTGTAGCGGCAAGCCTCCGCGCTTGACCGCCTTCGGAATGAACCGGTTTTCGCAAAGGGCCCCTGGCCGAGCCTGCGGTGGTTCGGCCCTCGGAAGGCAGCCCCAAACTTCATCCTTTAAATATTATTCCGGCAACGGAATCTTCGGAACCAGGCTGATATCCACCGCTCTCATCCCGGTGGGCCCGGCCTTTTGGATCTGGTTAAAAAACACATCAAGGGTTTCCCTCAGCCACTTTAAATCCAAGCCCATATAATTCCCGGGCAATTGGGCCCATTTCTCACAGGCCTTCTGGTAAAGCCCCATGGCCCCCGTCCAATTTTCATTCTGAAAATGTTTCACTGCGATCGCCGCCTGGATCAATCCCTGGTAATGGAGCCTTTCCAAATCCTTCGAGGGGTGCCAAAGGTCTTCCAGCATCTCATGGCACTCGAAATAAGCGCCGGCGTTGAACAGACGGATCCCCTCAAGATATTCATGGGGATATTTCAAGCTGTCCAGGTAAACATCCCAGTCGTTTCGTTGGGAAAGCTCGGCGATAAGGCTTTGGTCCGCCTCGGGGAATTTGTAGGTCGGAAGGTCCTTTGGCTCCACCCAGGCCAGGTTTTGGCACTCAATGAGCTTGGGCTCCCCGGACTTGTGGGAACAAAAGAAAATATTGAGGCGCACGGACCTCTGGGGATAGTGGTAGGTCAAGATCCGGAAAAAATGCTGGATCCCCACCTCGATATCCAGTTCTTCCTTCAATTCCCGGACGACGCATTCTTCCAGGGATTCGGTAGGTTCCTTCTTGCCTCCCGGCAGTTCCCAATAACCCCCGAAGGAATCCCCCTCCCGCCTCTGGGTAATCAGGAATTTTCCGTTCTTGAATACCAGCGCGGCGCCCACTTCTAAAATAGTTTGGCTCATTTTCCTGGCCTTTTACCGCGTCGCCGTTTGGATTTTTTCTTTTTTCGTTGGAAACTCATTTTCGACTTTTTGCGGGGTCGGGGTAAGGCTTCTCCAGTGACGAATCGTACTTTTCGACTTTTGGGAAGCCGTTTGATTTGATATTCCCGGCGCAAAGCGGCTGAATAATCCGCCTGTGGCTCTTGAAAAATCAGCTTCACGGGCCTGTGAACAGCGGTGTATTTGCTTCCTTTGCCCGAATTATGGGTTTCGATGCGCTTCTCAACGTCTTTGGTGATTCCGGTGTAATAGGACCCGTCCGCGCACTCGACGACATAGAGAACCCAGCCCGACGCTTCCCGCTGTCCGCCTCCCGCCCGGCTAACACCGGAAGGATTTTTAGCTGACAAACTCGATCTCGCCGACCGTGGGAATCAATTTTTTGGCTTCGCCTTGTCTCAAAAACTCGCGGATGGCGTTCATTCCTTCTTCCCCCATGTCCACCGTGCGCTCATTGACCCACATCCCCACGAACTTGTCCGCGATATCCCGGGAAAGCCCCCGGCCGAAGGCCAAGGCGTAATCCAGCGCCTCCTCCCGGTGATCCAACGAGTATTGGATGGATTCCTTCAGCTGGCGGGAGACTTTCTTTTTAATGTCCTCCGGCAGGTCCCGCCGGATGGCGTTGACGCCCATAGGAAGGACCATCTTCATTTTCTTGAACCACCACTCTCCCAGGTCCACGATCTTATGCAACCCCTTTTCTTTATAGGTCAATTGTCCCTCATGGATGATCAGACCCGCGTCCACATTCCCTTTCACGACCTCGTCCATGATCTGGTCAAAATCCACGATGACCTCTTGAAAATCGGGAAAGCAAAGCTTGAGGGCCAAATAGGCGCTGGTGAGTTTGCCGGGGATGGCGATTTTCTTGCCCTTCAGGCTGTCCATCGTGACGGCGCCCTTGGCGATGATCATGGGGCCGTAGTTCTTGCCGATGCTGCCGCCATGGGTCAGGATGGCGTACTTGTCCTTCACATAAGCGTAGGCGTGGGCGGAGATGGCGGTGACCTCCATGCGGCCTTCCCTGGCCCATTCGTTCAAGGTTTGGATGTCCTTCAAAATATGCTCATACTCGATGCCTTGGGTATCCAGTTTTCCCTTGGCCAATCCATAAAACATAAAAGCATCATCGGCGTCCGGGCTGTGGGCTAAACGGATTTTAGTGGTCATCAAAAAGCCTCGCTTTAGGTTAATGGCTCTAATATAGCGGAAACAACCTTATCCGTTTCCGTTAGATTTTGAAACAAATAATCAGGGTTTTCCTTGTTCAAATCTTCCATAGAGTAGTTGCTGGTGGCAACGGCGATAGTGCGGACGTTCAAATGCCTGCCGCAGCGCACGTCATTGGGCGTATCCCCGATAATGACGATATTTTTGCCCAAAAAGTCCAGCCCCAGACGCTCCTTGGCCGCTGCGACCGCCCTGGCCGGCAGTTCCTGCCTCTGTTTGGCGAAATCGCCGAAGGCGCCGGTTTCAAACTTGAAATATTGGTCGATTTTCGGAACACCCAGTTTGATGCGCGCGCCCTCCTCGAAATTGCCCGTCAAAAGGGAAAGGACCACTTCCGGCCT
>CAZUXW010000002.1:95400-102210 GCA_964624625.1 uncultured bacterium
GTTCCGTCGGTGAAGACGACCATGGTGGGGTACCAGAGCTGGCGCATCTGATCCAGCTTAAGTTTTTGGAAGGTCTTCAGCCCCTCCTCGCTGAACCTCTCGGCGCCGGCCTTCCATTCCACCGAAAGGGTGCCGCCTGGCGGGATAATGGCGGTGGTTTCCAAGGATAAATCCCCGATATAGTCGCCGAACATGGTGGTAAAGCGAAGCAGGCCCCGCACCCCGTGGATTTCCTTGTTGGAGAGGTTGGACAAATTACATTTCAGGACGACCTTCTTGGACTTCGCGTCAACGATCCCGATCACGTCCCCGATGAATTCCCCGCCCTTTTCATAGGCCGCTAGGCGAAGGACCTTGTTCATGGCCGCGAAATTGGCGGTTACGGCGGGAGTGAGGGTCGGTTTGGCTTTTTTCTTGGCCTTAGCTTGGGCCGAAACGGTTGCCGCCAACAATAAGGCCGTGATGGTGAGGATGGTTTTTGTTTTTTGTTTCATGACGCCTCGTTGGTTCCCGGAACCCTGCCCCTTGGTCCCGCCCTTAAATCACTCTCGTATACTCGTTCAAATCTTTTTTCCACACCACCACGCCGCAGAAGCGCTCGCCCTCGGGGCAGACGGGTTTGGTGCCGGCCCGGCTGCGGAGCCCGCAGGGAGGCAGGAGCCACTTGCCGATGCGGGGATGCACTTCCCTCACCTGCTGTGCCTCATCCACCGAGGCTTTCCAGATTTCTTCCTGGGCGTTGTAGCAAAGCCTCATGGCGTGCTTGTGGTGCAGGTTCAGCAGGTCCGCGGACTCGGAAAAGCGCACCGCCACGGCGTTCGGAAGGAGATAGGACGCGAATTCCTCGGATACGCCCAATTTTCTCAATTTCACGATGTTATCCCAGGTTTTTTCCATGATCCCGGCGAAATCCTTCTTCAGGACTTGGTCCTGTTCCAAGAGCACCGGCATCAAATAATCCGGTTCATCCAGCGTCAGGGCGTGGAGGATGGGACGGGAAGCCGGCGTCATCCGGTGGCGCTGGTCCTGGGAATCCCCGGTGTGGGACAGTTTTTTTCGGAAGGTGTAGTGGGGATGGAAAAGGGCCCGGGTCAGTTTGCTGTGGGTGGAAACATTCAGGGTCTCGCCCAGGTATTTATTCTTAGCCGGATCCAGGGCCAGCTCAATGGCCTCATCGTCGGAAAGGGCCGAGGAGGGCAGGCCGAAAACTTCCCGGACCGCTTGAGCCAGCATCCTTTCGCCTTCCTTGGAATGGTCCGCCAGTTTGGACATGCGCCCCCCCAGGGAAGCGTCGAATTCTTCCCGGAAGGCCTTATGGGTGGCCGGCGTAGCGTGGAAATCCTGGTACATCTGGGCTTCCGCCGTGGCTTCGAAGGCCAGGGGCTGTTCTAGGATGGCCCGGTACTCGGGCGCTTGTTCCAAAACCGCCTCCACCATCTTGCCGATCACGATTTTCTGCTCCAAGGGCGCGTCAAAGGTCTGGCAAAGCCTCCAATAGCGCAGGAGCGTCAACCCCGAAACCGTGTGGTAAAGATAGGCGAAGGTCGCCACGGGCAAAACGTAGCGGGCTACTTCCTGGGATTTCTTTTGCACCGCGGTAGCGGCCTTCTTGCCGGCTAAATCGGCGTGGCGGAACCTCGCCTGGTATTCCCGGCCGACAAGCCCCTTGAGTTTTTCCGTGAGGGACAAATAGGACTGGGTTTGGAAAGCGACCGTCTCCCGGTAAATGTGGGCGGCCTCGCCGGCGAGGGGCGGCATGGCGATCTGGCTGGTGTCCACGGTGACATAGCGCTGGGATACCTGTTCCGAATTATAGAAAGGATGGCTGTGCAGGAAACTCCAGATGAACTGCCGGGAGACGTTTTCCAGGGCGAACTGGAAATGGGCGTGCTGGAGGGTGGTGTGGTGCCCCGCCTTATAAATGGACCTGGCCAGGTCGTCGCGTTTTTGCCGGCGGTCCTCCCGTTTTTCCTCGTCCAATCCCTCCCCTGCCACCTGCTCGGCGGTGATGATGCCCTTGCTGGAATAACAGGTCCTGGCCGTCGCCACGGCGTTATCAAAGGGTTTGACGAAGCTGTTGATGAGGGTCACTTTGGGCTCGGCGGAAAGGAAAGACTGGGCTGGAATGTCGATCAGTTCAGGCATGGCGTCTCTTTTAGGGCGATGGGTCGTTGAAAGGAGTGGAACGGCCTTATTTTAGCCGAAAAGAGTTTTTAATCGAAAGCTTTTCCTGAATTTCTTTCCTTCCCCTTGCAACCCCAATGGACGACCTTCTAAAATCTTACCGCGAGGGCCTCCGGCCCTTCCCCATCGCCTTCACCAAAATCAACAACTAAAGGATCCTCATGTCTTCCAAAGCCTCGACGCTGGGCCAACTCAAAGCCTCCCACTATCCCGATGTCACCGTGAAGGCGGAGTTGGAAAAAAACCTGCTGAAAAAATTAAAGGCGGGGGAAATCCTTTTTCCCCACATCCACGGCTTCGAGGAAACCGTGGTTCCCCAATTGACCAACGCCCTTTTATCCCACCATGACATCGTCTTTCTCGGGGAAAAGGGCCAGGCCAAAAGCCGGTTGATGAGGTCGCTCACCCAGTTTCTGGACGAGGAAATTCCCATCGTGAAGGGCTGCGAGATTCACGACCATCCCTACCATCCCATCTGTTCGGCTTGCCGCAAAAAACTCAAGGAAAAGGGCGATGATCTGGAAATCGAATGGATCGGCCGCGAGGAGCGCTATGGGGAGCGCCTCTCCCCCGGCACGAAGATCGCCGACTTGATCGGGGACCTGGATCCGGCCAAGGTCGCCGCTGGCAACCCCCTGGCCAGCGAGGAAGCCATCCACTTCGGGCTCATTCCCCGCATGAACCGGGGAATCTTCGCGGTGAACGAATTGCCCGACCTGGAATACCTGGTCCAGGTGGCGCTCTTTAATATCCTGGAAGAGCGCGACATCCAAGTCCGGGGCTACCCTATCCGGTTTGACTTGGATTTGATCCTTCTCTTTACCGCCAATCCGGAGGAATACACCAGGGCCGGGAAAATCATCACCCAGCTCAAGGACCGCATCGGCGCGGAAATCAGGACCCACTATCCCCTCACCCGGGACCTGGGCATCAAGATCATCCTGCAGGAGGCCCGAATCCCGGCCAACGACGAGGTGAAGCTGGTGATTCCGGATTTCATGACGGAAATTATCGAGCAGATCACCGTCGAGGCCCGCAAGAGCCCCTATGTGAACCAGAAGTCGGGAGTCTCCGCCAGGCTTTCCATCGCCAACTACGAGACCATGATCGCCAACGCCAGGAGGAGGGCTTATATCCTGGGCGAGAAAGAGGCCGTGCCCCGTATGTCGGACTTGAACTACCTCTATACTTCCTCTTCGGGAAAAATCGAGCTGGATCCCTTCCGCGAGGAAACGGTGAACGAGTTCCAGGTCTTCGGCAAGATTACCGACAAGGCCGTGTCCCAGGTATTTAAGGAGCACATGGACCGGGAACATTTGGAAATTTCCCTGCCGGACCTGTCCGGCGACAAGCATATCCGGCTTTCCGAACTGACCCCCTCCAGCCAGTACAAGGACGTCATTTCCCAGCTTCCCCAGATTTGGGAGCCGGTCCATCACTTGACGGGGAAAAACTCGGAAATGTACCAGGCTTCCTGCGTGGAATTCGTCTTGGAAGGCCTCCACCTGTCGGGAAAGTTGTCCCGCAGCAAGGTGGGCGAGATATTCGACTACCAGGCCCCGGCCAGCCCCAGAAAAAAAAGCTGACAGCTGTCGGCTGATAGCTAAGGATTAAAATGATTACCCACGATTATTCCGAATGGCATGAACCTGAAAAGCCCCCCTTTACCGTGGAGGACCTGGTCAACGCGGTGAAGGAGCTGATGATGCAGTACCACGTTTCCTTCGACGAGGCCCTCAAGCACCTGCAGGAAAAAGGCATTCCCTACAACCAATTCCTCAAGGTCAGCGGCATGGACGAGTTGATCCAGGGCCATTTGGACGAGATCGACCGGCAGCGACGGGAGATTTTGGAGGAGCACCGCTTGGACGATTTGCTGTCCAAGCTGGAGGAGGATATCCGCCGTAAATCTGCCGTGCTCGAACAGCTGGTCGCCAAACTCAAGGACGAAAACCTCTCCCAGCGCCTGAAAGATGGCCTGGATCAGCGCAACCCTTCCCAGCTTTACACCTTGGATTGGCAGATTTCCCGCCTCAACAACCCCAAGGCCGGCGAGGCCCGGCGGCAATTGCAGGAGTTGATCCAGCAGGTCCAACGGATGAATTCCCTCTCCGAACTGGACGAGGACAACGAATTCACCGGGCCCAACAGCGTAACCGCTCCCGAGGCGGAACGCCTGAAGGAGCGCCTGGCCATGCTGGACGAGCTGGAGGACCAGCTGTTGGACGCCCTGGAATACGGCGACCTCTTCAACATGGACCTGGAACAACTCAAGGAAATGCTGGGAGAAGAAGCGGCCCAGTCCTTTGACGCGAAAAGGGAGGAGCTCCGGAAGCAATTTTCCGAGGCCCTCCAGGCCACCGGCGAGGTGGACCACGACGAGGACACGGACATTTATAAAATCACCCCGGGAGCGGCCCGGAAAATCGGCGAGAAGGCCTTGAAGGAAGTTTTTTCCCGGCTCTTTACCGACGGGATCGGCCGCCACCACGCCACCTATACCGGCGACGGCAACGTGGAAATGACCGTGACCAAGCCCTATGAATTCGGGGATTCCCTGACGACCCTGGACCTGCCTTCCAGCCTTTTGAACAGCGCCATCCGCCAGGCCGGCGCGCTTGGCGCGGCCCCCAACGGGAAAATCAAGATCGACAGCCGGGATTTTATGGTGCACCAGACCAAGGGCGCGGCGGCCGCGGCCATCGTCATGCTGATCGACCAAAGCGGTTCCATGTCCCGCTATGGACGCTTTTACAACACCAAGAAACTGGCCCTGGCCCTGGACGCCCTCATCCGGACCGAGTATCCCGAGGACAAACTTTACTTCGTCGGCTTTTCCACCTTCGCCAGGCAAATTTCCATCGGCGCCATCCCCGAGCTGGCGCCTAAACCGGTGACCGTCATGGGCGGCGCGGTCAACATGCGGATTGATTTTTCCAGGGAGGTGGACCAAAGGAGCCGGGACTTGATCCCGGAGCACTTCACGAACCTGCAAAAGGGCTTGGAATTGGCAAGGGTCCTCTTGGCCAACTCGGACACGAAAAACAAAAGCATTCTTCTCATCACCGACGGCGCCCCCACGGCCTTTTACGAGGATTCCTTCCTGTACCTGACCTACCCGCCGAACGAGAGGACCTACCAGCGCACCTTACGGGAAGTGAAGATGGTGACCGACGAGAATATCACCATCAACACCTTCATGATGGGCAACGAGGTGGACATGGGCTATTTCGGCGAGGCGGAATTTTTGGAGCAGATGCACCAGCTTAACAAGGGCCGTTTGATTTACCCGGCCCCGGACAAGCTGACCCAGTATGTTTTGAAGGATTACCTGGACCACCGGAATAAGATCATTCAGATTTAATTGAGGAGGATTTATGAACCATGCCATGACGACCACTACCTTCACGCTCGACGGTTATACCGTGACGAAAAACCTGGGAGTCGTCCGGGGCCTGACCGTGCGTTCCCGCTCCATCATCGGCAACATCGGGGCCGGCATCCAATCACTCTTCGGGGGCAACATCACCCTCTACACCAGCCTCTGCGAGAGGGCCAGGGAAGAAGCGTTTGACATGATGATGAAACACGCCGAGCAATTGGGCGCCAACGCGGTAGTGGGTGTCCGCTACGACGCCACCGAGGTCATGCAGGGAATCACGGAAGTCCTCTGCTACGGAACGGCTGTGGTCGTTAAACCCTAGAAGTCATTTCAAAACCTCTTTCACCACCAAGACACCAAAGCACCAAGAAAGTCGTAAGTGGAAAATCATTAAAAATTCTTAAAAACGCTTTCCTTGGAGGCTTGGTGGTGAAAATTGCCTCATATTTTGGATTTTGAAATAAGTTCTATCCCGGCCCCATCACCGCCAGGGATAAAGAGCTTCCGATTCCTTGGCTTTTAACATGATCTTTTCAGCCTTTGGCCTGTCCCCCGATAACAAAACCAGCTCCGCCCATTTGGCCAGGAGATGGGCCGCCGGATATCCCCTTTGGACCGCCCACTCCGACGCGCGCAAATGCTCGGGAAAATGGCCGCGATAGTAGTAATAAAATTGAGCCGTCTTTTCCCAAAAGCAGGACTCCAAATAGGGATCGCCCTGAACCAGGGGGTAATCCTCCCGGATCGCTAGGTCGGTTTTCTCTAAACAGTCCTTGTCGTGGATATGGTCCACAGCCCAATTAATATCCTGGAAAGCCTTGTCCGCCTTGGCCCAACGGGTAAAGACCGGCCTGGTTTCGTCCGTAACCGGCAGGATCACTAAATCCCGGTTGCCATCCTTCGAAAAATCAGAATCCAGGTCCTTCCATTGGCCTTGAGGAAATCTTTTTTCCAGGAACGGCCGGTAGTGGGCATCCGTCAAAACCGCCAGCCACTTCACCGAGGTCTGATCCAACCGGAAGTTAAAAGCCGCGTTGAAAAAATAAGTCCCCATGGTCAAGGTTCGGTCCGCAGGAAGATCCCATTCGCATAAAATAAAACCAGGCCCTTCTTTTTTTTCTTGGTCTGCCAAATACCGGTAAGCCCTGTAACGGGCTAACGACCTGGTGGTTTTTTGGAAGAGCCCGGTGTGGCGGTCTACATCCAGGTAGGGCTTCATCAACCGCCCCCCGTCAAAGACCAGG
>CAZUXW010000003.1:0-94234 GCA_964624625.1 uncultured bacterium
GATCCACCTTGACGCCGCCCATCATGTAATGGCAGGTGGGGCCCGTTTCCATGGGGACTTTGGTGATGTCCACGTCCGCCAATTGCTTGAACTGGTGGTACATGGAAGGGAGCTTTTTCTTGATGTCTTCCGCGCTGCGGCGGGAGGCGATATCCAGGTAGACGCCGCCGTGCTCGGTGCCCCGGCCTTCCTTGATCTCGTTCCAAAGCGCGCGGGCGACCACGTCACGGCTCATCAGCTCGGGCGGCTTGCGCTCCTTGACCGTCTCCTCTTTGACGCCCTCAATGACAACCTTCTGGAACCAGGCGTTGGCCTCTTCCTCGGTCTCCGCGTATTTGCCCTGGTACTTGGGGGGGATGTACTTGAACATGAAGCGCTCGCCCTTGTTGTTCTTGAGAACCCCGCCCTCGCCCCGGACTCCCTCGGTGATCAGGATTCCCCTGACGGAGGGGGGCCAGACCATGCCCGTGGGATGGAACTGGATATATTCCATGTCCGCCAATTCGGCGCCGGCTAAATAACAGAGCGCGAACCCGTCCCCGGCGCATTCCCAGGAGTTGGAGTTGACGAAGTAAAGCTTCCCGATGCCGCCGGTGGAAACCACGACCGACTTGGCCTTGAAAAGAACGGGGCGCCCTGTCTCGCGGAAATAGCCAAAGGCCCCGGCGATTCGTTCGCCGTCCTTGAGGAGGGCGTAGATGGTGCATTCCATATGGACATCAATCCCCGAATGGACTCCCTTGTCCTGGAGCGTGCGGATCAGTTCCAATCCGGTGCGGTCGCCCACATGGGCCAGGCGCTTGTAGGTATGGCCGCCGAAATGGCGGACATTGATATTGCCCTTGCCGTCGCTGGTGCGGTCAAACACCGCTCCCCATTTTTCGAGTTCCTTCACCCGGTCCGGAGCCTGTTGGGCGTGGATTTGCGCCATGCGCCAATGGTTGCCCAGGTTGCCGCCGATCATCGAATCCACGAAATGCTGCTGCCAGCTGTCGCGGGAATCCACCGTGGCCAAGGCCGCCGCGATGCCGCCCTCCGCCATGACCGTGTGGGCCTTTCCCAAAAGGGATTTGCAGACCAGGCCCGTCTTACAGCCGGCAGCGGAAGCCTCAATGGCCGCCCGCAAGCCGGCCCCGCCGGCTCCGATGACCAATACGTCGTACTCGAAAGTTTGGTAGTTGTCGCTCAATTCATTCCACCTCGAAGAAATTATTGTTGATAAAACCGGTTTTAGTTCGACCCGCCGAAAATATGGCCGATGGAGTTAAGTCCCTGGAAAAAAGTGAAATGGGCGTCGTGCCAAACTCCCATGGCGCACATGCGGATGTAAAAATCGGTAAATCCAACCCAAAGCATGGAGACCAGGGCCCACTGCATATGTCGCTCGTTCAGTTTCGTGACGACCCTCCAAAGGAAAAAGCGGAAGGGGTGGTTTTTCTTGACCCGGAGGAAATCCAGGCCCCCGCCCACCAAATGCCGGAAAGCATGGCAGCCCAGCGTATAGCCCCCGAGAAGGTAGGCGTTCAACATCATCACCAGGGTCCCGACCCCGACGCCGAATTGGCGGGGCCCCGGGACGGAATGGTTATCCGGGCCGATGCCGTTGACGGGCCACATCATGGCCAACAGGGCGTCCCAGGATAGAATAAAGATGAATAGAATGGCGACATAAAGAAAATAGCGGTGCAGGTTTTGGAAAATAAAAAACTTAGTTTCTCCCTCGTATTTGGCGCAACCCTCTCCCACCGCGCAGCCGGGAGGATCAAGGAAAACCGAACGGTAATAGGCCTTCCGGTAGTAGTAACAGGTTCCCCGGAAACCGGCTGGGGCCCAAAGAATCAGGAGGGCGGGAGACTGCAAAAGCGCCGGTAAAAACTTCAACCAATCAGGGTTGAAAAACGGCGAAAACATGGGGGATAGGTAGGGGCCGTACTCATAATAGGCTTGACCGTTCGGCCCGAACGGGTGCAGACCAGCCCAGGTGGCGTAAATAATAAAGGAACCGAAAAGACATTGGTAAAATAACGGCTCTAGCCACCAGGCGTCCTTTCGCTGGGTCGCGAAAAGGCCTTTTTCCGTCTTTACGTCCATTGCCATTTCAATCCTCCGTGGATCGTAATTAGGAATTAGTATTTAGGAATTAGAAATTATTACGGCATGAAAAGATTTAAATTCCTAACTCCCAATTCCTAACTCCTAATTTTTTAGAGTTTTAAGGAAGAGCTATGTCCAGGTTCCGCTTTTTCCCCGGGATTAATGTAGGTTTTGGAAAAATTAACCGCGATTGCCCCCTCCGCGAACCCCGTCGCGATCAGGTCCAGCTTGCCCGGATGGGTCACGATGTCCCCCGCGGCGTAAATACCGGGAACATTGGTTTCCATCCTGTGGTTGACGGGAATCTTGTTCTTCTCCAGGTTGATTCCCCATTCCTTCAGGAAGGAAAGGCTGGCCTGAAAACCAAAATTGAGCACCACAAAATCCATCGGCAGGGTTTCCTCCGCCATGGTGTGATTCTCGTAAATCACCGCTTCCTCCACCTTGCCGTTGCCCTTGACGGTTTTGAGCTCGTGCCACAGTTTGACCTCAACCTTGGAGGCCTTTAGTTTTTGAACCGAGGACTCGTGGGCGCGGAATTCATCGCGCCGGTGGACCAGGGTGACCTTGGCGGCGATCGGCTCCAGCATCAAGGCCCAGTCCAGGGCCGAATCCCCGCCGCCCACGATCAGGACTCTCTTTCCCTTGAAGGGTTCCATGGAAAGAACTCCATAGTTCACTCCCTTCCCCTCGTAAGGAACCAGCTCGGGATTCGGGTGTTTTTTCGGAGTAAAGGATCCCATCCCGAGGGCCAACACCACCGCCTTGGTGTAATGCTTCGCCCCCTTGTCGGTGGTCATTTCAAACACGTTGTCCGCGGGACGCTTGACCAAAGTGGAAACTTTCTCCCCCAAGATGATGTTGGGGTGGAATCTCATCAGCTGTTCTTCCAGGTCCTGAACGAGTTTTTTACCCGAGACGCGGGGAAACCCGGCCACGTCAAATATATCCTTTTCGGGGTACATGGCGGAAACCTGGCCGCCGAGAGCCTCCATGGAATCGATGATCTTGCATTTCATGCCCCGCAACCCTGCGTAAAACCCGCCGAACATGCCTGTCGGTCCGGCCCCCACGATCGTGACGTCGAATATTTCCTCAGCCATGGCATCCTCCCGATTTCACTGCGATTTTTGGAACAAACTGGCTTGGTTGAAGCAAAAACTTTAACCCGGCGAAACGTTCTTCTTTATGATCTAAAACATAGAAGGCCTTCAAACAAAAAAAACGAACCCGAGGTTCGTTTCCATAGCTGACAACGGCTGGCTGAGGACTGCGAACGGGGGTTAGCGGTTCGGTTGGAAACTCATCAGTTCCGCCGGACGGGCTATGGTGATGCTTTCCTTGATGCAGACGGTCTCGCAAAGCTTGCAGCTGACGCACTTTTTCTCGTCCACAACGGCGATCTTGAAAAATTCGGGGTGGTCGGTCCGGGGCTGCATGGAGATGCAATCAAAGGGGCAAATATCAACGCAGAATTCGCAGGCGGTGCAGGTCTCCGGATCCACCTTGGCCTTGGGGATCGCCAGGGGCTTTATCTTTTTTACCGTCTCGCCCTCGGGATTGATGATGGCCTCGACGGGGCAATGGATGCCGCAGACGCCGCAGTCGATGCAAAGGGCCGGATCGATGTGGAACATGGCTTTTTTTTCGCCGGCGATGGCCTCCGTTGGGCACTTCACCGCGCAGAGGGTGCAGCCAATGCAGTTGTCGAGAATGACATGCGGCACGATGAAACCTTTCATATTCGCGGGGAAGCGTTTGCGGCGGCCCACGAATCCTTCATCGCCCTCGACCTGATGAAATTCTTCCGCAGAAATTCATGGTTTGGTTAAGGGCTGAATCCTTTAAACAGCCTGATCAACGGGAAGCATTTTACCCAAAAGGCCCGGAAAAAGAAAAGGCCCTTCTCGTTTCCAAGAAAGGCCTTTGTCAGGTTCTAGGTGTTAGGTTTCAGGGCCTGGCAAGCCCTGATAGCTTGTGCCTGGCGCCTGATTTTAGATGTACTCTTCGATCAACTTTTTGCGCTGATCCTTCGTTAAACCCAGCTTCTGGATCTTCGCCAAGCCCTGACCCTGCAAAGCCGGGTCCGCGGCGTCGATGGAAGGCTGGGGATTCGGGTTCTTATAGAAAACACCGATCGGAATCTGGGTTCCCCATTCCTTGGAGCGCTCCATTCCCGTGGCCCAATCGCCGGGGTTGTGGCCCTTGTCTTCCAGCTTGTAAACGCGCTCCTTGAACCAGCCAAAGGTGTTCTGCTTGTTGAAGGTGACGCAGGGGCTGAAAACGTCGATAAAGGCGAAGCCGGGATATTGAATGGCCTGGGTATAGAGGCTCTTCAAATGGTTGATGTCGCCGGAAAATCCGCGGGCTACGAATCCGCAGCCAGCCGCCAAGGCCAAGGCGATGGGATTGAGCTGGCCTTCCGGGTTTCCGTTGGGCGTGGACTTGGTCTTCATGCCCGGCTCGGAAGTCGGGGAAGTTTGACCGGTGGTTAATCCATAAATTTCATTGTCCATGACGATGTAGGTCATGTTGACGTTGCGGCGCATGGAGTGGATGAAATGGCCTTGGCCGATGCCGAAGCCGTCCCCGTCGCCGCCGCAGGCGATGACGGTCATCTCATGATTGGCCATCTTGGTGCCGGTCGCGACCGGCAAGGAACGGCCGTGCAGGGAATGCATGCCGTAGGATTTGAAGAATCCCGGCAGGTTGGAGGAGCATCCGATGCCGGAAACCACCATCAACTTCTCATTCGGGATGCCCAGTTCCGCCACCGCACGCTGAAGAACGGTCAGAACACCGTAATCCCCGCAGCCCGGACACCAATCCGGCGGTACTTCCGGTTTGTATTGCTTAGCTTCTCTCGCTACCAATGTCGCTGTCGTCATAATTTCCTCCTCAGGTTGTCCCCTTGCGGGGGATGAATGATTAGTGAGCGGAAGCCGTCGTCAACACCCCAGGTCCCGGAGGATGAGGAGTGCGCCAACCAGGCTCGATCGATTGAGACTCGACCAAAGCTTTTCCCTTTATGACTTCCTTGATGCCCTCGACGATGTGTTTCGGCTCGAAGGGTTCGCCGTCGTATTTACGGACATTGCCGTGGGCCGTGATGCCTGTTTCGGCGCGCAGATGGCGGGCGAACTGACCCGACTTGTTCATCTCCACGACGATGATCTTTTTCTTATTTTTCAACAGGTCGGTGATTTCCTTTTCCTGGAAAGGAATCAGGTACTTGACCGAGAGGTGGTTCACCTTGATTCCCTCTTTATTCAAGCGTTCAATGGCTTCGCTGGCGGCGCCATAAGTGGAGCCGTAGGTAACCACGGTGGTGTCAGCGTCCGCCGGGCCTTCCAAAACCGGTTTGGGAAGGGCGGCCAAAACACCCTGCATTTTGCGTTCGCGTTTGTCCACCACCCGCTTGCGGGTGACGGGATCGGTGTAAACATCCGAGATCGTAACGCCGTCGTCATCGTGTTCATCGGTGGCCGAGACATACAAGTGGTTCGGCAGTCCGGGGATCGCCCGGGGAGAAACGCCCGAGGGAGTATCTTTATAACGCAGGTAGGACTTCGGTTTACCGTCATCCTCAAAGATCATTTCGCCCCGATCGATCTTGAACTCGCGGTCCAAGAAGGATGTTTCCAGGGTCATATGACCTTCGCTCATTAAAAGATCCGAGAGGATCAGGACCGGCATCTGGAACTTCTCGGCGTAGTTGAAGGCTTCTTCCATCGTGTTGTAGCAATCGGCGATGGAAGTGGGGGCGATGATCACGCGCTGGAAGTCTCCCTGGGAGGCTCCGATCGCCTGGTTCAAGTCGCCTTGTTCCTGCTTGGTCGGAAGTCCGGTGGAAGGTCCGCCGCGCATGACGTTGATCATGACGACTGGGATTTCCATGATGGAAGCCATACCGATCGCCTCGGTCATGAGGGCGAATCCCCCGCCCGAAGTGGCGCACATGGCGCGCACGCCCATTTGGCCGGCGCCGATGGTCATGTTGGCGACGCCGATCTCATCCTCAACCTGACGGACGCAGATGCCCAATTCCTTGCCATGGCCTGCCATCCAGTGAAGAACTCCCGTCGCCGGGCTCATGGGATAAGCGCAATAGACCTTGCAGCCGGCGTTGGCGGCGCCAAGCGCGAGCATATTGTTTCCATGGACCATGGCCAGCTTGGCCGGGGTCTTTCCGAGAGGGTTCGCGATTTTTTTGTAAGTCTTGACCGCGAAATCGAACCCCGCCTTGGCCGCGTCAATGTTCGCCTTAACGACCTGGGGTTTCTTCTTAAAGGTGTGCTCAAACACGGAGGAGAGGGACTCGAATTCCAACCCAAGCAACCCCGTCAAGGCTCCGAGAGCCACGGTGTTTTGCATGATCGGAAGGGCGTCTTTACCCGCCAACTCAAAAACAGGAAGGGGGCAGAGCTGCACGCCCTCGGGAGCCTTGCCTGGCTTGACCTTGTCGCCGTTATAAACACAGAGACCGCCGCTTTTGAGTTCCTGCAGATGGCGGTCCATCGAATCCTGGTTCAAGGCGATCATGGCGCCCACTTGGTCGCCGACATTAGTGACTTTTTTGGTGGAAATGCGCTGGCGGATCCAGGAATGCCCGCCGCGGATCAGGGATTGATAGCTGGTGTAAACATAAACATGCAGGCCTTGCCGGGCGCTGGCGAGAGCCAAGTTATCAGCCGTGGAAGCGCCTCCGTCTCCGGCCGCTCCGCCGATTCCAATAATAATTTCATTTTCCATTGAAAACTTCCTCCTCAAAATTAATAAATAAGTCGCAAAACCGCCGGGGATTTAAGTCCGTCATTTCTCAAGTTCATCCGTTTTGGCGAGAAAATGACTCGTCCCGCCTTTTGTTGGATTCGGAATGCATCCTCAACCTTGGCAGGAAAAGCATGATACCCGTTGGAGCTTGGAATTCGCAACACTTTTGAGGAATAACCAACCTGGAAAATCATTAAAATGAAGGGTATTTCAGCGGGTTGAAGTTCCCCGGAAGCGGTGATTTTATGAAACTTTTACCGCTATTTTCCCGAAAAAGTTCCGGTCCAACCTGCATTGTTGGGCTTCCTTGGTTTGGTCCAGTGAAAAAATTTTACCCACCACTGGTTTCAAACGGCCTTCTTCCGCCCATTGAACGGCTTTTTTCAACCCGGCCAAGGACTCCATGTAATTGCCGAAGATCGACCGGTTTTTAGAAAACAGAGCCCCCAGGTTCAAGTTGATGTCCGGCCCCGAGGTGGATCCGCAGTTCCCCAACCGTCCCCCGGGAGCCAGGCAGCGGAGGGATTGGACAAAAACTTCAGGGCCAATAGGCTCAAAGGCCTCCTCGACGCCCTGGGCGGTTAATTCCCCCCGCCCAAGCCCCGGGCTCGGGCGACGGCAGGTCCAGGGATTTTAAAACTTCAAAACCACCCTGTTGTTCGAAAACGACGGCTTTCATGGGGGGTTATTTCGACGCCTCGGCGTTGTCCAGGAGGGCGGTGGATTTGGCCTGGTCCAGCTTTAAACCTTTTCCATAAACCTCAACCGCGACCAAACCCTTGCCCCTGGCGTAGTAGGAAATAATGGTGGAGGATTTTGTTTTTTCCGTGACGATGACGCAATCCGGGTAGATTTTTTGGTAGACCTGGGCCTGTCCAAAGGAAGCCTTAAAATAATTTCCCCCGCCCATCCAGCGGGCAACCGCCCCCTTGGCTGGAAATTGAAAAACAAAGTCATCGGTAAGGGCCTGGTCGTCCGTGAAGGTATGGGTGACCTTGCCGCCCGAAAGGGAGTATTTTTCCAAAACGGTTTTCCCCTGATCATTGACTTGAAATGTGGCCTGAAGGGATCCGTCGGACGACGTTTCCTGGGCCAGGCATTCCACGGACCGGATTTTTTTCGCTTCCTCCCCGGGGGCCGCCTTTAAATACTCATAGGACCACTTCGTCCCCTTGAGGGTGGGAAAATACTCGGCGAATAGCCCCAGTGACGCAACCGGAACAGCCGCGGCATTTTTCTTGGTTTCCGGGGAGGGAGTTGGGGTTAAGGCCGCCGCCGCCATGGTCGGAGTGGGAACGAGGGCGGGGGTTTTCACAACCGCGGGGGTCGGGGTGGATTGGGATTCGTCCAAAACCTTGAGGATGGACTGGGCTTGGGCGGAGGGGCCCGTCACGGCGTTGGAGGCGGCCGGCAACGACACGGGGGTCAGTTGGTCCAAGTCCAAGGGGGGGGGCAGAACGTCCATGCCGTCGCCTGTATTCAGCGGCACGGGAGGTTTCAATTCGTCGGCCCAGGCGCTTGGCATCCACAGGAGAATGATCGCGAGGCATATTAAGTTTCGATACATGGAACGGCCCCTTTGACGGAATGGTTGGAACACAAGAAGAACGGCTTCAATGCCCGAAAATTATATCCCCCGTTGTTTAAAAAGTCACTTTGAACGGGGAGCCGGATAAACCCATGCTATAATCGGAAAAAATGCGCCCTCGAAAAAATAAAATCCTTTACCGGACCCTATGGGGCGTCTTCTTCCTGGCGGCCCTTGGCCGCGCGTCCGAAACCAGGGTGGACTCGGCGGGTGGATTGAGCCTCGTTCTCTCGGACGAATCGAATGAGTTAAAACCGTTTATCTTCGGAAACCCGGCAGGCCTTTCTTTCCTGGAGTCCCCCAACCGGTTTGACCTGGCGGGCTTCTGGCTTTCCCAATCCTCGGCGGCCTCCAACCTCACCAACTCTTTTTACGGGACCGTCACGGACCCCCTTTCCACTTCCCTGGACTACCACGGCCTTATCCTGGAACCCTCGAAGGATTGGACCATCCAACTTGACGGGGATCTCCTCCATACCGAATCCCAGCCGGATTTCGGCGTCTTGGACCAAAGCCGTGACAGGTCCCGTGAACTTTTCCGCACTTCCATCAAAATCGGCGCCTTGGCCCTCGGCGGACAGGTTCAAGCGACCCAAGCCAGCCTGGCCTTGAAGCCGGGATATTTCGGAGCGGTCCAACTGGATTCGGGCCAGGGCACGGGCAGCGGACTGCTGGGAACCGGCGGATTGCTCCTTTCCTTCCCGGCCAATCCCCTGGCCCAGCAGAGCCGAGTGATCGCCGGGGGGATTTACAGCCGCGCCCTCATTCCAGGCCGTTCCAAGACGGACATGGTCCTGGAGGAGGCGGGACCCATCACGGTCAACCTGAGCCAATCGCTGCAGGAGGGCGACAGCCAAAGCTTTGGCCCCGAAATTTATTTCGAGTCCCCCAATTCCCTTCAAGCGGTCCTTCTGGGCCGGATTTCCAACGGCGACATTTCCCTCCAACAGGAATCCTCCAACGATCCCCTTTTCAACCAGCCTTCGCACAAATACCAAAGCACCAGTTCCACGGCGGTCCTGGGCGCCCTCAAAACCAACAGCCCCCTTCAACGGTTGATGTCCCTTAAAAGCGGGGCTTCCTTTTTATTCCAAACCACCACGACGAGTTTATTCGATCCAAGCCAAAACCCGGCCGCCCTATCCGACAGCCAGACCTGGCAATTTCAAATGGGGACGGGTCTGGAGGGATTGGAAAAATACACGGTGGGGCTTCAGGCGAGACTGCAGGGGGTCAGCGGCGGATTCACGCCCGCCGGCGCTTCGGCCGAGCCGGTCAATTTCTTCAGTTATCAGCTCAGTCTAGGCGGGGAGCAATGGATTTCAAATCAATGGGCTTTCCGGGCGGGAATCATCTACGAGAACGACATCAATGCCGGGGCTTCTTCCTACCCCTCGGGTATTTTTACCGTCCCCAGCGGCCAGCGCGTCGTCTCAACCGCCATCACCGCCGGCGCAGGCTATAAAAACTCAAGCTTCAAAGCCGATCTGGGTTTCTTTTTTGACCAGCCCTATGTTTACGACAGCCCCAACCCGGATGATTTCATGACGCAAATCGGGATCCAACTTTCCCTTTCCTTGTTATTGGAGTAGTCCTCTGCCTGTCCCGGAGAAGGTCATTACACTCCGGGTTTAAAATAAACCAAGAATTTCCGCGATCCCGCCTCTTCCTCCCTCATTGATTCGGAGGTTCAATCCAGCGGGAAGCATTCAGGAATATTTTAAGTCTATTCGAATCCGTAAAAGGAATAGGGGACGGCTCTGGAGTCTTTGACGGTGCTGTTCACGTACATGGATCCGTTGGTACTGTCATACAACCATCCGGTCGCGCTGGAGTTGGGGGTTCCGCCGTTCGTCGTCATGGCGACCACCGCGCCTGTCGGACTGACGGCCCCGGGAACGTAATAGCCCGATGCCTTGACAGGGCCTAAATAATCCAAATACATGCTGAATGAATAAGAGGGATTAGCGGAGAGGGTGGTGGGCCAAATCCCTTTTTGGTCGCTGTAATAGATCGAGGCGGCCGAATGGATGCTATTCAGGTTGCCCTTGGTTTGCCCTTCCTTGGATTTTTCCAGCATTTGCCCGAATCGGGGAATAGCGATCGCCGCGAGGATGCCGATGATGGCTACGACAATCATTAATTCGATCAGCGTAAAACCCTGAGAACCCTTTTGTGTGCGGCCCACGAAGCACCTCCCAGCGCGACTTTCCAACTCTTATTCCCGACAAGGAATAACGACCCAGGAATATTTTATCCCAGTTTTGGCGGCAAACCCCGATAAATATGTCGTTGGATTGGCGGAAAAAGCTGAAACTACCGTTGGGCCATGCGCTTTTTGACGCTTTTGACTTTTTCTTCCATGGTTTGGCTGCGGTCGATTCTGGTTCCAAACTTCAAGGTCGTGGTGATGCGGGGCGCCCCCATTTGATGGACCACCTCATGGCAGCGCTTAATCGCCTTGAAGACTTTATCCCAATCGCCCTCAATATTGGTGCCATAGGCGTGAAGCTGGATCTTTAACCCGGCTTTTTTCAGGACCTTCTCGCAGGCCGCCACGTACTCGGAAACCGAGACGCCTACGCCCAAGGGTATAACACAAAGATCAGCGATGACTTTCATGCCGAGCCTCCCTTCGAAAAATATCCTGTGTGGTTGGTATAGTCCCGATTATTCCTCGAATTTATCCCCTTTGAGAATTGGGACATAGCGACCTCCTTCGTCAAAAAGGAAATTTCAAAAACCCGGCGACGAGGCTTCCCGCTGCGCAAAGAATAAAAGCGAGGGGCAAGCCGAGGGAAAGGGGCAACAAAGCCGGTT
The DNA here is from genome assembly GCA_964624625.1 of uncultured bacterium. Classification (GTDB taxonomy): domain Bacteria; phylum Oederibacteriota; class Muellerivitia; order Muellerivitales; family Muellerivitaceae; genus PALSA-1180. The sequence goes on from CAZUXW010000003.1 coordinate 11,276, forward strand.
CCTTCCCTTCCAAGGGCCTCATATAAAGATACACCACCACCCTTAAATAATAGTAGGCGGAGATGAAACTATTGAGGACCGCGACCACCGCCAGCCATAATAAACCGTGATCGACCGCTAGTTTAAAAAGGAAGTATTTACCAAAGAACCCGGCTGTGGGCGTCATCCCGGCCAGGGAAAACATAAAAACCGCCATGGGCAGGCCCATCCAAGGCTGGCGCAGCCCCAAACCCCGGATATCCTCGATCTGGGTTTTGGTTTCGCTTTGGCCGGCGGACCAAGCGATCCAGCCAAAAGCGCCGGCGGTCATAAGGGTGTAAGCCAAAAGATAAAATGCCACGGCCCGCTCCGTCTCATCGGCCGGGGCCAGGGCGGCGGCCGACAAACCCACCAATAGATAGCCCGCGTGGGCCACGCTGGAATAGGCCAGCATGCGCTTCACGCTGGACTGTCCCAAGGCCCCCAAGTTGCCCAAAGTCATCGTGAGGACCGCCAAGACCACTAAACACCAGGACCAGCTTCCGGGAAGGCCGAAAACTTCCGTGAAAATCCTGGCGAAGGCCCCAAAGGCCGCGGCCTTGACGCCGGTGGAAAGAAATGCCGACACCGGCGCGGCGGCTCCGTCATACACGTCGGGGGCCCATCCGTGGAATGGAACAAGGGCCACCTTAAAACCCAAGCCCACCAAAAGAAGCGCCGCCCCCAACTCCACGAAAAGGGAACGGGTATTCCCCTGTTCCAAAAAATGCCGCAATTCGGAAAAATGGGTCGTGTGGGAGGCGCCGTAGAGCAACGCGATCCCGTAAAGCAGGAAAGCCGAGGCGAAAACTCCCAGCATGAAATATTTCAGGGCCGCCTCGGTGGACCTTTCCTGGACGCGGAAATACCCGGCCAGAACGTACCCCGCCAGCGACATCAGCTCCAATCCGACGAAAAGGGTTAAAAATTCCGCCGCCAGCACCAACGTCAACATCCCCGCGGTTCCCATCAACAACAAGGCGTAATATTCGCCGGTAACGGCTTTTTCCCGCCGCAAATAGCTGGAGGAAAAAACGCAGGTGAGCAGGGCGGACAGGAGGCAGATGCCCCCCATCGTCAGGGAATAGAGATCCACCACGACGGCGCCGTGAAAAAGCGGTCCCGGCATGCCCGAAACGGATAAAAGACGAAAGGTCGCGCCCAAGGCCAGCGCCAAAAAGGTTCCCGTCAAGAGGGGGGCGGTCTTTCGTCCCTCTTCTTTTAAGGTGACCTCCAGCAACAAAAGAAACAGGGAGCCGGCCGTGACGATCCAAAGGGGGAGCAACGCTGTTAATTCGGTTGGCAGTGAAAACATGGTTAACCTTTTTTATCTTTTCTTGAGGATTTCTTGCGCCAGTGAGGGGTTAGAAGTTTTCGACTTCCCCCATCCTTGGTTTTTCAACTCCTAACCACTAACTTCTAAATTACTAACTATTTTTTCTTTTTGCCTTTTTCCACTTCTTCCTGAAGTCGCCGCTGTTGGGCGGCGAAATCCGTCATCGTGGGCGGCGGCTTGAGCTTTTCAATGACGCTCATTTGCAGGGTTTTTTCCATCGGCCTGAGGAAAAAATTGGGGTTAAGGCCGATCCAAAGGACGGCTAGGACGAGGGGTAATAGGGCCAGTCCCTCGGTCCAGGAAAGGTCAGGGACGGATTGATTTTCTTTCTTTTTCACGGGCCCGAGGAAAACCTTGCCGTAGAGGTTAAAAAGATACCAGGCGGAGAGGACAAACCCGGTGATGGCGGTCAAGGCCAGCAGGGGTGCGCTCTTATAAACTGCCACCAGGATCAATATCTCGCCGGCGAACCCGGCGAAACCAGGAAGGCCCGCCGCCGCCAGCATCATCCATAGAAAAGCCGTGGATAGGACTGGAACGACCTTTGCCATTCCGCCGTAGGAATCCATCTCATGGGATTGGCGCCGTTGGTAAAGCATGCCCATCAAAAGGAAAAGACCCGCCATGTAAACACCGTGGCTGATCATTTGAAGAACGCCGCCTTGAAGCCCGGTCAAGGAAAAGGTGAAGATGCCCAGCACGATCATCCCCATGTGGGATAAGGAGGAATAGGCGGCCAAACGCTTAAAGTCCGTTTGGATCGAGGCCATGAGGGCTCCATGCACCACCCCGGCCAGGGCCAACACCATGATCCAGGGGGCGAAATCCTTGGCCGCGTTGGGAAATAAGGGAACGCAGAATCGCAAGAGGCCATAGGCTCCCAATTTCACCAGGACCGAGGACAACATGACCGTAGCCCCGGCGGGGGCCTCCGTATAGGCGTCCGGCAGCCATCCGTGAAAGGGAAAGAGTGGAATTTTGATAAAGAAAGCCAGGCCAAAGGCCAAAAAACACCAGAATTGGACGTCCTCCGGGAAAAAATGCTCGAAGATCTTGGCGTACTCGAAGCTCTTGACCTCATGCGTCACGTAAAGAAGCGCGACCAGCATCAGGAGGGACCCCAACATCGTAAAAAGGACGAACTTGACCGTGGCCTTGACCCGGTTCGGGCCTCCCCAAACCCCGATCAGGAAAAAAGCGGGGATCAACATGAGCTCCCAAAAGAGATAGAAAAGGAATATATCCGTCGAGGCCAGGGTCCCCACGACCGAGGATTCCAGAAGAAGAAGGCAGGCGTAAAAACCCCGGACATTTATTTCAACCGCTTTGAAGCTGGCCAGAAGAACCAAAGGCGTCAGAAAGGTGGTTAAAAGAATCAGCCAAAGGGAGAGGCCGTCGATACCCAGGCTGTAATGGATGCCCAGGGAGGGAACGAGCGGGGCCTGTTCCTTGAACTGAAATCCCCCATCCGAGAGGTCGAATCCGTTATAAAGGGCCAGGGAAAAAACAAAAGTGATGAAGGCGACCATGAGCGACAAGGTCTTCGCGGCCTTAGCCTGGGGAAAAAGGGCGACCAACAGGGCTCCCGATAACGGCAAACCGATGAGTATGGATAAAATCACTTTCAAACCCCTTTTTGATTAGGGGCCAGGTTCAAGGTTCCAGCCGGAACCTGAGACCTTGACCCTGAAACCTGCCCTTAATGCAGCATCAAATAAATCAACAGCCCCGCGCCGGCGACCACGTAGGCCAGGTAAACCCGGACCAAACCCACTTGGAGTTTTTTTAATATCCCCGCCAGGGCGTAGAGGCCCCGGGTCAGGGCCTCGAGGACCCGGTTGATGAGCAGCTGCTCCACCAGTTTGTCCGAAATCCAATAGGCCAACCCCTTCACCCATTTCACCACGGTGAGTTCATAAAGCTCGTCCACGTAATATTTTTGCTCGATGACTTTTTTCCCGCCGGGAATAAGCTTGAATATCCTCTGGCTCAAAACGTGTTTCAATCCATAAACATACCAAGCCACTCCCGCGCCCAATCCCGCCACGAGAAAGGACATCAGCATCAATAGGGGCTCCATTTTCTTGGAGACGCCGTCCGCTTCCAGGGTCGAGAGATGGAAGAGAGGGTCCAAAAACTTCCCCAGCGCGTTGCCTCCCCCGATGGCCTCGGGCATGCCGATCCAGCCGGAAACCAGCGAGCCGATCCCCAAAACAAACAAGGGAATGGTCATCCAACGGGGTGATTCGTGCAAATGCCCGAAGACTTCCTTGTCGCCCCGGTACTCGCCGAAAAAAACCAAAACGACCAGGCGGGTCATGTAATAGGCCGTGAGAAAGGCCGTCGCCAGGGCGGTAAAATAAAGAAGCTCCGGCAAAAGCGGAAAGACTGCGTTGGGGGTGGCTAGGGCGCGCCAAAGGATCTCGTCCTTGCTGTTGAATCCCCCGCAAAGGGGCAATATCCCGGAAATGGCCAGCCATCCCAAAAGAAAGGAAAGGCTGGTAAGGGGGATATGCTTTAAAAGGCCTCCCATTTTGCGGATGTCCTGCTCCCCCTTCATGGCGTGGATCACCGATCCGGCCCCCAGGAAAAGACAGGCTTTAAAAAATCCATGGGTAATCAAGTGAAAGATTCCGGCACTGTAGGCGCTGACGCCAACCCCCAGGAACATAAAGCCCAGCTGGGAAATCGTGGAGTAGGCCAGGACTTTCTTGATGTCGTTTTGCGTCACCGCGATCGTGGCCGCCAATAGCGCGGTCAAGACCCCGATGACCGCCACCACCATGGAAGCCCAAGGCGCGAGCACGAAAAGGAAATGCAGGCGCGCCACCAGGTAAACGCCCGCCGTGACCATGGTCGCGGCATGAATGAGGGCGGATACAGGCGTGGGGCCCGCCATGGCGTCAGGAAGCCAAACATAAAGGGGAATCTGGGCGGACTTCCCGGCTGCCCCAAAAAAGAAGCAGAGGCAAACGATGGTGGCCGAGAGATTGCTAAACACCATTTTGTGGGCTTGAAGATCGTTGAAATTAAAGGTTCCGGCCAGGGCGAAGACCATGAGCAGGCCCGCCAGGAACCCGGCGTCCCCGATTCGGTTGACGATGATGGCTTTTTTACCAGCGTTGGCCTTGGCCTCGTCCTCAAACCAAAAACCGATGAGGAGGTAGGAACAAAAGCCGACCCCCTCCCATCCCAGGAATAAAACCAGCAGGTTTTGGGCCATGATCAGAACCAACATGGAAAACAAAAACAGATTCAAATAGGTGAAGTAGCGGCCAAATCCAGGGTCATCCTTCATATAACCAATTGAATATAGGTGGATCAAGCTTGAGACAAATGTGATGAAAACCACCATCACCAGGGAGAGGGAGTCCAATTGCAGGTTCATTTTAACCTGGAACGAACCCGCGTCCATCCAATCAAAAAGATCCTCCACCAAAATACTGTTGTCGGGCAATCCGTTGAAATGAAGAAAGGTAAACCAGGCCGCGATAAAGGATGCGATCGCGGCTCCGCAGGCGACCGTGGCGTAAAGGGCCCGGGGAAAGGCAGGCTTCCCGCGGGAAGCGGTGAGCGTCAATAATCCGTTGACGGCCGCCCCGATCAGGGGGGCCACGGCGATCAACCAGATCCAATCAAAGTTGATCAGGGCTATGTTTTGAAAATGTTCCAATTTCAGCATGCAAACCTCAAACTTAAATTTTGAACCACAGAGTGAACAGAGTTACACAGAGTAAGGCAATACAAGGCATTCTGAACGTTAGTGCTTAATAAAATTCTTGTCTTACTCTGCGTAACTCTGTTCACTCCGTGGTTGATGATTATCCTTTAAGACTTTTGAACAAATCCAAATCCACCGTTTCTTTTATACGGAAAAGCGCGATCACGATAGCCAGTCCCACGCAGGCTTCCGCCGCCGCCACCGCCACCACGAACAAAACGAACACATGGCCCGTCAAATCCCCGTTCACTCGGGAAAAAGTAACGAAGGTAAGGTTGACCGCGTTCAACATCAGTTCCAAGGACATGAGGGAAACGAATAAATTCCTGCGGGTCAAGACTCCCGCGATCCCAATGGCGAACAAAATGGCCGAGAGAACGAGATAATGGGTCGGCGAAACAGGGTAAAGCAAATCCATTTCAAATCATCCTTTTTGAACTAATTTACGAATTCCGCATCCCGAAAGGTTAATTGGTCCTTTCAAAGCTTCCGCTTTGAAAGGACCAAGGCCCCCACTACCGCCGCCAAGAGGAGCAGGGAAAGCATTTCGAACGGAAATAAATAATCCGAAAAAACCTTCATTCCGACAGCTCCAATGCTTCCAAAATCCTCCGGAATGTCGGCGAACTTCCATTGGCCCGAAGGAAAAACCACCAAAAACAGCGGGCCCAGCGCGCCTCCCAATACCAATAACAAAACCGCCGGGATCATAACGGCCCGGGCCTTTAAGGGCCTCAAGTCCTCCGGAGCCAGGTTCAATAGCATGATGACGAAAATCACCAACACCATAATGCCGCCGGCATAAACCAGGATCTGGATGATCGCCGCCAGGGAAGCGGATAACGTGGCGTAGAGGGCGGCCAAAGCCACAAAGGCCCCCACCATGGACAGCGCGGACCCAATGGGGTTGGTGCGGGTGATCACCAATAACCCGAAGCCCAACAACAGGGCGGCTAGGATGTAAAAGACGGCGGCTTCCAACAAGTGATGCTCCAAGGATGGATTAGTAGTCAGGAATCAGGAATTTTGGAAGATTCTCATTTGAATTTCGCAAATGAAAATCACCTTATTTCCCTTCCAAACTACGACTGAATGCCTCTTTCCTAATTTCCAATTACGAACGCCCCATGCCAAGCCTATGGCTTGGCATGGGGCCCGTGCGTCCAAATCACCGGCCGCGGCGGATTATATTCCGGCACGATATCTTTATTGTCATGGTCCATCAAAAATTCCTTGCCATAAACCAAGCTGTCCCTGGTGTAGCCCGCGATGGCGATTTCCGGCACATCCATCCGGATGGCGTCCAAGGGGCAGGCGTCCACGCAAAAACCGCAGAAAACACAGCGAAGCATGTCGATCTCGAATTTTTCCGGCAGTTTCTCCACGTTCGGGTCGGCTGATTCAGCCGCCTTAATATGGATGCACTCTGCCGGGCAGGCGGTGGCGCACAACATGCAGGCCGTACAACGGGGCGACTCATCCTCCCTCTTCATCAGGCGGTGGCGTCCCCGGGTGGTCGGCGGCAGGGCCTTCTTTTGTTCCGGAAAAAAAATTACCGGCATCCCCTTGGGATTCATTAAATTCCTCAAGACATGACCCATCGTCACGAGGAGCCCCTTGAGGACTTCGCCCAGGTAGAGCTTTTGGGAACCTGTCATTTCAGGCCGCTCAACAATTTTCATAAAACCCCTATTTTTACCTTTTCTGCGTCTCTGCGGCAAATCATTGTTTTTGGACCAAAATAAAAACACCCGTCACCAGCAAATTCAGCAGCGCCAAAGGCAGCATCAGCTTCCATCCCAGGTTCATGAGCTGGTCGTAACGGAACCGGGGCATGGTCCAACGCACCCACACGAAAAGCCAGCAGAAAAAGAGGACTTTGATGAGAAGGCAAATCATTTGCAGCAAGGCCGTTAATACACCAGGGGCCCAAACCGGCAAGGCCACAAAATGGGAAAAGACCAGCAGGCCCAGTGACATACCGGCCCCGCCGAAACCCACGGCTGAGAATATGAAAGGTTCCCAGCGTTTCATCCCAGTATGCAGAACTTTTTGATCCAAGGCGCTTAAATAGAGGACCCTTCCCAGGAAACCGCCGGCCAAGATCCCCCCCCCGCACAACAACAGGAGGGTCAATTGGGGTTTTTGAAGAAGAACTTGAGTCGGGGCAAAGGGAACCTGGTAGCCGCCCAAAAATAAGGTTGAAATCAAAAAGGCCGCCACCACCATGTTGGAGTACTCGGCCATGAAGAATAAGGCGAACTTCACGCTGGAATATTCGATATGGTAACCAGCCACTAATTCGGATTCACCCTCGGCCAAGTCAAAGGGATTGCGGTTGGTCTCGGCGAAAGAGGCCACCAGGAAAAGAAAGAAGCCCACCGGTTGGAGAAAGATCCCCCAATGGGGGAAGGGAAGGGTGTGGCCCGCCAGGGTCAAAAGCCCTCCTTGGGTCTCCACAATCGCGTCCACTTTCACGCCTTGGAACACCATCAAAAGCCCCACCACGGACAGGCCCATGGATAATTCATAGGAAATCATCTGGGCGGAGGAACGAAGCCCTCCCAAGAGGGAAAATTTGTTGTTCGAGGCCCAGCCCGCCAGGATGACCCCAAAGACCCCCATGCTGGTAATCGAAAGAATATAGAGGACCCCCACGCTAAAGTTCGCGGCCTGGAACCGGAGGCTGTGGCCGGCGACTTCCATGGGCGCGGCCAGGGGGATGATCAACAGCGGCAGCAGCGAAACCGTCATGGACCAAAAGGGCGCCAGCCAATAATAAAAACCATTGGCGTGGGAGGGCGTGATGTTTTCCTTCATCAGGAGTTTGATGACATCCGCGAAGTTATGGACCATTCCAAATAAGCGGACGCCAAAAATTTCCGCCCGGTTGGGCCCGATTCGGTCCTGAATGATGGCGCTTCCCTTCCGCTCCAGCCAGATGAAAAATGGGATGAATTGGAGCGGTGTCAACCACATGACCACCGTCATGACCGCGATATTAATTAGGGTAAAAAGGTGGTTATCCAACATGAACCTCCAACATTTTCACCCCAGGTCCCTTGGGGACCATCAAGACAGGATTAAAGACGGTTGATATTAAACCAAGGACTTTCTTAACGGTGCCCTCCGGGGTCCCAAAGGGACCTGTGGTAACTGGTTTGCGTTTCATTCTTTCGCTTTCCCCAATACGTTCGGTTGGGATTTGATGCCCTGGAAAGGCTCAGCCGCGGCCGGCGGAAGATCCAATACCTTCCCCGCGGAAGGTATCGAACTAAAAGTTAACCCGTTCAAAAGCGGGACTTCCTTGGCCATGGCGTTGAACACGGCGGGAGTGTCCTCAAACTCAAACCCCTCTACCTTCAAGGCTTTCGCCAAACGGCAAATCCACATGGAAGCTTCCACCACATCCGGATTCTCAGGCTCAATGGCCTGCTTGAATTTTTGCAGGCGGCTGGTGCCGTTGACGAAAGTTCCGTTCTTTTCCGTGAAGGGACGGACGGGAAAAAGCATGGATCCCAGCTCCGCGACTTTCGTTTGATGGACCGACAGCACGATCAAGGCGTTCACTTTTCCATAAACCTTCTTGGCCCTTTCCTCGTCCTGGCCGAAAGGATTGTTGTGCATCATGATGACGACCTTAATGGCGCCCTTTTCAATTTTGGCGAGCAGTTCTTTTCCCTCGGGATCAATCCCCAACAGTTTCAACCCTTGCGCGTTAGGGGTCTTGTCCGGCAGTTTAAGGATAGGGTCCCCGGCCCCCGGTTTGCCCCAGAAAGGAGCGGCCAGGTTTTTGACGTTGAATCTTTTCTCGAAAAGTTTCTTCAAAAGATAGTTGTCCTCCAGGGCCGCGGCAGGGGACGCGATTCCGGCCACTTCCTCCCGGGACAGGGCCTCGAGTATGTTCGCCAAGGAATCGATCCCCTTGGCCAGCGTGCTGATTCCGTGGCCTAGGCGAACTTCCGTGACCCGGTTGGTTTGGTAATAGTCGTAGGAAAACCTTCCCTCATCGCAGATCCAGGTCTTATTGAGCTCCGAGTTGTCCCTCGGCATGAAGCGGAAAACCTTTCCCTTATTATGCTCCACCGTGATGTTGCATCCCCTCGCGCATCCAGGGCAAATGGAATCGGTTTTTTTGAGGAACCAGACCCTTTGCTTAAATCGGAATTCCTTGAGGGTCAAGGCGCCCACCGGACAAATGTCGGTCACATTGCCCGAGTAGGCGTTATCCAAGCGGCGGTCCGGGAAGGTGGTAATGGTGGAGGCATGGCCTCGATTCACAATGCCCAGCTCGGACGTTTTCGGGACCTCATCCACGAAACGGATGCAGCGGGTGCAAAGCACGCAGCGTTCCTGGTCCAGGATAATATGCTCCCCGATATCCTCCGCCTTGCCGCCCTTGAAATCCCGGGGCACGCCGCGCCGGAAATCATAGAGGCCGTATTCCATATATTGGTTCTGGAGCTTGCACTCCCCCGCCTTGTCACAGACCGGGCAATCCAGCGGATGGTCTAATAAAAGGAATTCCAGGGCCGACTTTTGGGCGGCCTTGGCCTTAGGGGTTAGGGTATGGACCACCATTCCCTCGGAAACCTTGGTATTGCAGCCAACGGTCAACATCGGACCCTTGGGCCCTTCGATCTCCACCATGCAGGTCCGGCAATTGCCGGCCACCGGCAGGTAGCGCTGGTAGCAAAAGTGCTCGAGGGGAATATGGTTGGACAAAGCCGCTTCCAGAACGTTGGTTCCGTCGGGCACTTCCATTTGTTTTCCATCGATGGTGATTTTCGCCATAAATCCTAAAACCTCATTTTCACCACCAAGGCACCAAGGGGCCAAGAAAGGCTTTTAATTCCGCCCTTTCCGGTAAATGATTTTCTTGGTGTCTTGGTGTCTTGGTGGTAAATCATTGTTAAGACACCTTTTCCGGAACCGAAACCGCCGTCGGCTTGCAGTACTTTTCAAAATCCTCCCGGAACTTTTTGATGAAGCTCCGCACCGGGAAGGCCAGGGCGGAGGAGAAGACGCAGATAGTCTTGCCTTCCATGTTGTCCGCGATTTCCAGCATCAGGTCCAATTCCTTGGCCGCGGCTTCCCCCGCGAGGATTTTCTTGAGGATCCTGTCCTCCCAAGCGCTCCCTTCCCGGCAGGGCGTGCATTGGCCGCAGGACTCGTCCCGGTAGAAATGGGTCAGGTTCTTGAGGATCTTGGCCATGTCCGTATGCTCGTTCATGATGATGGCGCAGCCCGTGCCAAACATGGTCTTGTGGTCCCTCATGCTCTCGTAGGAGAGGGTCAAGTCCTCGCACTCCTTCGCGGTCAATACCGGACAGGAGGATCCGCCGGGAATGACGGCCTTGAGCTTGCCGCCCTTAACGCCCTTGCCGTACTTCTCGATAAATTCCATCATGGGAAGGCCGAAGGGCATTTCCCAAAAGCCGGTTTGGTGGACGTGGCCCGAAAGCCCGAACACATGGGTACCGGGAGATTCCTTCGTGCCGATAGCGGCGTAGGCCGCGGCGCCATTTTCAATAATCCAGGGAACCGAGGACAGCGTCTTCACGTTGTTCACAATGGTGGGGCAGCCAAAGGCCCCCACGATGGCCGGAAAGGGCGGCTTGATGCGGGGCTGCCCCTTTTTGCCCTCGAGTGATTCCAGGAGCCCCGTCTCTTCCCCGCAGATGTAGGCTCCCGCTCCCCGGTGGACATAAACTTCCAAATCAAAACCTGAACCCTGGATATTTTTTCCGAGATAGCCGGCTTTTTTAGCGTCCTCAATGGCGGCGTTCAAACGGTTGATCTGCTCCAAGAATTCGCCCCGGACGTATATATAGGAAGTGTGGCATCCAATGGCGTAACTGGCGCAGATGATTCCTTCGAGCAGCAAATGAGGGTCGTAGAGCATCATGAAGCGGTCGGTGAAGGTTCCCGGTTCACCCTCGTCGGCGTTCACCACCAGGTAAACAGGTTTTCCCGTGTTTTGTGGGACAAATGACCATTTCATGCCAGCCGGAAAACCCGCCCCGCCACGGCCCTTCAAACCCGAGGACTTCACTTCCTCGATTACCTCGGCGGGTTTTTTGGCGAAAAGATTTTTTAAGGACGCGTATCCACCCGTCTCCAGGTAGACCTTGAGTTGGTGGCCGTCCTTGGTTTCAAACCGCCTGGTGAGTTGAGGTTGAAATTCGGCCATTTATTTCTTCCTCAATTCTTCGATCAACTTCTCGGTGCTTTGGGGGGTCAGGTTCTCGTGATAGTCGTCGTTCACCTGCATGCAGGGCCCCGTGTGGCAGGAGGCCAGGCATTCGACCGGTTGATAACTGAATTTCCCGTCGGGCGTTGTCTCGCCTGGTTTTAAATCGAGCTTCTTCTCGATCACCTTTTTGATTTCTTCCGAGCCGTTTAAGAGGCAGGAAATGGTTTGGCACACCTGAAGATGGTACTGTCCGGGCTTTTTCTTTTGATACATGGTGTAGAACTCGGCAACTTCCATCACCTGCATGGGGGAACAGCCCACCAGTTCGGACACAGCCACCATGGCGTCGGTGGAGATCCAGCCGAATTCCCTTTGGGCCAGCCAAAGGGCCGGAAGGAGCGCGGCCCGGCGCAAGGGATAGCGCTTGGCAATAGCCTCGAACTCTTCCAAGGTTTCTTTTTTGAACTGTACGGCCATTTCGAATTCCCTTTTCCCAAGTTAGAAGTTAGGAGCGAGAGGTTGGGAGTTTTGAACTTCTCACCGCCAACTCCTCACTCCTAATTGATTTTTTCAACGGTCCAGTTCGCCCGCAATGATGTTGATCGACCCCAAATTCGCAACCGCGTCGGCGATCATCGTCCCCTCGATCATGGTGTGGTAAGCCGCGAAATTCATGAAACAGGGGGGCCGGCACTTGATACGGTAGGGATTCTTCGATCCGTCCGAGACAATCGTAAAACCCAATTCCCCATTCGCGGCCTCGGTGGCGTCATAGACCCGCCCGGGCTCGGGACAAATGCCGTGCATGATGATCTTGAAGTGATTCATCAACCCTTCGATGTTTCCGTAGGTCTGCTGTTTGGGAGGAAGCGCCACCCTCTTGTCGTCCGTCATGACCGGACCGTTGGGTAATTTCCCCAGGGCCTGCTCGATGATGTGGATGGATTCCTCGATCTCAAGAAAACGTATGAAAATGCGGTCGAAAATATCGCCCCGGCTTCCCACAGGAACGTCGAATTTAAAGTCCTCATAATGGTAATAGGGCTCGGCTTTGCGCAGGTCGTACTCAACCCCGCTGGCCCGAAGCGTCGGCCCCGTCCAGCCGTAGGAAATCGCCTTCTCTTTCGAGATAACGCAAATATCCTTGGTGCGGTCGAGGAAAATCCGGTTTTTGGTAACCAGTTTCTGAACATCCAAAACACCTTTTCGTATTTCTTTCAATACCGCCGTGACTTCCGCGCCGAAAGCCGGATAAACATCGCGCGAAAGGCCCCCGATGCGGGTATAGCTGGACGTCAAGCGCGCTCCGCAAAGCTTTTCGAGAATGTTGTAAACCTTTTCCCGCACGTTGAAGGAATACCAGAAATTGGTAAGGGCGCCGATATCCACGAGGTTCGCGCCGGCGCAAACCAAGTGGTCAATGATGCGGTTGAGCTCGCTGGTGATGACCCGGATGTAAATCGCCCTTTCCGGAACCTGAATATTCATCATGCGCTCCACGGCCTTGCAGAAGCCCACGTTGTTCATGATGGCGGATACGTAATTAAGCCGGTCCGTGTAGGGAATGCATTGCTGGAAGGTATGGACCTCGCAGTCCTTCTCAAAACCACGGTGCAGGTAGCCGATCTCGGTGACCGCCGCCACGATGGTTTCGCCGTCCAGGGCGCAAAGCGCCCGCAAGGTGCCGTGGGTCGCCGGGTGGCTGGGTCCCAGGTTCACCATGACCAGGTCCTTTTTCTCAAGGGATTGAACCGAGTTCAATCCCCGGGAAGAGGACTCGACAGGTAGTAAAGTTTTCGTGTCGATCGCATTCATCGTTTTTCCTCTTTAATAACGCCGACTTTCAATGACAAATGGTTAACCCGCGTCAAACGTAGCCCTTTTCCTTTAAGCGGACTTCCATCTCGTCCATCAGCGACTCATTCATGGAAAGCGCCTGGCGGCGGGTGATGGGATAGTCTTTCCGCAGGGGATGTCCCACGAACTCATGGTGGTTTAAAAGCCGCTTCAAGTTGGGATGGCCGGAGAAACGGATACCCATCTGGTCGAAGGCCTCCCTTTCCAGCCAATCAGCGTTGGCGTAAAGGGTGGTGAGGCTCGGCACCACCGGCCCGTCCTCGGGGGCGGTCAGGGAGAGTTGAATTCGGTGGCCATGGCCCAGGGATTTCAAATGATAAATCACGCCGAACCTCTCACCGGTCCATCCGGAAAAGGCCGAATAGTCCACAGAGACGATATCCACGAGCATGTCGAACTGAAATTCCGGGTCATCCCGCAGTATTTTCACCATGCCGGCGAGCTGGGCGCGGTCCACCTGGACCTCCAGGGCGCCAAAACGATCCGCCGAACCAAGAATGGCTTGGGGGGTTTTTTCTTTCAATTTTTCCAATAGCGCCGAGAATTCCATCAAAACCTCCCACCTTTCACCCCATGCCGCCTAAGGCAGATCGCAAAGTTGCGGTTCGAAAAAATATTTTCCATTTCCACCCAAAGGCCTTTGTCCAGCTGTGACTCCGTGGTGAAAAGGTTGTTAATAATCAAACTTCGGTTCCTTTGCCATGAACTGCGCCGCCGGCGTCGTTCCCGGATTCTCGATCTTGTGCTGGAGCTTCATCACCGCCGTCAAAATAGCTTCCGGCCTGGGGGGGCATCCGGAAATGTACACGTCCACCGGGATGATCTGGTCGATGCCCTGCACCGTGCAATAGTTGTTATAAAACCCGCCCGAGGAGGCGCAGACGCCCATCGAGATCACCCACTTGGGCTCGCACATCTGCTCGTAAATTTGTTTCAGGATGGGGGCCTGCTTGAAGGTGACGGTCCCCGCGACCAACAAAAGGTCCGATTGCCGGGGGGAGAAACGCACCAACTCGGCTCCGAACCGGGAAATATCAAACACCGAGGAAACCACCCCCATGAACTCGATCGCGCAGCAGGCGGTTCCGAAGGGCATGGGCCAGAGGGAGTTCTTTTGCCCCCAGGCGATGACAGCGTCCTTGCGGGTGGTGATGGCCGGAAAAGTTTCTACTCCCATTCCAAGGCCCCCCTTTTCCAGAGGTAAAACCAACCAAAGGCCAGGACGCCAAGGAACCCCAACATTGAAAGGAACCCGCCCCAAGCCATTTTTTGGAACAGCACCGCCCAGGGAAAGAGAAATACGATCTCGACGTCGAATACCAGGAAGCACATGGCCACCAGGTAAAATTTCACGTTGAAACGGTGGCGGGCGTCCCCCGTAAGGGCGCTGGATTGGATTCCGCATTCGTAAGGGGAAAGCTTCGTTTCGTTGTCCTTGCGGGGTCCTAGGGCCTTGGATAACAACAGCATGGCCGCCGGAACCGCCATGGCGAGGAAAAGGGAAAGAACGATGGGAAGTAGGTTTTCAATCAGCTCGAAATTCACGCTTAGCCTCCGGTCAACGCTTAAGCTTTCACCCGGAAGTAAGGCTGGTTTGGCGGGGGGCAATGGGTGAAATTAGAGCGAATTATAAGGAGTTTTAAACCATTTGGTCAATGTGAAATATTTCACAAACTATTCATTTTTAGGCCTCAAATTCCCGAATTTTGAGGCCTATCCGTCCTTTTCATAAAATAGATGTGAAATATTTCACAAGCCCTGGTAGGCCGCCTGGATCCCCCACAAGGATTAGGCAAAAAAAAGGCCCGGGGGCTCCCGGGCCTTGGTGCATTTTTAACGTCCTGACTCCCTATTACATAAACGAAAAGCCGACCAAAAAGGTCAGAGTGCCATTTTGGATATTCACGTTTTGCGCCACATTGTCCAGGCCCAATTCATAACGCCCGCTGACCAAAAATTTGTCGATATCCACTTCCACCCCGGCCACCAGGCCCACATCCGAAGTGGCAATGTTGGAAATGTTGCCGCCAGAGGCGTCTTTGGCGACCACATTCCAAGCAAAGGAAGGGCCGAATAAAATTCCGGGATTAACCACCGGCGAACCCAACGAAAGCTTCAAAAGCACCGGAATTTCAATGTAATCCAACTGGGTGGAGGTGCTGGTCCCCGATATCTGGTTTCCCTTTTGCTCATAAAGAACCTCGGGACGGATGGCGAAGCTGTTCCCGAAATTGAGGCTCAAGAACCCGCCTCCCACCAGACCCAGTTTGGAATCGTTCGCCCCGCTGATGGTGCTGACATCCGCCCCGAGGAAATTCGAGAAGTTCGCCCCGGCTTCCAATCCCAAACTGAAATTCTGGGCGGCAGCCCGGCCAAGGGACAGCCCCGCCAGCAACAAACTAAACAGCATTATCTTGATTTTCATCTTTCTCTCCTTTTTAAAAACTGAAAACCGAAATCCTCTGATCCACCGCGGTTGTCAACCAGCGGCTATTCACTAGTCATTAGACGTCCAGGAAGACCGCCTGGTTCCGCTTAATTTCAACTTCCGGCTTTAGGACTTGGTTTTCGACAGCCAATCGGTATGGATGAAGCCCCTTTCCGGATGGTCCACCCTCTCGTAGGTATGGGAACCGAAAAAGTCCCTCTGGGCTTGAGTCAGGTTCTGCGGCAGGTCCGCCGTGCGGTAGCTGTCGAAGTAGGCCAAACTGGCGCTCATGGCCGGGGTGGGGATTCCGTTTTCCACCGCCACGGTAATGGCTTTGCGCCAATTGCCCTGGGTTGATTCAATCTGCTTCTTGAAGGATTCATCCAACAAAAGGGACTGCAGGTTCGGATTACGGTCATAGGCCTTCATGATCTCGTCCAACAGCTTGGCGCGGATAATGCAGCCGCCCTTCCAAATTCTGGCCATTTCCCTCAGGTTGACGTTCCACTTGTATTCGTCGGAGGCGGCCTTGATCAGCCTCATGCCTTGGGTATAAGAACAGACTTTCGAGTCGTAGAGGGCGTCCCGCACGGCGTCGATCAAGGCTTGCTTATCGCCCTTGTAGGAAATAGCCGGGCCCTTGATCTGTTTGCTGACCATCACCCTTTCTTCCTTGATGCTGGACATGCCGCGGCCGTCCAAGGAAGCCATGATGGTGGGAATCTGGATCCCCATGTCCAAGGCGATTTGCGCCGTCCATTTGCCCGTTCCCTTTTGCCCCGCCTTGTCCAAAATCAGGTCCACCAGGGGTTTGCCCGTCTCGTCATCCTTGACCGTGAAAACTTGAGCGGTCAATTCAATCAGGAAGGAATCCAGGATGCCTTTATTCCATTCGGTGAAAATGGCGCCGATTTCGGTCGCGCTCAATCCTAAAACCTTACGGAGAATATCGTAAGCCTCGGCGATCAATTGCATGTCGCCGTACTCAATGCCGTTATGGACCATCTTCACGAAATGCCCGGCCCCGTCGGGGCCGCAATGGGTGACGCAGGGGCCCGAATTGGTCTTGGCTGAAATGGCCTCGAATATCGGCCGGACAAACTCATAGGCCTTGGGCGATCCGCCCGGCATGATGGAGGGGCCGAAACGGGCGCCTTCCTCACCGCCCGAGACACCAGCCCCGAAAAAATAAAAACCATCCTTCGTCAGGTCCGCTTCGCGCCTCTGGGTGTCCTTGAACCAGGAATTTCCCCCGTCGATGATGATATCGCCCTTGGAAAGGAGCGGTTTGAGCATTTTAATGGCGTCATCCACCGGGTCCCCCGCCTTGAGCATGATCATGATTTTCCGCGGGGTTTCCAGGGCGTTGACCAATTCTTCCAGCGTCCTGGTTCCGATGAATTTTTTTCCCTCATTTTTTTTCATGAAGGGGGTAACCCGGTCGCTGCGGAGATTGCAAACCGCCACGGAAAAACCATGGTCTTCCATGTTCATGGCCAAGTTTTCGCCCATGACGGCGATTCCGAGTATTCCAAAATTCGCTTTAGTTAACGCTGTGGCTGACATAAACGCCCCCTTAATTTTTGGCATCGATCCGGCGAAAGCACGACATTTTAACACGAACCATTCAGCAAAATAGAGAAGTTACGGGAACGACTTTATGAGCTCGGTCATCCTTTTGGAACATTTCACGAGAAACGTCGTTTCCGCCAAAATTTGTTATTTCGATTTTACCCCCTCCATCCGCTTCCAAACCTCCTGGAGGGTTTCCGCGGCTTCGGTGGAAGGCCCCAAAACCCAAAAATAAAGCCACACCTGCCTGGCGTTTCCATCCGGATTCCGCGGCTTGGCGACCCACAGGCCCCTTCTTTCCAACCGATCCTTCACTTCTTCCGCCCTGCCTTCGTCCAATAACATCCGGCCGGTCCCAGCCACGATATCCTTTGAAATCGCGCTCCCCCAACCCCAACCCTTTTTCTTTCCGACCACCACTCCCTGGACCTTTTGAAGCCGAAGGACGGTTTCCAATCCTACCCCGAATGGAGTGCCGGGGCTTTCAGGGGTTCCGGCGGCGGCTGGCTCAATTTCATAGCTGAGAACCTTTCCCAAAAGCTTGCCTGGGCCTAAAACCGACTCCACCCCCGCCCAAACAATGGCCGGACTGGGGGCAGGGGCAGCGGGAGTAGGCGGCGGAGCTTGGCGGGGGGCAGGTTCTTCCCTATTCTCGCTCAAGGGCTTGGCGGTTAAGACCCGCCTCAAAGCCTGGGCCAGGTTCGCCCGCGAACCCTGACCACTTATATAGAGGATTCGGAGGGAGGGGTATCCATTGGGGAGAAAATCTTGAACACCCAAGGGTTGAAAACCGTTTTGGGTCATTTCAGCCTCGACTCGGGGGACTTCCGACTCCAGCAAAACCACCTCCCCCGACAGGAGGGTGCCCTTCGCCATGGGTCTAAAGAAAAAACGGCTGGTGAGGGCCAACTCAGGCTCCAAGGGAATTCCTTGAACCGTCACGTTCAGATCGGCCCTGGGAATCTCGACTAGGAATCCCCCCTCCCTTTCCTGTCCAGCGCGTCCCATAATTTTCTCGACTGAACTCCACCCGCCTGGGACCGCTTCCGCGGGAGAATTGGAAAAAGCGGCGGCCATTAATAAGAATGAAAAAAACCGGAGATTCAATTAGTCCTCCAAATAACGCCGATGATACCTTAACATCGTCCCTATGGACATCAAGAACAGCCGCGATGAATACTCTTGGGCGGGCCTGCTTTACTATTTTCTAAAATTAGGTTCAACGATTTTGGGCGGCTCACTGGTATTGGTTCAGCATCTCCAAAAGGATTTAGTATTAAAGCGCCGATGGATTTCCGACCAAGATTATCAAAAAGGGCTTGCCCTTAGCTTGACGGCTCCTGGCCCCGTGGCTCCCCAATTGGTGGTTTTTATCGGCACGACCAAAAGGGGGACCTGGGGAGGGCTTCTCTGCGGCCTTGTTTTCCTTCTTCCCTCTTTTTGCCTCAGCCTGGTCTTAGGTCTTTTATACCGGCATTTTGAAAATACGGCCTTTCTACGATCCATCCTGTACGGAATGGGCGGCACCGTCATCGGTATCCTGGCCAAGTCCACTTTTGATCTTTCCCGGCCCGTTTTCCTCATGCGCTTGCTTTACCGGATTCTTTTCCTGATGGTGGCGGCCCTGACGGCTTTGACCGGTCAAGTGTCCATTTGGCTCTTTTTGTTAAATGGTTTCATCGCCTGGCTGGTTTTTGCCCCCTCCAAAAGTCCGTCGGGAGTCCCCAAGGCGCTGGGCCAGCCCTGGGCGGGGGTATTCTTGACGCCCCTTTTAACCCCCTCCCTCCCGGCGCTCTTTCTTTTTTTCGCCAAAGCCAGCTTGCTGGTTTTTGGAAGCGGCCTAGTGATCCTCCCCTTCCTCCACGGGGAAATGGTCCGGGACCAAGGATGGCTCACGGACCGTCAGTTTTTGGACTCGGTCGCCGTTGGATTGGTCACGCCCGGCCCCTTCCTGATGGTGGTGGGATTCATGGGATTTCTCATCCGGGGTTGGCAGGGAGCCTTGGCCGCCTTCGGCGGGCTTTTCCTGCCGGCCTATCTCCTGGTGCTCCTGCTGGCCCCCCTCTTCAAGGACCGTTCCTCCAATCCCGGGCTGGATGCTTTTGTCAAAGGGATAACGGCCGCGGCACTTGGCGCCGTGGCGGGCATGGTCCTGTGGCTGGGCCTCCAGAACCTAACGGATATTCCCAACCTTCTTCTCGCGGCGGGGGCCCTGGCCATATTAAGTTTGAGTAAAATTCCGGAAGCCTGGGTGATCCTGGCGGGAGCTCTATTGGGACTCCTGATCCGCTCAACCGCCTGAAGGCTTTTGTTTCATTTTTCTTCCCCCTCCGCCCTCCGGGGCTTATGATTTCCAAGCGGTTCTGGAAGGTTCATCGGAGAAGGAGGCGGTCCAGGGCTGCCATCCCCTCCGGAGGCAAATGCCCGGACTTCTGAGTCCATTCTTTTCCAAGTCGGTTACGAAAGATTCCTCACCATGGAAATTAAAAACATTTTGGGCGGAAGCGCCCCCAGCCAGATCAAAAAAGTTTGGGGCGAAGCCACCTCCTTCCTGACGCGATACCAGAAAATTTGGTGGATCGACCTTTCCCTCCTGCTGGGGCTCATCGGGTTGATTTTCGGGATCCTAACCGTCGCCGGCGAATGGACGGGACAGCACCGTTCCTCCATCGAGATCGACCTTTCCCCCTGGGCCCTCCCTAAATACACCTTCTTCTCCCTCTGCCGTGGCCTCATGGCCTATCTTCTCTCCTTTATTTTCACCATCGCTTACGGTTACTGGGCCGCCAAGGACAAAATCGCCGAAAAAGTCCTGATCCCCATGCTGGACATCCTCCAAAGCATCCCCGTCCTCGGTTTTATGCCGGGGTTGATCCTGGCCCTGGCCGCCCTTTTTCCCAACAGCAATATCGGTTTGGAATTGGCGGCGGTCCTGATGATATTCACGGGCCAGGTTTGGAACATGACTTTCAGTTTTTACCAATCCCTCCGGTCCATTCCCCTTTATCTCCAGGAAGCGGCGGCGGTCTACCGATTCAATTGGCTCCAAAAAGCCCTGAAACTGGAAATCCCTTTTTCCGCCATGGGTCTCATTTGGAACAGCATGATGAGCATGGCGGGCGGCTGGTTTTTCCTGACGGTGGTGGAGGCCTTTCGATTGGGCGACAAGGATTTCCGGCTGCCGGGCCTGGGCTCCTACATGAGCGTGGCCAGCGACAAGGGCGACAATGTGGCGAGATTTTGGGGTGTGATCGCCATGATCCTCATGATCACTTTCCTGGACCAGTTCCTCTGGCGCCCCTTGGTGGTGTGGGGGCAAAAATTCCGCGTGGAGGAAGGCGGCAGCGAGGAAGCCATGAGCTCCTGGTTTTTGGATTTTCTCAACCGCTCCCAAATCGTCCAATTGGTTCAGTCCCTTTTTAAATCCAAACCTTCCTCGGCCACCCCTGGCGCCGCGCCCCCGGACGAGAACCTTCCCGCGAAACCGAAAAAGGTGGCTTCCCCTTCCAACGCCCGATGGATCAAACTCGTCTCGATTCTGGCCTTTTCAACCCTGGTGGCCGCCATGGCCTTCGGTGCCTGGAAAATCATCGAGCTCTTCAGCAGGGTCAGCCTGGCCCAATGGGCCCTCATCCTAGAAGAAGCCCTGGCGACCTTGGGTCGTGTCCTTTTGGCCGTCGGATTCTCCGCTCTCTGGACCGTCCCCGTCGGGCTGGCCATCGGCTTGTCGCCCCGCCTCTCCCGCCTGGCCCAGCCTTTCGTCCAGGTGGCGGCGTCCTTTCCCGCTCCCATGCTTTTTTCCTATCTGTTAGTCCTCATGAAATTGATGGGGATTTCCCTCAATTGGGGCAGCATCGCCCTGATGCTTTTGGGCGCCCAATGGTACATCCTTTTCAACGTCATCGCGGGCGCCATGGCGATTCCTTCGGATCTATTGGAAGCGGCCCGGATGTACCGCCTCACCGGCTGGCGGCTGTTCACGAAGGTCCACCTGCCTGGTATTTTTCCCTACCTGGTGACGGGAATGGTCACGAGCGCCGGGGGCACTTGGAACGCCAGCATCGTGGCCGAATTCGTCACGGATAAGGGGCAAACCCTTACCGCCTTCGGGCTGGGTTCCCAGATCAGCATCGCCGCGGCCCAGGCCGATTTCCCCATGCTGGCGGCCAGCGTCGTCGTGATGTCCCTGATGGTCGTCGCATTCAACCGGTTGGTGTGGAAGAGGCTGTACCGTTTGGCGGAAGAAAAGTATTCTTTAAGCAAGTGAACCGAAGGTTGCGCCTTCGGAATCAGCATTTTTTGGACGCGCGGCATTAAGAATTCAGAATCGCCGTTAGTAAAAGGGAGGTTGTCATGGCCGTGGATTCAACCCTGGTTCTGCAAAATCAAAAACTCATCGAGGTGAAAAACGTCACCCAGGAATTTAACCTTCCCAACGGCAAGTCCTTGAAGGTGCTGGAGAATGTGAGCCTTTGCGTCAACAAACGCGAGGTGGTGGCGCTCCTCGGCCCTTCCGGCTGCGGCAAATCCACCCTGTTGCGCGTCATGGCTGGTTTGATCACGCCAACCCAAGGCGAGGTCCTTTCTCACGACCAGCCTCTGCATGATCTCAACATCGGGGTCAGCATCGTGTTCCAAAGTTTCGCCTTGTTTCCCTGGATGACGGTGGCGGAAAACATCCAAACTGCCCTGCAATCCCGCGGCTTCCCTGGTAACGAGATCGAGGAAAGGGCCCAAAAGGCCATCCAAATGGTGGGCTTGGCTGGTTTTGAGGAGACCTATCCGCGGGAACTGTCCGGCGGCATGAAACAAAGGGTGGGAATCGCCCGGGCCCTTTCCGTCGACCCGGAGATTTTATTCATGGACGAGCCCTTCAGCCATGTGGACGCCCTGACCGCCGAATCCCTCCGCGCCGAGGTCATCGACATCTGGGCGGCCCATGACAAGAATCCTTCCTCGGTCCTGATGGTCAGCCATGACATCCCGGAAGTGGTCTATATGTCCGACCGCATCGTTCTTTTAGGAGCCCATCCCGGGCATATTTTAAAGATCGTGGAAAATCCCCTGCCCCGTCCCCGGGACTACCGGTCCCCCGATTTCAGCAAGCTGGTGGAACAATTGCATGAAATCATCACCGGCCATGAGATTCCCGACGTTCCGGAGCCCATCCTCCAACCCAACGAATTGCCCCCCGCCGAGTCCCTGCCCGACGCCAGGGCCGGGGAAATCGTCGGTATCCTCGAATACCTGGACGCCCGCGGCGGCAAGGAAGATGTGTTCCGTATCGCCACGGAAACCGAGCGGGAATTCGGCGAGATCCTCAAGGTCGTCAAGGCGGCGGAGCTTTTGGATTTTGTCGACACGCCCAAGCGCATGGTGGTCCTGACCCCCGACGGCCAGCGTTTTGTGAAGGCCACCTCCCAGGAAAGGCAGAACATCTGGAAGGAGCAATTGCTGAAGCTGAGGATCTTCAAACAGGTGAATGACATGCTCGCCAAACACCCCCGCATGAAATTGGACGCGGACCTGGCCCAGGAAATCATCATCTTCAATTTACCGTCGGAAAATTTCGAGAGGACCTTCGACACCTTCACCCATTGGGCCAGGTTCGGGAACCTTTTCGCCTACGATGAGGACACCAAGAAAATATTTTATCCCCGCAAACGCCAATATAAACCCAAGCCCAAACCGGAGATGAAAGCGGACGGATCGGTGGCGGTTTCAGAGGAACATACTCCTTCCGAATCAAACGCCCCCCTTGGGGCCCCTGTTTCCGCTGCCGGACCCTCGAAAGATGAGCCTCCGCCGCCGGAAACAACGGCCCCGAAATCCTGATTACACCGGACTTCTATTCCCTTCATCCTTGAGGGGCGTTGGAGGAGGCCCGCCGCGTTTTTTTATTTCGCGGTTTTCCTTCTTTTCTTCGGCGGAAGCCGGAAGGCGGTCAGCGGAAAGGGGCCTTTAGTGGTAAACTAACGGCGCTTCACCCACCAAACTTAAAGGGGACTTATGGAATTCCTGCACCATGCCGTCACCGTGATCCTTCATTTAAACCAGTACCTTCCCGAGATGGTTCAATCCTACGGCACCCTGATCTACGTCGTTTTGTTCGCCGTCATCTTTTGCGAGACAGGCCTGGTGGTCACGCCCATCCTCCCGGGCGATTCCCTCTTATTTACGGTCGGGGCCCTTTGTGCCACCGCCAAGTTGAACATCGGTTTTTCCTACCTTTTACTCACGGCCGCGGCCCTCCTGGGGGACCACAGCAATTATTGGATCGGCCGTTTTTTTGGCCCCAATGTTTTCGGAAGGCTGCTCAACCGTAAATACCTGGATAAAACCCATGAGATTTACGAACAACACGGGGTCCAGACCCTCATCCTGTTCCAGTTCGCGCCGATCTTCCGCACCTTCGCCCCCTTCGTGGCGGGCGTGGGCAAAATGACCTACGGAAAATTTACCCGCTACAACCTGACAGGGGTCCTCTTGTGGACCACCATTTGCATTTTTTCAGGGTTTTTCTTTGGAAACTTAGAAGTCGTGCAGAAGAATTTCGAACTGGTCATCCTGGGAATCGTGGCGGTTTCGCTGATCCCCACCTTTATCCAGGTGATTAAATTCTTCCTGGGACCCAAAAACAAAAAGCCTTCTACCGGCAAAACCCGGAAAAATTAACTACTTCACTTCAACCCTGTAGACGGGAATGGTTTTTTTCGCCCATTTCATCTCGAAATCCAATTTTTGCGCAGGCAATCGATTTTCTCCCAGGAAATTTTTAACTTCCGCGTCATCGGCCACGCTTTGGGTGAAGCCGATCTGCCCGGCGTTGGAGGTGGATTGGATTTTGGCGCTTAGATTCACGGTGTTCCCGAAATAATCGATGTTGCTGTTCAGGTTCACCGCCAGGCAGGAGCCGCTGTTTAAGGTGACCCGGAGCCTCAGGCGCGTTTCGGGGTTATGGCCGTTGAAATACTTCTGCATCTCCACCGCCGCCTTCATGGCGTCCAGGGGATGGGCAAAGGCCGCCATGACCGCGTCGCCGATGGTCTTCACCACCGCCCCATCGTGCTTGACGATGGACTCGTAGGCCTTCAGGAAATGCTGGCGCACCTCGGCGAAAGCGACCGTATCCCCTTCCAGCTCGTAAAACTGGGTGGAACCCACCAGGTCCGTGAAAAGGATGGTTTGGACCCCCACTTCCAATTTGATGTCGGCGGACAGGGCCTGCTCCGAGAAGAGATCCCGAAATCCCTGGAACGAGAATAAATCCACCGGCCGCAAGGTGTCCTGGTCCGTTTTATTTTCTTCCAAAATAAAGGTGCGCGCTTCGGCCGAGGTGTTCTGGAGAACGACCGTTGGAAAATGGACGCTCTGGAAATTTTCCTGGGCCGCGATATCCTTCCACAAGACCTGGTTCCCCGCGACATCATCGGTAATATCCAGCAGGTTATAGACTTCCTTCCCCTGGATCCTCAGGCGGTACCGGCCTTGGCTGAGCAGGGTTCCCAGGGACAATTCGTCCTTGGGCCTTATGGTTTTTTGCATCTTGATATGGGGCTTGGTGCCCGGCTCCGCGGCGCAAAAAAGTTTCTTCTCGATCGGCCGGATGGAGGGGTTCACGTGAAAGGTGACTTCCAACACGTTGAAGGAAGTGGCGTCAAAATCGATCTTGCAAACCTCGCAGTTCCCTCTTTTCGGCAGGTCTCCCAGGTTTCTCATCTCGTTGCGCACGCCCCGGCAATGGGGGCAAAGCACGTCCCAGGTTAAATTGAACAAACCCAGGCGGGTGGCCGTGAGGAAGGCCAGCAATAGCTCCTTTTCCCGGACATTCCATTCCCGGGCCAAGGGCTTCACCCGGATCCGGTAAAGGGTGTCGTCGGAAGCCGTTTCCACGTAGCGGACCATCTGGTCGGCCAGGGCCGGCAAGATTCCCGCCTTCACCAAGTCCTGCCTAATCCGATTCAACTTTTCCTTGACCGCGGGTGAAAACTTAAAGGCGGGCCCCACCGGGATGGGTGGCGCTTGCCCTTGGATGGCTTTCACGATCTCCCCCAGCGCCTTGACATAACCCTGCTTGATTTGGATCAGGCCGATATTTATCAGCAGCCGGGCCTTGAGGCCGCGGGGGATCCAGGATAAATAAACCGTCAGGCGGGTTTGGCCCGGCTTTATTTCCTCAAACAAGTAACGGGCCTTCATGTAATAGGGCAGCCCCTCGCTGTAAACCCTGGCGTGGCTGAACTCCCTGCCATATTCCCATTCCCATGGCACTTCTTCCCAGACCATGCGGGTCCCGACATTCATGGCGAAACCTTGCAGGCGCCCGTTCTTCTCCGTGAACTTCATCTCCCCCAGCCCCACCCTTTTATTGAAGGTGGAGAGGTCGGCCAAGTAGGGCCAAAGCTTTTCCGCGGCGACGGGCAGGTCGAATTTCCAGAAGAAGTGCATGGGTTTGCCCTTGGCGAGCCAGTCGGAGGGCCAAGGATATTTTTCCAGGAACTGGTCGAGGGTCATCCCCTGGTTTGTTTCGAAACTTTTAGTTGAGGACATCGACACTCCAGTTTAAACAGAAATGAGCAATTCGAAATTTTAAAGGATCCAATTCCCAACTCCTAATTCCGCATTCCTAATTGGTTTTCAGCAGTTGGTCGATTTTCGCGGCGCAGATGAAGTCGTTTTCCGACAGCCCCTTGATGGAATGGGTCGAGTAGTGGATCTTGCATTTTTTATAGCCGACTTCCAGTTCCGGATGGTGGTCTTCCCGGTTGGCGATAAAGGCCACCGCGTTGACGAAAGACATGGTCTCGTGAAAATTTTGGAAGGTGAAGGTCTTGACGATCTCTCCGCCGATATAGTCCCAACCGGACAATTTCAACAAGTAGGCCTTGATGCCGTTCTCGGCCAGGGGCTGGGTTACCCCCTCGCAAGGTTTGCATTTTTTTTGGGATAAGTCTTCCGACACAGGCGCCTCCGGGAAAACAGGATAAGACTTAAGTGTTTCGAAAAGATTAAGTTACAGGAAAAGCCATTTTACTTCAAATTGAGGGAGGATGATTCCACAGAGGATCGATGAGGCTTCCATTACATCCAATTTTCGGGGAGACTTCCCGCTTTAGCCTGGGATGAAACTGAAAGGAAAGGCCTTTACCAAGAATCCCGGAGATTGTGGATCATTTCACCCTCGTTATAAACCACTCGAGGGGAAGCTCCCTTGGCCACGATGAAACTGCGGGTAAAGACCTGCCTTCCGGTCCCGGTCCCGGAGATCCCCACCTCAAATCCGCCCGGAAAGGAACCGTTCGCCGTGGCGTAACGGGGAGAGACGACGGGAGGGGCGTCGGCCCAACCAGCCGTATTCGGACTGACGCCATAGCCAAACCCCGTGCTTAAAACGCCAGCTGGTACCTTGGTCAAGCACAAGACCTGCCCCTCGGGAATCGAGGGATTGGTGATGGAGGTCGCGGCTCCTGCCGTGGTCAAGGTGTAAAAGGTGCCGTTGGTCGGATCGGTTTGGGTCGGGTCCCAGGCCAAGGTCACCGCGATTCCGGTGCCGGCGTTTCCCGTGGTCGCCAGCCAAGTGACGACGTCCTTCATCAGGTTCGGCCCTCCCAAGGTCGATTTGGAAAGGTTCAACAATTGGTAATAATCCGCGAATTGGACGCTTTGCCACTCCACCAAACGGTAGGAAGAGGCTCCCTTAATGCTCTTGGGGTTGTTGCTGGTCAGGTAATAATAATAAAAACGGTAAAGGTCGACGACGATCGTGGCGGGCTTGCTATCCAGGAAGGTGACGGGACAGGCCCCCTTGGTGAAGACCGTCACCGGCGAGACATAAGTTACGTTATTGATGGTTTGGGCCATGTCATAGGCTCCGAAAAGAAGGCTGTTCCCGAAATTGGAAGCGGCCCCGCCGGCGGCCGTTGAAAAAGAGGCGAAACTGGAAACGGGTACCGACTGGGTGGTGGGAAGGAGGGTCCCGGCCAGGATGGGATAATTGGATTTCGTGGCCGCCGACATGCCCTGTGTCACGGCTTGAAGGAAGGCCGTTCCCGAGGCGTCGCCCTCCAGCAAATGCCTCGAGGCGGTGGCCCTCTCATGGATCCGGAGCAAGTTCAAGGAATTCAGGCTCTCGAGCTGGATATGCATCTCATCCGCGGCCATGCCTTGGGCGCACTTGGAGAAGAGCATGGTCATGGCTGGCGTGATGACTCCAATGATGGCCGTGACGATCATCAATTCCACCAGGGTCCATCCCCGGGAATTGAGCCCCTTCCGCCTCTCTCCCATGAGGGTCCTCATCGGTTAACCGAGATGTTGAGGTCGTGGTAGGAATAATGAAGGGGATAATTGGGCCGGTAGGCTTCCCCGCGGATCCAATAATTTCCCTGCTTAAACATGACTGGGTCGGAGATGTCCCAGTTGTAAACCATGGGGGCGTTGGACGCGAAGGTCATCCCGTGGGCCGCCGAATTGCTGTAGACCCCGATGGTAGCCCCCGCGTTGTCCCCGGCGAAATACCAATTTTTCTCGTCGGTGGACCATTTGAAATTGACCCAGAGGCTCGTCGCGGCCGATTCGGTATAGGTGCTCAACGACAGGGGCGCCCCTGCCGCGTAGCCGGGATACTCGTCGGTATAGAAATTCGCCGTATTGGAGCTGATCCCGGGGTAACGGTACCAAATATTCGTGATGGCCTGGGAGAAGGAAACCCCTCCCGAGGTGGTGACAGGGCTGGTCAAGGTAATGCCGACCGTATAGGTGGAGCTGGTGGGATAGGGATATTGGTTGTTGGGGCTGTTGACATAGACCTTCACCATGGGCAATTGGGCGATATGGGCCGCGCCCGCGTAACGGCCGCCGTCCAGGAAAGACCGCAACAGCATGGCCATGGTGATTTTACCCAAGGCGGAGGTATCGAAGGTTCCTTGGGGCGCCAATCCGGAAAAGCTGAAGAAACAGGCTTGCGACACGGGGGAGTTGATGGACATCTGCACCACGCCCACCGTGTGCCAGAGGGCGTCCGGAGAGGAAGGTCCCGCGCCGGGCCCGCCGACGTTGTCGTAAAAGACCCGGTTCACGCCGCCAATGGACGGCATGGAAAGAAGGGTCCTGCGGCCATTGGCCGCGTCACTGTAATAGCTGCTGTTCCACTCGGGCGGGAGGTTGCCCGAGATGTTATCGGTCCAGGCCCAGGGCCGGGATCCCACCAGGGGGCTTTCCATCGGGAAATTGGTGATGTAGTAATTATTATCCGCCAGGGTCGTGGAATTGGCCGTGCCGTTGAAGTCGTGCATGAAGCCTTTTTTACTGCCCGCTGCCGTTTCCCCGTTCATAAAGGCGATGGGAGCCCTGCCCCCGACGCCCCATTGGTAATCACGGTTGTAATCATAACCAGTTTGAAAGTCGGTCGCGCCAGTATTGATTTGCTGGAGAGGTACCCGCCAAAAACCGGAGGTTCCCGTGGGAAGGTTGCCGTAAGGCTCCCAGGAATTTTGAAACCAATCGTCGGGAGAAAGCTCCCCTTCCCAGGTGCGGGCGAACCAAACGGTGTTGGGGTCTTGGGATCCCCCTGAAATATAGCGCATAATGCTGCGGGCAACGCCGGCTCCCGCGGAGGAAGTCCAGTTATCCGAGTTTTGGATCTCGTCGATGGAAACGGCGCCGCTGTTGGCGAAAGCCGGATCCCAAGGTTTCTTATCGAACTGGAGCGAATTCACCCAAGGGTTATAGGTACTGCCGATCTCGCCTCCCTCGCTGGCGTGCCAAAAGCTGTAACCGTTCAAGTTGCCGTAGATGGTCGTGTTGTTCAACAGGCCGTGGCGGTAGGTGTAGTAATAGCGGGGAATATCCCTGAGATCATGGTCGGTCGTATCGTAACCGGCGGCGGTTTGGGTGAAGCCCGAATATCCGTTGTTACCGTCAAAATCCCGGAAGTACCAGTTATAGCCGTCCGCGTCGATGGTAACCGCCGAATCGGTCGGGTCCACCACTGTCGTTCCAAATTTGACGTCGAGGTAGGGGCAATCACGGGGATCGCCATTAAATTGGAAGCGCTCGGTCCAAGGCACGATACCGCTGGTGGAGGTTCCCACCGTCCCGGATCCGGTGCCGACCCAAAAATAAGTTCGAGATAGGTTCAGCTTTTGGTCCACCGATCCCGCGGAGGTTCCCGTGGTCAGGTCGTTGCCCAAGCGGGTTTCCACGGCGAATTGGCCTTGCGGAATAAAACCGCTGGAAGTGTTTTTAAGGGCGATGATCCACCTGGCGGTATTTCTCGCCGTTTTGTTGGGAGCGATTAGATCCGTCGCGAAACTAACCGAACTAGCCGTATCCACAGGACAGGGAATATATTCGGCTCCGTAAAGCCTAGAGCTTTTCGCCAAGCCCGTCGTCACGCCGCCTGTGACAACCTCCGGGCACCTCATGGGTGTGTTGAAAAGAGTTAAAAGCGTATCCGTACCATTGGGATGAGAAATGGAGGTTGCCATACCATAGACGGTGGTACTCGTATTCGCGATGGCGGCATAACTGTAAGCCGTGGAAACTCCGGCATTATCCACGCCTCCAATGACCGCGGTGATCCCCATGTTGAGATAATCCATTTGAAGATTTGGAAAATAAAGCGAGATGGTGGAGGCCCGGTTGCCGATGGAAGTCGCTTGGGAGGTATCCAAAGCCGAGGGATCGATCAACCCGTCATAATAATTATAAACCCGCAAGGTCACGCCGTTGCCGAATTTGCTATGGAGCAATTGGGGATGGGTCACCACTCGGCGGTAGCGGTTGCTGGTCGGGTCATAGACGCCTCCCGGCAAGGGATCGTCCAGGGGATCCTTGGCCGGGTCGGAGTAATTGCGCATATTGGGCAGGGGCAAAACTTCCCCGTGCATGGAAAGGATTAGGGCGTTTTTGTAGTTGGTGGAGCTGTTCAACTGCTCCAGGAACATGCGCAAGGTGGGAGCCGGCAGGTCCGAGGGTACGACCGGCTGGCCCTGGGCGACCTTGGCGGCTGCGGCGGCGATGGTGATGGCCGCGTATTGGGCCAGGGCGTCCGGATAGCGCATGTCCGCGTTATACATGTCGCACATTGCGGTTTTGTAGGGACTGTCCTGTAGGTTGTAGTCGAGCAGGATATTGCCTGCCGCTTGAAGTTCGGTATTATCAAAAAAATTGGCGTTGGAGAATGGTGGGGAAGCTGAATAATCCTGACCGCAAAGTCCTGGATAAAGATAAACAAAGGGTAGATCACTCGTAGCATAGCCGGAAATGGTAGTCACTCCGCCTGCTATCGTATATCCAGTAATGGAAGCAGCAGCTTGGGCCGCGTTAATACTGGGACGGTAATAGGGATCCCGGCCATAGCCCGTTTGCGTGATGTTATGAAGGCGCAGTTCCAGGCCCGGGTTGCGTTCCTGGATATCCTGGGCGACCCGCTTGAAGGTGGGAACCATGCTGGGAATGGTGGTGAACCATCCCAAAACGTTGGAGAGTCCTAAGCAGTAAACATCCAGGACCTGCTTGGACGATTCCACGCTGGCGATGGTCCTTAAGTAGCCCCCCACGGTGGCCAGGAGGTCGCCCGGATTGTTGGGGTCCGAGTCCGAATCGTAAAGCCAAACCTTCACCACCACCTGCCTGGCCCAAACATCGTTGGGCACGTTGTTGACGGCGATTTGGCGCAGGTAGCGCATATGGCCGTTGGAGAGCCTGTTGCCGCTGAGCGGATCCAGGGGATTGGCCGTGGGCAGGCCCGTGTCCACGAGTTGGTCCGTGGTCAGCACCGTGTTGTAGCTTTTACCGTCGCTGTAATTGTTGAGGACGGAAACCCCCAATTTTTCCGATCCGTTGACCAGGGCCCTCAGTTCCTCGAACATTTGGATGGCCTTTTGGGTGGCGTAGGCCTTATCCGAGGCCTTGACCGTCTGCTTGGCCATGTAGGAACGGGCGATCATGACGCTGGAAGCCAGGATGGCCAGGAGCGCCACGGCGATGGAAAGTTCGACCAGGTTGTAGCCTTGTTGATTTAATTTTTTCATTTTCGTCCCGTCCTTTCAACGCTTCCTACAAGTTCGGTATGGCCAATAAGGTTCTTCGGGCGGAGATGGTTTCCCGGTATTGGGCCACCAGGTTTTTCGCCTGGAGAATTTGGCCCGGGTTATAAGTGACCTTGGCGTAGCTGCTGCCGGTCCCGTTCAAGTAAAGAAGGCCCGGCCTGGCGTGGAAATAAGGCTGGCCCATGATGAGGGCTCCCTCGATCTCGCAGCCCGCGAGGACCGTCACATCGCCCGTCACGAAAACCACGCCCTTATAGCTGCTGGGCAATACGGTGGAGGTCCCCGGATTCAAGGTCAAATCCCCATCCACGATCAGGATTCCGGAGGCGCGGAGGGTGTCGTAGGGCGGGTCCAAGTTTCCGTCATAAGTCAGGTTGCCCGTGAAATAGGTAAGCTTCCAATCGCTGGTGATGGTGAGGGGCGAGTTGTTATCGCCGGTGTAATCCGCCAGGCTTTTTAATTCCTGTAGGGACATGCCGAAGACCGATTGGTCCAGGGTGAGGTCGGTAACGGTGATGGGCGCCGGACCCACTCCGACCGTGGGCGTGGGGTAATTAAAGCAATAGGCGTTCCCGTCCATATCGGTGGTGTTGGACCCGGGAACCACGCAGGCCCCGGTGGCCGGGGGAATGACCGGTGTTCGGGTAAAGGTGGAGGTAAAGGTGGCCGTGGGTTGGACGGTTCCGGTAAAGGTGATGGAGGGGGTGAAGGTGAAGGTATCGGTGGGAATCAAGAATCCCGGGGTGCTGGTGGAAGTCGGGGTTTGAGTGGGTGTGTTGGACGGCGAATTGGTCGGGGTTTTAGTAGGCGTGTTGGTGGGGGTAACAGTCGGCGTGTTCGTCGGGGTTCTCGTGGGAGTATTGGTGGGGGTAATGGTCGGAGTGTTACTTGGTGTATTGGTGGGGGTAATGGTCGGTGTGGCCGTCGGGGTTCTGGTGGGAGTAGGGGTCGACGAATTTGTCGGCGTGGCCGTCGGGGTTCTGGTGGGAGTAGGGGTCGGTGTGTTACTCGGGGTTTTAGTGGGGGTAGCGGTCGATGAATCAGTCGGCGTGTTCGTGGGGGTTTTGGTGGGAGTAGTAGTTGGCGTGTTCGTCGGCGTATTGGTAGCCGTCAAGGTCGCGGTAAGGGTAAACGTCTTGGTGAAGGTAGTGGTAAAGGTGGGAGTGGGGCTATTCGTCGGGGTAAAGGTCGGGGTAATCGTCGGGGAATTGGTGGGGGTACGGGTAAAGGTATTGGCCAAGGTCAGCGTAAAAGTTTGGGTGGGAGTTGCCGTATTGCAGGGCACCGTAAAGGGAATGGCGTCCGAATCCTGGGTCGTAACGACCGCGGGGCATTGGGGAGCAGCATTATGCCTGGCGGAAACGACAAGGAACCCCGAGGTAAAACCGGCGGGAATGGTGAGGGTCTGGCTGATGACCTTAGGACTGGCGGTGCAGGTGACATTGCAAGAGGCGGAATTGCAGCCGCCGCAAAGGGCGAAAACATCGCCCGCGTCCATGACATTATCCGCCGAAAAGGCGTAGTTTAAATCATAGGACCCTGTGGTGAAATTGGTGATTTGAAAATTGACGGTGACGGTCCCTCCGACGTTGCCGCAATTCGTCGAAACACTGGTAATGGTCACGGTCGTTAGGGACGCGGCCCGTGCCTGGGGAACCCCCGCGCCTAACCACAAGCCCAGCAGCAAGCAGAAGGCTCCGGCCTTCATGCCGGATCGGGTTGGCGGGGTTAAGTTCGTTGGTGTGACTTTCGATACCATGTCGCTGTCCTTTTTAGTCTGCCGCAATTGTCGCTGTCTCGAGGCTCCCGGCCCCTTACTTGGTCATGGAGATGGCCGGATAAGTTCCGGTTCCCGAGACCGAACCGCCGAAAAGATAAGTTTGGTTGTTCTTGAGGTAAATTTGGGTGGTGCTGTTCACGTAAACCCCGGCGGTAATGTTGTTGATGTCGGTGGTGGGCATATTCAAGGCGAGCTTGCGGTACTCGGTGCTGAACTTGGCCTGGGCCAGGACTTTTCCGGCCAGACCCGTGGTGCCGGGAACCGGCGTCGCGTAACCGTACTTCCAAGTTCCGTCGGGATTGGTTTGCTTGTCGAAGCGCCGGTAGACGATGCCGCGGCTGACGACGGTCCAGATCATGCCGTCCCCGCTGACGAGCCCCGTGGAACTGCGTATGCTGGTGACGTCATGGGCCGCGTCCGGATCGGTGGCGCCGACCGGCTGCTTTTTAATCTCGTACCTGCCCCACAAGAGGGCCTCCGCCGTCACCGCGCTGTCAATCGGATATTCGTTGACGATGCCGATATTCGAGTCCAAGGTGTCGGATAACTGGAGATTGGGGTTGTTTTGCGGATTGAAGGCCTGGTCCACGTAGGAAAAGGAGACGCCTGTCGCGGGGTTGGTGGCGAAGGTGGCGGGCGCCGCCACTTTTTCCGTATAGGAAGAATTGGGATAGGCCCTCACCACGTAGTCGCCCCCCGCGCCTGGCTGGCGCCGGAACCAACTCAAGGCGTCGACGAGGCCGGCCCTGGACACATTCTCGGCTTCGGAAACGAACAACTCCCTCTGTTGGACCTCTTTGGAGGCGTAGTTGATCAGCTTCACCCCGGTGGTGATCAAAATGGTCGCGATCAGCATGAACATGATGGCCAAAATGAGGGCCGAGCCATGGTCTTTTTGGGTGTTGGGAATAAAAAAGAAGGGTTTTTTGCCAAGACGGAACGAGGAGTACGGGTTTAAAAATCCCCGGCGAAGGCGTGTCGAATTAAATTGTCGCAGGTGTTGATCCATAATCTGCCGCTCCCGACCCGTTAATATTCCATAATTTATCATGAAATCCAGAAAAACGCCGGAGCGGCAACTCCATTGGAACGCTTTCTAAACTTCGACTTCCGACCTCATTATCCACCCATTGTTTTTATTAGTCAATTAACGTTCAAACAAATCCGGGAAAACGACCCGCATTCCCCCCAACCCCATGGGTTGATTGGGATGACGGCTCGCTAGGGGTAGCAGATTGGACAATCAAGGAAGATTTTGACCCAAAAAGGTATTTTTCCAGGAATTTTCACCAAAGCCCTGAAAGACCGCCTTGCGTAAGGCGCCGCTTCGGCCTGGAAGGTGCCGGTGGGTTTGGCGAGGGTTCCCTTACTTCCAAAGGCCGTCTTCTGGAGCGGACTGGTCCGCTCTGCTTTATTTTGTAAATTCAGCGACCAAAAAAGTATGGTCCGAGGGTCTTTCCAGTCCCCGGGGCTTGGTGTCGATCCATATTTTTTGAAGCCTTTGAACCATGGGCGGCGTGCCGAGGATATGGTCGATTCTCCAGCCCAGGTTTTTCTCGAAGGTTCCCGGCTGGCGGAAATCCCAAAAGGTATAGTGCCCCGGCTCTTTGATTTTTTCCCGGAACAGGTCCGTCCATTTCCCCTTCATGGTCTGGGCGTAGGCCTCACGGGCGTCAATGTGGAAACAAGGGTGGTCCTTGTTCCCCTTAGGATTGTTCAAGTCGATCTCCGTGGGGGCCACGTTCATGTCGCCCATCCAGAGGGCCGGCTGGGTGGCCGGCACGTTCTTATCAAAATATTTTTTCAGGTCCGTGAAGAACTTAAGCTTGTACTGGTATTTATCCGACTCGATGTCAAACCCCTGGGGGATGTAGGTGTTGATCAGCTTGATTCCCTCGAACTCACCCACGAGAAACCGCGCCTGCTCCTCCGGATCCTTGGGGTAGAGGCGGTTCACGAGGATCTCCACCGGTTTTTTCGAGACGAAGGCCACGCCGTTGTAACTCTTCTGGCCCCGGAAAACCACTTTCCATCCCGCCGCCTCAAAGGCCTCCCGGGGGAACTCATGGTCCTGGACCTTGGTTTCCTGGATGGACAAAACATCCGGCTGTTCCTTCTTGAGCCAATCCAGGACGATCGGAAGCCTGGCCCGGACCGAGTTGGCGTTGAAGGTGGCGATTTTGAACGTGCCGCCTTTTGATTTCGGGGATTTCGCCGGCGAGGGCTTGGATTTGGAAACCTTGGGCATTGCCACACCTCTCAAGCTAAAATTGCACGAAGCCGCGGGTAAAGGGGAGGATTAAGGACGAATTCATTTTCGTTAAGCCTATCGGCGGCTTCCTTCATCCCCTTCCCCCGCGGCAAAACAGTCCAGTCCTTTTACATTTCGTAATCCGTAACCCGCCTTTCGGCGGCGTACTTCTTCACCAACTCGGCCACCTTGAGGTGCTCCGGGTGTTTTTGATAAATGTCCAGGTCCTGGCGGGTCTTGAATTCCGAGTAAAGGGATAGATCGCAGGCGATCTCCGCGGGGTTGAAATTAACCCCGCATTCCAAAAAATAGATTTCTTGAATCTTCATCCTCAGCCCTTCCAGGGCCTCCTTCAACAGGGTGGCGGCTTCGGTCCTGGATTTGCCTTCCACCGAATCCTTCAATTTCCACAACACGATGTGCTTGATCATATTGCCTCTCGGGGAACTAAACTTGGGATTGGCTATTATTCTTCAGTCTGGTCGAAAAATGAAACGGTTTTCGAGGGAGCAGGTCGAAAATCCAGGCGCCGGACCCCTGTTTTTAGGCTTTAAAGTGCCGGAGAAAAACGTTAAGTTAAGTCGCATTCATCAGCCTCACGGAGGAACATTCATGGGATTACTTTCAGGGAAAAAAGCCTTTATTTTCGGCGTCGCCAACGACCGGTCCATCGCCTGGGGCATCGCCAAAGCCTTGCACGCGGAAGGCGCGGAGGTGGGTTTTAATTTCCTGGGAGAAGCCCTGGAAAAACGCGTCCGGCCCTTGGCGGATTCATTAGGCGCCAAACTCATTCTTCCCTGCGATGTTTCCAAAGATGAGGAAATCAACGCCTTATATAAGAAGGTAGCCGAAACTTGGGGCAAGTTTGACATCCTGATCCATTGTATCGCCTTCGCGAATAAAGACGATTTAACCGGAGCCTTTTCCAACACCAGCCGGGCGGGATTCCACTTAGCCATGGATATCTCCGCTTACAGCCTCATTGCCATCACCAAACCAGCGGTTCCGCTTTTAAACGAAGGGGCCAGTATTATCGCTTTGACCTATTACGGTTCCGTGAAGGTGATTCCCAATTACAACATTATGGGCGTGGCGAAAGCCGCCCTCGAAAGCACGGTGCGTTATTTGGCTTATGATTTGGGACCCAAGGGCATCCGGGTCAACGCCATCTCCGCCGGACCCATCAAGACTCTGGCCGCCTCCGCCGTAGGCGGGATTAAGACCATGTTGAAGGCCGCTGGTGAAATGACCCCCTTGAAGCGGAATGTGTCCCAAGACGAGGTGGGAACCACGGCCACCTACCTGGCCAGTTCCTGGTCCTCGGGCGTGACGGGCGAGGTGATTTACGTGGACGCCGGGGGCAATATCGTGGGCATGCACTTTGACGAGAAAAAAGAAGAGGGTTCCGCTCCCGCCGCTACTTGAGGTCCTGGGGTATGAAGCAATAGGACATGCTCTTGATCTTGTCCACCGTCAAATGTCGGAACACGACGTGCCACCTAAAAGTTTCTTCCGAATCTGAAATGGCGACCCTGCTGATTTCAAATTGACCCAGGGACGCCAGTTCCCCTCCCGGCAAGGGCACCGAATAGTCCACCGTTAGGACCCAGGTTTGGGCCTCACTGAAGGCCAGGGTGTGAAGCCCTGAGCAGTCCAATGCCCTTCCAAAACTTTCCGAGAAAGCCAAAAGCTCCACCGCGTCCTTCGGCCAGCGGTTTTTTTCCATCCTGAAAACCTGGATCATCGGGACGATTTGCTCGAAATGCAATTCTTCCTGCGTCATGTCGGCCTCCTGAAAGACCTTGGGGGTTGGGATTGTCCTGGAAGAGTTCAAGCCAATAACCCTGCCTGGCGGAATGAAAAATGTCCTTCCGTCGTTAAGATCAGGTGGTCATGAACAGTGATTCCCATGGCCCGGGAAGCGGTGAGAATCTGCCGGGTCAATTGCTTATCCCCCTCGGACGGTTCCAAACTTCCCGCCGGATGGTTGTGGGCGAGAATGAGCCCCGTCGCATGGAGCTCCAACGAGCGCTTGATAATTTCGCGCGGGTAGACCGCCGTATGGTCCACCGTGCCTTCTTGCAGGTGCTCGAAGGCCAGCAGATGGTTGCGGTGGTCCAAAAAAAGGGCGGTAAAGACTTCCCGGGGCCTGCTTCCGATTTGCTCCCGGAGAAAGGACGCCACGTCGTCCGGGCTGGCGATAACCCTTCCCCTTTTAAAATCCTCCCGGGGAACCATCCGGTATAAGTCCCCCATGGCCTTTAAATGAAGGGCGCTTTGGGGCGGCAGCCCTCCCAGGGTTTGAAGGGTGGTGATATCCGAGTCCAGGATCCTCCGGATATTCTTGAAAACCGAAAGAAGTTTTTTCGCGTAGGGTTTGGTATCCCGGTGGGGAATGGAGAAGGAAAGCAGCAGCTCCAAAAGCTCGTAGTCCTGAAGCGCCCTGGCCCCCAGGGTCGCGTACCTTTCCTTCAAACGGCGCCGGTGGCCTAAATAATCGGGATGCTCCCCTTTTAAATCCAACGCCAGGGCCGGCTCATGGGCATCGGCCCCCGGCCCCTTGGGGTTTGGGGGCGGGAAGGCGGGGGCCGCTTTTTCCCGGCAACCGGGCAATTCCTTTGTGTTTTGAAGCTCCATTTCCACCATGTTCGTCCTCCTTTTTTGCTTGACGAAGAATACACTCGTATACTAGTATACAACCGTATTCTTATTCAACTACGAAATTCACGAGGGGGATTTATGGCGCCATCCGACGAAAACTTAACCGACATCCAACGATTGGTGCTCCAGTATGTCCAGAACCGCCTCACCCAGGACCACCGCCCGCCGACCGTGCGGGAAGTAATGCGCCACTTCAAATGGAATTCCCCCCAAAGCGCCCGTAAACATCTTTTGGCTTTGGAGGAAAAAGGCTATCTGGAAAGGGAAGACCGAACGGCGAGGGGTTTGAAGGTTTCCGGCGATTCCTCCGGCGGTCTTTCCATCCCCATTTTAGGGAAAGTCGCGGCTGGTTTGCCGCTGTTGGCTGAGGAAAACCGCGAGGGAACCATGGTGGTGGATCAGGCCATGTCCCGGGGAGGCCGGAACCTATTCGCCTTGACGGTCCGCGGCGATTCGATGGTCAACGCCCATATTCTTTCGGGGGATAAAGTGATCGTCCAACAAACGACCCACGCCAATCCCGGGGAAATCGTGGTGGCGTTGATTGAGGGAGAGGCCACGGTCAAGACTTTCCGCAAAACCGCCTCCAAGGTGATCTTGGAACCGGCCAATCCCAAGTACAAGGATATCGTGGTCAACGAGGGCCAGGATTTCCGGATTATCGGCAAGGTCGTCGGGGTCTTCAGTCCCCGGTAAAAACAGCCGCTGGCTGTCAAAGCCCCGCTCGCGGCAAAATCCCTCAAAATCCTAAATGAACCTTCAAGGAACAGTTATGTCCGATCTCCCCGCGATTCAGGTCTCGGTTGTTCAGGAAATACAATCCGGCTATTCCGCTCCCTTTCGAGAGATGGTTTACGAGGTTTCCTTACGAACCGCCGCCTACAGCGATTGGTTAAAAAAAATAAACGGCGCCCACCGCCTCCTTCAAGCCTTGCTGCAAGGCCAAATGATGGGGCAATATCAACTTTTGGATTTTATCATTCAGCCGGACGGACTATTTACCAGGGTCACGTTGAAAAACGGTTCCTCCTTGTCCGACTTCTTAAATTGGGTCAAAGAAAAATCCATCCCCGCCGGCGAACCTTCCCGGACCTTTTGGAACGATGAGCTTCAATGGATCAAGCTGGTGCCGCCGGACCGGCTCGCCGAATCCACCAGGTTGTTTCTTCAAAAAGCGGAAAGCCTGCACCGGGAAGTCCACCTGACCGAAAGTGGCCCGCCGGAGCTCTTCTTTTTCTACCGGGACCAGCGTTTCACCTCCTAAAAATTGTTCCGGCGGTTTTTTAAATGCCCGATCCTTTTCTTTCCACTTCCTTATCGCCCTCTTACGTCCAAGGGGACGACAACCCCCGGGAGGTGGAATATATCGAGATCCAGGTCAAATCCGCCCTCCATCACACCCGTCTTCCCTACAGCCCCAAACCCTTTTATTACAGCTTGAACCTCTACCGCGGATGCCGCCACGGCTGCCCCTATTGTTTCGCCCGCTATACCCATTGGTTCCTGGGTTTCCAGAACGCCTTCGACTTTCAGCGCAAGATACAAGTAAAAGTCAATCTATTGGAGGTTTTGGAAAGGGAATTGGCCCAACCCCGGAGGAAAAAAGACTGGGTGAGCCTGGGAGCCGTCACCGATCCCTACCAGCCGGCCGAAAAAAAATACGGATTGGCCAGGGGCGCCTTCAAATTGCTGGCCCAATACGCCTGGCCCGCGGTTTTTTCCACCAAATCGGATTTAGTCGTCAGGGATTTGGATGTGTTAAAGGAATTGGTCGGCCGCGCCAATGGCGGAGTGGCCATGACGATGACAACCCTGGATCCCCAGCTTCAAAAGTGGCTGGAGCCCCACGCGGTGTCGATCGACCGGCGGCTGGAAGCCCTCCGGCTCTTGAAAAAAGCCGGCATCCCATGCGGCATCCATTTGATGCCGATCCTGCCCTTCCTGACCGACAGCGATGAAGCCATGGAAGGCATGGTCAAAATGGGGGCCGAAATCGGCGTGGATTATTTCGTGTACAACGTCCTTCGATTGCGCGGCCAAGTCGTCAAAGGAGCCTATTATGAGGTTTTAAAAAAGGCCGACCCATCCCTCTTCCACCAAACGCTCAAGCTTTACAGCGGCAGGTCCGCCTACCCTCCGGACCCTTACCTGGCGCGGATTAAAGAAAAAATGAGTTTTTTCAGGGAAAAATGGGGGATGAAAAACCGCTGGCGCGCCGACTTCACCGAATCCCAATTGAATTTGTTCAATGAG
The DNA here is from genome assembly GCA_964624625.1 of uncultured bacterium. Lineage (GTDB taxonomy): Bacteria > Oederibacteriota > Muellerivitia > Muellerivitales > Muellerivitaceae > PALSA-1180. The sequence goes on from CAZUXW010000003.1 coordinate 51,403, forward strand.
CCAAATTAGGAATTATTCTTTAAATACAAATTCCTAATTGTCTTTCAGACCCCGAAAGCCATTTCCTCATCCGCGTGAGCCTTGTCCTCCGCGGTCTGGGAAGGCGGGAACACATGCGTCGCGTGCGAGTTAACCACCTCATCCAAGTTAAGGATTTTATCCGCGGCGCGGATCATTTCACGGCTTTGGGCGTCGGGAAAAACCGCCAGTTCCACGTGCTTTCCCAATTCCTTGACCAGCCCCATCGCGGGGGAGAAATCCTGGTCCTCGGTGACCACGATGGCCGTGTCGTAAAAATCCCGGGCCGCGTAATAAACCATGTCGGCCGCCATCCTCACATCCACGCCTTTTTCCATCCGGTGCCCTTCGCGGTTTTGGATGATCCGGCCCAGGCGGAGTTCCAGGAACGGGGTCCTGTCCAAAGAATCAAAAAAGGACTGCTGGCTCTTGGCCTTGTCGGAAAAATGAGTCGCGTCGAACACCGCGTTGTAATAGAAGGTTCGGACCAGTTTCCGCCTGTCCCCGCACAAGGCCAGCGAGAATTGGTAATAATCAACCCGGGTCATCTTGTTGTTCCGCTTCAGGGCGAAATAAAGATTGCTGCCGTCGATAAAGACGCAGATTCGGGACATGGCGCACCTCTTTCATAACAATAGCTGATACAGTTAACTGTATTAAAACTAAACTACTACCGTGATTTCAAAACCGCAAGAGGGACGCCTCCGGTTTTTTTGGAAGAGATAAAATTGTTTGACAGATTAGGCAGGAGTGAAGCCTCATAAGGATTTTGGTCAAACTTTACCGGGATTTTGATTTTGGAATAGGCCCAGAAAATGAAAGGCGGCCACCACGAGGGCATGGCGGATGCCCCCTTTTCGGATGAGTTCCGGGATTGCGTCCAAATCCCATAGGCTCACTTCCAGCTCCTCCGCCTCATCCAGCTTTAAATCCGCCACTTTTTTCGCCCCCAGCGCTAGAAAATAATGACAGGTATTGTTGAGGATCGCCGGATTAGGCTGGACCTGGCCCAAGGAGTGCCATTCGGCGGCCTCGTAGCCCGTTTCCTCCAGCAATTCCCTCTTGGCGGCCTCCAGGGTCGAATGATCCTTGAGGTCCACCGCGCCGCCCGGTGTTTCCAGGGCGACTTCCCCCGATCCATGCCGGTATTGGGAAACCATCAGCACCTTTTTATCCGGGGTGAGCGCGACAATATTGATCCAATCACGAGTGTTGAGGATATAAAAGGGGTGCTGTTTCCCGGTTTGAGGCGAGGAGCTTTGGTGGACCTGGACTTGAAAAAAGCCGCAGTCATAATCAATTTTTTGGCCGTGTTTCTTCCAGGGTAAAATCACTTTTTTCCCCTTTTTTTCGCTTGAGGCCGCTTTTTTTTCGCCGCCTTATCCCCGCCTTTTGCCTTGGGTCTCCCCTTTTTTCCGGTCTTTGATTTTTTCGCGGGTATTTCCACCACGCCCGACATGAAAACGGCGGGGATTCCCTCGGTCGTCAAAACTTTCCGCTTGGGCAGTCCGAAATGAGCCAGGTAAAGTTTCTCCGATTTCCGGACCGCCTGGGATGAAAGCTTTTCCCCATCACCCGCGGAGCAATTGAAAACCGCTTGTTTTATATTTCGGATGCCGGGAATGGACGTGGAGACCTCGGAAAAGGCGAGGGTCCATTTGAGCGCGGCTTCGCTGAGCGGCTGGTTTTTCGAGGTCAAAAATTTCAGTTTTTCGACTTTTTTCAAAGTGAGCCTCAGGCCTTCGCCCTTATATAAATTCCGCCGGTGGTCATCCCCGATAAACCTTGTTTGAAGGTTGAATTTTCCGCTCAAAGCGCCAAAGGCCAGCGGCACCCTCGCGATAACCCCAACCCCGTATTGGCGGGCTAAGGGAAAAACTTTCCAAAGGGGATCCTGGTAAAACAAGTTGAAAAATATTTGCAAAGCGTCCACCTGCCTCCAACGGATCAAGTCGTTGGCTTCCTCCGGCCCCTTGTCCCTTAAGGAAATGCCGAAAGCCCTGATTTTGCCTTCCCTTTTCAACCTGGCGACGGTGGACAGCAGCGGCTCCGATTCCTGGTTCCATTCCCGCGACCAAGTGTGGAGCTGTAAAACGTCCAGGCAGTCCACTCCCAGGTTCCTGAGGGACTCCTCGGTTTTGGATTGGACCCAATCCCCCGGGAACACTTGGGCCAGGGCCGTCCCGGGTGGATTGTCCCAGTTCCAGTTCTTGGGAGGAACCTTGGTGGCGATAATGGGCCTCTCCCCCCTTTCTTTTATTACCCCTCCGATGAGTTTTTCGCTATGGCCGTCGCCATAAACCCATGCCGTATCGATGAAATTACAGCCCATATCCAAGGATTGGTGCAGGGCCATCCTGGAATCGTTGTCGTCCTGGGGGCCCCACCAGGCTCCCCCGATCGCCCAGGCGCCGAAACCTATCTCACTGACCTTCAATCCCGTATTTCCCAGCCACCGGTAACGCATTGACCCTCTCCTCCCGCTTGGACTCTTTTGGTGAGGTTAGCCCCATCCCAACCAATCCGAAAATTCTCCCGGCCCTTCCCTCTTTCAGGATTTTTTCCTCACCGAAGGGGATCTTTTCAAATTCAAATAGACTTCCCGGTAAATCGCCAAAAAGGCCATCCCCATGGAAAGAATGATCGGGCCCAGGAATATTCCCAGGAAGCCGTAAACCTTGAGTCCCCCGATGGTGGTAAAAAAAAGCCAAAAGAGGGGAAGCTTGGCCTCACTGCCGATCAACAGGGGCCTTAAGACATGGTCAATGACCGTCAAGGTGGAACCCCAAAGGGTGATGCCCACCGCCGCCGTGGTATGGTCCTGGTAAAAAAGCCAAGCCGCCACCGGCACCCAAACCCACGTCACGCCCATAAAGGGAATAAAAGAAAGAACGAAAACAGCCAATCCCAACAGGACGGGAACCGGCACCCCCGCCGCCAAAAAACCCAGGGTGGAAAGGACTCCCTCCACCAGGGCCGTTAAGAAAATAGCCCGGACGACGGCGGTGACCGTCACGGAAAAAGTGCGGGCCACGTCCCCCTGATGCTCCTTTTCCAGCGGCAAGAACTCGATGGCCTTCAAGGACAGGCGGGCTCCGTCCCGGAAGAAAAAAAACACCGCGACCGACACGAACGCGGCCTCCATGATAAAGGCGGCTAGGTTCTTGAAAATATTGGTTATTTTTTCCAACAGCACCTGGGAAAAATTCTGCATGGCGTTGGCGATCTGCTTCTGGATCTCCGCCTCATATTGGCTGGAATCGATGCCCCAATTCTGAAGCCAAGATCCTAAATCAATGGATTTCAATTTCATCATGAGCCAAAGGCTTTTCTCGTCCCATTGGGCCGAGGAAAGAAATGCATAGGCCTTGGGCAGCTCCTTCCCGAGGTTGATCACCATGAAAAAACCCGGCAAGGCCAGAAAGAGCAGGACTAAAAGGGTGCAAGCCAGGGAGGATAAGGTCGTCTTGCCGTTGGTCCACTTCAAGAGCTTGGCATAGACAGGGTAAAAAACCATGACCATGATCGTGGCCCAAACAAAAGACCGCAGGAAGGGTTCCAAGAGGGAAAAGAGCAGGCTTAAGAGGCCCAGCAATAGGCCAAAAAAAGCGATCACGAAAATATTCTGCCGGCTGATGGTAAATTCGTTTTTCACGGTTTCTCCTGGAGGTTGGGGTTATTCTACAGGAAGGCCTTTGGAAAAAGCACCAGGGCCGGGAAAAGGACCCCGAAACGCCTTTATCCCTTGAATGGAACCGTTCCCCAAGTATATTGTTTGGGAAATTAACGAGAACCCACAAGAGGTCCCGATGACCCCCAAACCCTGGAACCCCGGCTTTTCCCTCCCGGACAAGACTGTTTTCACACAGGCTTGGAATATTTTTATTTTCTCGGCCATCTTCGCCATACTTTTCAACACCTTTTACGTCGACGGGATTGAACTGAAGGTCAAACCGGCCAAAATTCCGCCCCATGTCACGGCTGGTTCAACCCCGCCGCCCTCCTATCCCGGTTGGAAACCATCCCAAGCCAAAACCCCCCCCGCCAAAACCACTCCGGAAAAATCACCCTGGGGAAACATCACCCGGCTGAGTTTGATCGGTACGAAGGCCCGGTTTGACAAAAAAACCTGTCTGTTTCTTGACGCGCGGGAAGCCGATAAGTATAAGGAGGGACATATCCCCGGTTCCCTGAATTTTTCCGCGTTGGAGATGGATAAATTCGCGCCCTTGGTCATGCCCAAATTAACCGATAAAAATCAGGAAATGATCGTCTATTGCAACGGCGGGGATTGTACCTTGTCGCTGGAGCTGGCTCAAACCCTCATCGAACAAGGGTTTACCCAGGTCAAGGTTTTTGAGGGCGGCTGGCCCGAATGGAAAAAAGCCGCCTATCCTTTTCAAACCGGTGAAAACCCATGATCGTCCCGAAAGCTTCCACCGACCGGCAGGCGGTCTTAGCCACCCTATTACGCCTGGCCTGCGGCCTCGTTTTTCTCTACGCCAGCCAGGACAAATTAGGCGAGGCGGAAAAATTCACGGGGATCCTCAAGGAATACCACATTCTTCCCCCCGTCCTCATTCCCTTGTCGGCGGTGGTCCTTCCCTGGCTGGAATTTTTTATCGGCGCTTGTCTAGTGGCGGGATTTAAGTGGCGCGGCGCGGCCCTTCTTTTTTGCGGCCTCATGGGCCTTTACTCACTGGCCCTCAGTTGGAATTTGCTGCAGGGGGTGGAAATGAATTGTGGATGCTTCTCCATGGACTCCACCGAAAAAACCACCTGGCTTTCCGTGCTGCGCGACGCAGGATTCTTCTCCATGGGATTTTTTGTTTTGGTCACCCCGCGCACTTATTTTCCGTTGGACCGTTCCCCCCGCCCTTAAAACAACTCTTAAAAACATGCAACCGGTTTTGGTTGAGCGTGAATCCCGTCATTACAGGTTATTGACCCCAGGGGTTCATTCCTTATTCCTCGACTTGTGATAGTATTTTAATTGTGCCGGCGGATCAACCGGCGGTCGCTACCATTTCAACGCGCATGAAGGTTTTTATGGCACTGGACCGTTTGTCACCTGAGCAATTGAACGCACTTGGAAGCATGAGCAGGGAAATCCATGACGAGTATAGAAACTTGGGCTTCGCCGGATTCTCCCCGGACCCCATCCGTTACCTGGCCTTCCGCACCCAAACCAAAAATTTCCTCCAAACGAAGCTGGTGGTTTCCGACGCCGGGGTATTTTTCTTGGATCCCGCCAGGAAAATAAAATATAAATTCCATCAGGGTTATTTTTTCGTTTATCACGAGGGATTTCATCAAGTGGATGAGCAAAAAATCAAGGAAGCCGAGGGCCCCGTCATCCTCCTGGATAACCTGTTGGAGTTCTGGAAACGCCAGGGAACAGGGCTTTGCCTCGTAGCGGACCACCTCAATCACTGCGATTATCTTTTTCCCGAGCAAAAAGCCGAGTTGGAGCGGGTCCAGCGTTTATACAACAAGGATGAATTCGTCATCAATCCCATGCTCCAAAAAAAATCCAAGGAAAACCCCGCCGGACAAGCGGTAGGAGTTTTCGACCTGGAAGATTAAACCGGCTTTTTAGAGGCCTGCCTGGTCCAAAGCCTTTAAATTTTCCGCCGCTGGAGTCAGGTTCAATTTCGAGTGTACCGCTTTTTGAAAAGCCGCCCTGGCTAACGCGGTCTTTCCCTGCTGGACGAGGATGGCTCCCTCCTCGTTGTAAAATTCCGCCAAGGGATAGCCGTTTTGAAGTCCCTCCCGGATGGCCTCCAAACATCCCAATTCGTCATGGTCGATGGCACGGTGGGTGAAGACCTTTTCCCAAAAACAGGACTGTAAGAAGGGATCATCCCCCAAAAGGTCCTTCACTTGATAAATCCGGTCCAGAATGAGGCTTTGTGATACCCAGGGGGAAGAACTGATGACCGCGTAGGTCGCCCCTCTCAATCCCTGATTGACTTCGAACCATTTGCTCAAGCCGGCCCGATTTTCCTCATTCAAAGGAATGACGCCCAGCATCCAATAGCCCACGGATTTTTTTTCACCGATCCAGTACCACTTCCCCGCGGGAAACCTCTCGGCCAGAAAAGGACGGTAATTGGCGTCCGTCACCACAGAAACCCAATGGGCATCCTCAAAAGTGAATTTGGGATTGCGGCAAACATCAAAGGGATAAGCCGCCATGATGAGCGAAGGATCCGCCACATGGGTTCTCAAATCCGCCAGAACCGCTCCCGGACCCAGATCCTTGTTCGTTTTCATTAATATATCGTAAGCCCTGGACAGTTCCGGCGACTTCCGCAGTTCCCAACCAGTCCCCGGCTCCCCCCAAACCCGGTGGAACCGGGAGAAAAGATGGTGGCAGTCCAAAGCCACCGAGGACAGGAATAGAATAATAATCAACGTGATTTTTCCAACGGTCTTCGGCGCGTCCCACAGCGAGAACATTCCCATCACCACGGCGACAATCACCAAAGGAAGGATTTGGAATATCCTAAAGGTATCAAACCCCGTGGCTGCGACCGCTGGCAGAAAAAATACCCCGAAAGAAAGGAAAACCCAACGGACCGCGGTACGCCGACGCCATTTCCACCCTTCCATGAGGCCCAGCAAAAAAAAAGAACCCAAGATGGGGTTCAACATCCCACCCCAAACAGGACCGTAAAGAATGGACCAATCGTATCCCCAAAAAACCGCCCGCACATGGGCGAAGAAATCAGATCCCTGTTGTGCCCAATCCATTCCCGAATGAAGGGCCCATAGTTTTTGGAAATATCGGCCGTTCTTCTCGTGGAGGGAAGCCCATGCGAACAAAAACGCGGGAGGTGCCATGGAACTCAAAAGCGGAAGAAGGAATCCCTTTTCCTTCGGCTTTTTTCGATCCATAAAATGAACCGCCAGGACCACCGAACTGGCGACCACCAACCAGGCCCGGGCCACAAAAAAACCAAGCCCGGCCGCCCATCCCAGCGCCCGAAGAAGACAAGGCCTCCGAACGGGGGATTTCTCGGTTATGAAGAGGGATAGCAACAGGAACGTCAACGCTTCCCAAAAAGGCATGGCGGCTTCGGGTATGCAAAAGCGGCCGTTGAACCAAGGCCAAAAGCTAAACCCCATCCAGCAAAAACAAATCAGGGAAAATGTTTTTGAGAATATAGTCCTAAAGGCGAAACAATAAAGCCCCAAAGTCATGGCGGAGAGCATGGCTGGGAATAACCAAATCGTAAAAAGAGAAGGCTGGAAAAACTTGAAAAATAAGGCCAGGCTCCAATTGAAAAATAGCGGCTCCTGCCCAAAGGTAAAGAAAAAATGCCAGGACCAGGCTTTGGAAAGTTCCGAAGAATAATAAGAAAAGTAGCCGTCGTCGGGAAAAAGCCAGCGGGAAAGTTCGGTGAGTTGAAAAAACCGGGGAATGAGCGCCAACAACCCAACCGCCCAATAGATCCAGGGAGGAATGGATTCGAACGATTCCCGCTCAAAGGCTGGTTTTTCATCCGGAAGGGGTGAAGACTCCTGGCGCATCAACCAACCCAGGGGGATTAAAATTCCTGCCAAACCCAAAAGAATTTTGACGTAACTTCCCAGGGGGCCATAAGACAATAAAACATTCGTGAGGAGGAAAACAATAAAAACAACAGGCCGAGAATGACCGGGAACCCGCTTGACGTTAGGGAAGGTCATCCCTTTTCGAATTCCCTTAGGATCACCGTCGCTCTTCCCCTTTCCACCGGAGATAATCCGGGGCGATTGAGGAAATCGTTTAAAACTTTTTTCCCCTTTTCCCATTGGCCGATTTGGCTTTGAGCCAGGGCTAAATTGATGGTCAGGGATAGGGGCAGGGGCTCGGATTCGGCCTCCAGCAGCTCAATCAACCCGGTTTTATTTCCTCTTTTTCCTAATTCGGAGGAAAAGAAAAGGAGTATTTCCTCGTTATGGGGCGAGCGGCGGAGCGCTTCCCTCAAGGTTTCCTCCGCTCCGGGCCATTGGTCGTCGTCCGCCTGGCCCTGAGCCTTGACCAAAAGGGGCGCGAACCCCGCGGGATTTTCGGCCGCCAACCGGTCCAGCCATTCCAATCCCTCCTCTTTTCGGTCCGTCTCCCGGAACAAATGATAAAGCTGGCGCAAAACGTCCAAGCGCTGGGGATCCAATTGGACCGCTGTTTGGATCTCCTCCCAAGCCAGGTCCCTTTCATCGAGGGCTAAATATACCTTGAATAGATTCAAATGAGCCGTTACCGACTGTGGATTTTCATCCAAATAACCCATCAAATGTTTTTCCGCTTCCTGATAACGGCCCGCCTCCAAATGGACCGTTCCCAGGCCCAAGAGGGCCTCCAAGTTATCCGGGGCGCTTTTCAACGCCTTCTCAAAAGCCTGGACGGAGAGGCCGTGGATTTGGTTTTGAAGCAGGCCCCAACCCAATTTCAATAAGGCTTCCGGCGCCTGTTCTTTTTCGACGATTTCCCCCATTTTTTTCTCGTACTCGGCCCTGCGGATGAAAGTCGCCGCCTCCCCTTCCTTTTTACCCAGGCCACGCAGTAAAAAAAGCTCCCCCAATCCCATGAGCTGCTCCAGCACAAAATGGTCCCCCGGCAGCAGTTCCAAGGCTTTCCAAAAAACTTCCGAGGCTTTTTTCTTTTCCCCCATCGCCTGGTAGGTCCGCCCCAAGTTGCTGTAAATCCATCCGGACTCGGGAGCCATCCTCAAGGCCTGTTTGTAAAAGGATTCGGATTTTTCCAATTCCCCTGTTATCCGAAAGCAGTATCCCAGTTGAAAACAAGTTAAAGGGCATTCCGGATCAATATCGAGGATTTCCACCAGTTTCGGGATCGCCTCGGCGAATCGGCCGGATTCGAAATAGGGATTCACTTCCAATAATTTCGGCCATTTTTTCACGAAGAGCTGGTAAAGGTAAGCCCCTGGAGCCCCCGGCGACTGCTTTAAAAGCTCTTCCATGGCTCCCACCCCAGCCTGGAAGTCATAACCCTTTTTTTCTACTTCCTCCTGTTGGTGGATCCAAAGAGGCGCGTGGGAGGGAAGGTGATGGAATTGGGCCAAGGCCTTCGGAAGGGATACAAAGGTAATTTCCGGCGGAACACCGGGTGATCTTTCAAAAGAATCCGCGCTCAAAGTGTTTCTCCTTTCCCGTCCCAGGATGTCGCGACCCCTAGATTATCCGCCCTCCCGCCGGCCCTGACAACCGCCTCGGCAGGCTCTCACTCGTTTGGCTTGACTCCCGTTTTTTCCAGCTCCTCCAAAGCGGCCAGGCCAGCGGCAGCGGAAGTATGGTTCAGGCCGCAGTGGATGGCTTGTTGAAAATTCTTCCGGGCCATTTCCCAGTAACCGCGCCGCATGTAAAGAGCCCCCAAACTATTATAAAGATGGGCCGCTGGAATCCCCCGCGCCAGGGCCTTTTGCAGAGCCTGGACTTGGGCGGAATATTCCCGGTCGTGGTAATCATACTCCGCAATTTTTTCCCAAAAACAGGATTCTAAGAACGGCTCGCCTTTGAACAAGGGATAGAGGCCCGCCAGGCTTTGTAATATCGGTTTTGAACTTTTCCAATCGTGGTTATCGTAAACCTGGCCTGTCAAACTATGGGAAGCCTGCTCGGCCTCGATATACTTGTTCAAAACCTCAGGGCGGGAAACAGGAAGCGGAAGGACCCCAAGCATGAGCCCCCCATGGGGTGGGACGCAGTCCGAGGCCAGCCAAAACCAGCTGGCTTCGGGAAATTGTCCGGATAGATAAGGCTGATAATGAACATTGATTAAAATCGCCGCCCACCGGCATGGAACCTTCGATAGTTTCTGGTTTTGAGCGGCGTTGAAGGGATAAGTCGCCACGGATAAGCTTTGATCGAATATATCCGGAACCAGGTCCGAGAGAATGGCCCCCGGGCCTTGTTCCTTGTTCAATCTCTCCAATATTCCGAAGGCCCTCAATCTTTCGACCGACTTGGAAGCGAACCAATTATCCTTAGGGGCCGTCCAAAGGGAATGATAAACCCCGAATAATTGCCTGGCGTCCAAAAGGCTGGAAAACAACATCATTGCCGCCACGAAATATATTCTTTTGTTCTGAGAGAGAGTTGAGGCCAGCGAGGCGAGTCCCAGGCTTGAAGTGAAAATCAAAAATGGCATGGTTTGAACCACGCGGTGGCCGTCCAACCCGCCCGTCAAAAACCCTGGTAGAATTAAGATGAAAAAGAAGATTCCCTGTTTCCAATAAGAGAATCCCGCCCTCGCTAAAATCACCGTTCCCCAAAAACAAAAGGCCCCCAACAGGGGATTTAAAAAACCCCCTCCAAAGGGCCGATAAGCGAAAAGGTAGGGAGGAAGACGGCTTCCCCAAAACATGGCGCAGGTATCGTTCAAACCGGTCCATCCCGGGCCCAATGGGTTTTGCAAAACATAGCGGAAATGTCCCCCTCGATCACCCAGCGTGGTCCAGGCCAAAATCAGGAACAATATGATTTCCGGAATAAAAAAATAAAGAAATTTACCCCATTCCCCTCTCCGGGCCCCCACGGTTAGCTTAAAAACAAATAGGGTCAGGATAAAAGCGACGATCGACCAGGAGGTGAAGGTGTAAAAACCGACCCCGGCGCAAAATCCCAAAATCCAACTGGATTTCAACCGGGCTTTTTCGCCTTCCGCTCGCAAAAAAATCCCGAGACAATAAAAGGTCAGGGCCATCCAACCGGCGAGAAAACCACCCTGAACCGAAAATCGACCCAAATAAAGCGGCCAAAAACTGACCGCCCAAAAACCCGTCAACAGGAACGTGAAGGACCTTGAAAATAATAAGCGCGCGCCGGCGAAAACGAATCCCACGGCCAAGGTGGAAAGCAACGCCGGAAAAAACCAAAGCGTCGCAAGGGAAATCCCAAAAATCTTAAAAAATAACCCAAGGCCCCAAACATAGAGAGGAGGCATCCCGCTGAAATCATAGGTGAGCTGCCAAGCCCCTTTTTCGGCCAACTCGATGGCGTAATGCCCGTTCATCGCCTCGTCTTCCAAGGGCCATTCGGATAGAGTGGTGAGTTGATGGAACCTCAAAAAAAGAGCGGTCAAAGCCAATAAGATCCAGGCCAGAAGCGGAATTTTGGGGATCCACTCCCCTTGTAAAGCCTCATTCAACGAAGACCTTTTCCCCTGAACGGCCCGAACGGCAAGAAGGGCCGGCAAGAAAAGGCCGATCAGCGCGATCCAAAATTTCCACTCCAAGGAAATGGTAAAATAAGACAGGACGCTGTTGGCGGCGCAGAATAAACCAAAAATCATCCAGGGAAAAAAGCGTGATTCCAGCGGGTAAAGCGGTAAACGTTTCAAAGGAGCCGCCTTAAAAAAGATGAACGATCTCTTCATTAATAAAAACACCACTGGTAAGCTTCTCTTGCCCCCAACCCGTCGGGCCTAGTTTAAGGGGAATAAGGGTCGTTCCGGTTAGGCATTTCCAAATAAAAGCGCCTGGAGAATACATGGAAACTCTGATTTCTTTAGTGGGACCCCTTCATCCGCCCCTGGTGCATTTCGCGGTGGCATGCCCCATTTTAGCTTTCTTCGCCCTGGCGGCCCAAAGGGTTCTTCAAAAAGAATGGCTGGGCCAGGCCGCCGCGGCCCTTTGGTTTCTCGCATTTTTAACTTCTCTGGCGGCCGGTGTAACCGGTCATTTTTTTTCCGTTCATTTAGGATTGGAAACGCAGCTTTCCATTCTTCCCCCCGAGAGCGCCTCCCAAGGCAGGCTTCGGGAGCATGTTTTACTGGGAAGTGGCTCGATGTTGCTTTCGATCGCCGTCCTTTTCGCGGCCATCCGGACTTTCCGTGAAAAACCCCTCCCTCGGAACACCCAACTTTGGCTCGCCCTAACCGCCGCGCTCCTCGCCGGTTGGACGGGCCACGAGGGCGGGGAAATGGTTTACGGTTCGGATAACGCCGCCGCTTCGTCGGAGGCAGCCCAAGAAAAACCGCAAACAGGTGATCCAGCCCATTCCCCCGCTTCGGTAAAATCCACGGAATTCACCAGTCTTTTTCGCGATTATCGAAAAACCCTCACGCCCATGAACAGCCGGCCCTGGAACAGCCGGACCCACGGGCACCGCTGGGTCAATACTTTCGTCTCCAAGGACGCCGTAACAGCCTACCAAAAATCCGACCCTTTACCGGAAGGAAGCCAGGTCGTCAAAGAATCCTTTGAGGACGCCGGCGGTAAACCCTCGGGACAAGCGGGACCCCTTTACGTCATGGTCAAGGGTCCCGCCGCCGCCTCACCGCGAACGGGAGGGTGGCGTTACGCCCTCGTCTGGGATAAGCCCGTGCCGAACAATCCGGAAAATATTTTATCCCCGGTCCAATGGCTCCCGGGCGACCCCCATTTAAATTCCTGCGTTAAATGCCACAATCATTTCAAGCTGGCGGATTACCTGGGCGGGATTCCCGAAGGTTTTGAGAATAAATAATAAAGGAAAAGGGATCCGCCCAAGCCGTCAAACCACCCTAAAACTTCAATACCATGGATTTTGGAAGACTCATGGGGCGAATTGAGTTTACCTGGATGGACACTTTTGGACCGGCCGGCCAAGGCGGCCCGGTGGACCTGGGGTTGTAAAATTGGGTTTCTTAAATTTTTTGAAGGGGAAATTGCAGGGTGAAGCGGGTCCCATGGGGCTCGATACGGTGAACCTCGATTTTTCCACGGTGGGCTTCGGCGATTTTTTGGCTGATCGGAAGCCCCAGCCCTGATCCATTTTTTTTGGTCGTGAAAAAAGGCTCGAACAAATGGGGCAGGTCCGCCTCATTAATGCCGGCGCCATTGTCCTGGACTCCCAAAAAGATCCATCCTTCCTGGACCTTGGCGGACAAGGTTAATACCCCATTGTCGTTCATCGATTGAAACGCGTTGAGGATTAAGTTGGACAATACCTGCTCCAGCCTCTCGCCGTCCGCCCAAAGCTCGGGGAAACCCTTGTCCAATTCCTGCCTCACCTCAAAATTCACGTGCTGGGTGCCAAACTGGGTTTGCGCCGTGACAAGGGACCGTTCCAGTAAGTTTTGAAGGTCGACTTTTTCCTTTTTAATCTCCGTTTCCCGGGAATAATCCAAAATATCGTTCATGAATAGGCGCAACCGATCCGTTTGGGAGAGAATCGTGGCCAATTCCTGGGAATATTCCGAACGGTTTTCGAGTTTGGCCTTTAAAATTTGGCTCATTCCCGACACCACGGCCAAGGGGTTACGGATCTCATGGGCGATGGCGGCAATGACGTTGCCCACCGCGGCCAGCCGCTCATACCGGAGCAGCATCCCCTGGGTTTTCTTCCGGTCGGTAACATCCCGGACTATCGTTAAGACCGCCGGCCGGCCCTGATAGACAAAGGCCGTGCCCTTGGTTTCCGCGTCCATCACTTGGCCGTCGGTCCGAAGGAGTTTTTGCTCGGCCCATTCGGTCTGATCCCCGGAATCATTGATTTTTTGGATACGGTTCAAACTCAATTCGCGGTAATCGGGATGGACAAAATCCAGGATCATTTTACCGATGATCTTTTCAGGGTGGCTTGTCCCAAACATCCTCAAACCGGAGGAATTCACGTAAAGAATCCTTCCCTCCGAGTGAACCACCACTGCCTCCGGCGAAAACTCGATCAACTTCCGATAGCGTTCCTCGCTTTCCCGCAAGTCATTCTCGGCCTTCTTCCGTTCATCAATAAAAACCAATGAAAAGCAAACCCCGTCTACCCCGCCATGGTCGTTTGCGACCGGCTGGTAATTGACCTCCACCCATCGTTCCCGGCCGTCGGCGGCCCGGATGGATCTTTCAGCCTTCGTCTCCTTGCCTCCGAGCGCGGCTTGAAAGCTTTTGTGAAACATCTCCAGGCTGGCCCCCGAGGGGAGAGTGTCCGCGAAGAGCATTCCGACCTGGATGCCCTGTCCCAAAACCCGGGGCGCCATTATTTCCGCTGTTTTATTAAACCCGTGAATCAGGCCGTCTTTTCCGATGAGAACCATGACGTTGGACCCGCTGTTGAAGACTGCTTTCAAATCCGCTTCCGAACGCCGCAGGGCTTCCTCGACTTTTTTACGCTCGTCGATGGCGATGGCGGTCATACAGACTCCTGTAATAGTCCCGGCGGCCTCATAAACGGGGTTATAGGAAAAACCAAGCCAAAATTCGGCTCCCTCCCCCGATCTTACGGCCCTCTCCAGGGTGACCACTTCGCCCTTTAAGGCCCGGCTGATATGGTCATCAAATTCCTTTTTAAATTCCACGTTGAAGGTCATATAGTCCTTGAATGATTTTCCCCGCTGAACATTCATTCCGGTCATCATCTTGATATAACCTTCGGCGGTCTTGTTGCAGTCCAGGATGAGTCCCTCGGGGGAAAGAAGGGTCATCATCTGTGACCCGCTGTTGAAAACCGCCCGAAGGTCGGCCTCGGATTTTTGGAGCGCTTCCTGGGCTTTGACCCGGCCGCTGATATTTTCCACCATGATCAGGGAATAGAGCCTGTTGCCCTCTCCGTCCCGGATGACCGTTCCCGAGACGTTCGCCCAGAGGCTTTGGCCATCTTTGCGGAGGTACCGTTTTTCCGATTGAAACTTGTCATTTTCCCCGTCATGAATGGAAGTGGCAATTTCCCTGGTTCGAACCAGGTCTTCCGGATGGGTAATATCAAACAAAGTCTTTCCCATGAATTCTTCCTCGGAGTAACCCAACAATATCTGGAACGCGCGGTTTACCTTGACGAATTTATAATCCGCAACCATGGCCATCGCCATCGGGGCTTCCTCAAAAAATTTTCTAAACTTTTCCTCGCTTTCCTTCAGCGTTTGTTCCACCTTCTTACGCTCGTCAATACAGATATTAGCGAGACTGAGACCGGTAATCTCTCCTTCTTCGTCTTGGACCGGATCGTACTGAATTTCATACCAATGATCGACCCCGTCCACGCCCGGGTACTTGGTTTCCACGTGGAAAGACTCTCCCATCAAGACCCTGGAGTGTCTTTCCCGCGTCATTTCCTGATAGGGGTTGGGGATGTCATCATAAAAATTACGTCCGACGTGGTATTCCACGCCCAGAATCTTCCGCGCCTCCACCGCAGCGCCTTCGTTGAAAGCCTGGATGATCCCGTCTTTACGAATGACAATAATATTGTAGGAGCGGCTTCGGAGGACCGCTTGGAGGGTGGCGTTGAGCGGGTTGAATTCACTTGTTTCGGAAGAGCCCATGAAAATCCTTATCCCTTGTCGAAAGGGAGAGGATATTTTATCAAAAGAAGGCTTGAGAAGGCGCAAGTGCCGTCCCAAAACTTTATCCTTTTAAATTACCCTTTTTCCAGGCTTTTGCTTCTTCCGGCGTCACCTTTGCCCATAGCCGGATCTCCAGGGGAATATCTTTTATGAAAATCGTGCAGGCGGAGTCCGGATTCCGGTCAGGCCAGTCCTTGGGAATGGACGATTTCAATAACGCGGGCTGGATGGTCCTGGTGTCCAATTTCCAAGTTTGGGAGGTAAATAGATGCCAAAACAAGACCACCAGCTCCAAAAATAACCCTTTTGACCCGGAATCCTTTGCCGCTTTTTTTCCGCCGGAAAGCTCCGATATGAACTTCTCGAAATGCTCCATGGTTCGCACGACTAAAATGCCTTCGAAGGGCTCAAAAAAATAAATTCCCTGTTCTAAACCAAGCGGGGAAATATCATCCATGTTGATTTTAACGTATTTCGATTCCTGGTTGGCCCACCGGATTAACAGCTGGTTGAAAATATTAAATATTTGAATCGCGTCGGGTAAGGGAAGCGACCCAGGGTCCTGTCCAGGGGGGTAATCGGCCGTGCTCACGTTGGGGTTATCCTTTAACCAGGCAGTACGAAAGAAACTCCCTGAAAGTAACACACTCGGACGGTTATTTTATTCCTGAATATTTAAAAATACCATTCGGATATCGGCGGTTTTTTTAATCAACCACCCGGCGCGCGAAAGCGGACTGGACCAAGGGCCAGCCCCAGAAAGACTCGCCCATGATCGACTGGACCACTTTAGCCCCGTCCACCAGCCTAGGACCGGGACGGTTCAAGAGGGTTTCTTCCACGGTGAAGATCCTGCGTTTTTTGACCGCGTTGATTTTATCCCACCCGATCCGTTTTAAGGCTTCCGCCGGATCAAAAGCCGATCCTGTGCCGAAAACTGAAAAAATAATAATTTCCGGATCGAACTTTAGGATTTCCTCGATTTTAACCGTGCGGCTTAATTCCCGGGATAGCATGGGAAAATAATGGGCGCCCGCCTGGCTCATCAGCTCCACGTACCATCCCCCTGCCGCCGACGGGGGCTTGTTCCATTGCTCCACGTACAGTTTTGGGCGGTAACCGTTGGGCGGCGTCTTGGCTTGAAGGGCCGCCAACCCCCCGGTGAAATCCTGCGCCAGTTGTTTGGCCCTTTCCAATTGGCCCGTCGCCTTGCCGATTTGGATGAAGGAGTCCTCCACTTCCCTGAGCGAACGGGGATCCAAATGCAGGACATTAAAACCCTTGTCCTTGAGTCTTTTTTGCAAGTCCTGCTGGGCGATGGAAAAAGTGAGGATGAGCTCCGACCGGAGGCTGTGAACCCGCCCTTCCGCCATGGTAAACCAATATTCGGGCTTGTCCCGGTCCGGAACGGGGGGGATCTCCTCGCAATATTCCTTGAGCGTGGTGACCTCCTCCGAAAGTCCAAGGTAGGCGAGGATATCAGTGGTCGTGTGGGAAAATGAAGCGATGCGCTTGGGGGGAGTAAAGACCATGAAAAGAAGTGTAGGGTATAGACCAAGCATTTTCTAGGGATTTTTCACGGGTTTTTCCGGCGGACCCAATTTTACTTATATAAAAAAAGTGTCAAATCCAGATGGTGGTAATGATCCAACAGGTGAGTCCTGGTGACGCCTAATTTTCTTCCGAATGCCACCAATTCCCTCGGTGTGACCAGGAACCGGTTCGGCTCTTTTAAACCCGATTCCCTGTTCAAGGCGTTGAACGCCACGGCCTTCTTGGTTTGACGCAGGATATTTTTTAAAACCGCGCCCATGAACTTCCAATTGTCATGGATCCGGATATTAAACACGCCGGAAAGAAAAGCGTAATCGAACCTGCCCCGCCCAAAGGGACGGGAGGTTAAGACCCTGGTTTCAAACCTCGTTCCCGGGTTTAACCGCTTGGCTTCCTCGATCATTTCGGGAAACAAATCCACCCCGGTATACTCCACCGGAATCCCCTCTTCCCTAAGAAATCCACGGAAAGCCCCCAAGCCGCAACCCACATCCAGGATTTTGGTTCTGGCAAGGGGTCCCACTTTTACCAGGTTTTCAAACCTAACCCTTTGGCTCTGGGCGCTTTTCCACCCCACCCGCTTGGCGGGCGACCTCTGGGCCTTCATTTGGGTGGAATAATAATTTTCCAAGGCCTTCAAATCCCGAAGTTGAAACCCCGGAAAATCCTGAAGGCGCAATGGGAAGGGGCTTTTCACCGGCTGGGTCTTCGGGGATTTTTCCATGGAGGATTATTGTAACCATCGATCACGGGGAAAGACCTAGGAAAAACTCCAGGGTCTTTTGAGCCGCTTCCCTCAGCTCCGGGGTGGGGCCTTTGAAAGGATGGGTACTGTTGAACTTGTGATTGGCCTGGGCCAGGATCACTAATTGGGATTTCGGATAAACCGCCGCCAAGCTTTCGGATTCCTCCACGGGAACACTATCGTCCTCCGAACCATGGAGTAACAGGACCGGAATGGACAGGTTATGGAGGGCGGTGGGCAAGTCCCCCCTTTTCCCCCATTTTTCCGCGTCATCCAGAAAATCGACCCCCACTTTCAGCCTTTGACCGGTTCGAGAACTTTCGAGGATCGAAAAACCCTGTTTCCTCCAGGCTTGTTTCACCTCATACATATACCGGTTCACCCGGCTGATGGTCGCCCAGGTCGCGACCGCTGAAACCCGGGGTTGACCCATGGCGGCCAACAGGCAAACGCCCCCGCCCCGGGAGTGGCCCCAAAGGAAATATTTCGGGGAGGCGGGAAGGTCCGGTTCCAGTTTTCCCTGGGCCAGCGCCGCCAACAAGAAGCGGCAATCCTCCACTTGCTTTGAAATGGTATCCGTTTGAAAGGCCTCCATTTCCTCGAAGGGGCCGTCCGTCCTGGGACCCATTCCCGATCCGGAGAAATTAAAACGCACCGCCGGAAACCCTTGTTCCGCGAAATAACAAGCCAGCCAAGGAAAAAAAGCCCAGTCCTTGAAACCTAAAAGCCCGTGGGCCATGAGGATCGGGGGAAATTTTATTTTTTCGGGAAGCGTGAGGGTTCCCCAGATGTCCCTGGAGGGACCCTTCTCGAGGCAAAAATCGACGGTTCTCAATAAATTTATTTCTTTTTCAAGAGGTCGCGGATCTCAGAAAGGATCTCTTCCTGTCGGGTGGGCGCCGCGGGGGGAGCCGGTTCCTCGGCGGCCTTGCGGTTCATGCGATTGATGCCCTTCACCAGCAGGAAAACGGCGAAAGCGATGATGGTGAAATCCACCAGCGATTGGATGAAATTTCCCAGGTTCAGGGTTACCGGGGCGTGGGTCTTCCCGGCCGCGTCCACCAGGGCTTCCTTTAAAACGATTTTGATGTCCGTGAAATTAAGGCCCCCGATGAGAAGGCCCAAAGGCGGCATGAGGACGTCCGCCACGATCGAGGAGACGACCTTTCCGAAAGCCCCGCCGATGATGATACCCACCGCCAGATCCATCATATTGCCCTTCACGGCGAATTCCTTGAATTCCTTGACCATGCTCATGGAGCGCTCCTTTTATTTTATGGGTTGATTTTTTTAAGCCCGCCGCCATTTTCTACAGCAATGAAAAAGCAACTCCCAGCCCGAGTGTTTCCTTGATCTGCCAGCCGTTATAAATGACTTTATCGAAGCGGAAATCATCTTCCATGTTCACGCTGATGATTTTATTCAGACTGAGGGTCAATAAGTTATCCCATTCCACGACGGTGCGGTCAATGTCCTTGCCGTTCCAAAACATGTCCAGTTTCGAGTTGAAATTGGAGTTGGAGGATAGTTTCAAATTGAGCTCCGATACCGAACTCACCCCCAACTCCGTGAGGACCTTCTCGACCACCCCCGTGTCGGGATTCACCGTGTAAATGCCAGCGTATTGATTGGCCACGGTTTCCTTCAGGGCCAACCCCAATCGGGTGTTGAAAACCTGGTCGGGAACAAATTTCAACCCCGCTGTTTCGGTGAAGTAGCCCGGATCCAAGAAAGCCGAGGTTGGAACCGCCGTTCCGGTAGAGTAGTTAAAACCCGTGTCAAACTGGGTTTTCGCCGCCAGGGAAACGAAAGGGTTGACCTGGGGCCAAGTTTTCCAGGAAAAGACGCTTTCCAGATTGATTCCATCCGCGGACTTGCGGGTTCCCTGTCCATCCACGAAGGTCATTCCATATTCCATTTTCAAGCTGTTCGACCAATTGTCCGCCGGGGCATCCTTCTCCAACTTGGCGTTTAAACCCGCCTGCCAGGAAATAAAATTGGTCCCCCCCTGCTGCCAATTGTCGAAGGAGGCTTGGTTGAGGTTTAAATTGGCGGTCACCTGCTGCTTCCACCCGCTCGTCACGGGCGCGGCGACCTCCGAGACGGCGGCTGTTTCAGTTTTTTCCTCGGCCCAGGAAGATCCCATCGCCAAAAAAAATAAGGCCATTAACCAAAATCCAAATTTCATGGTTCCTCCATTAAAGTAATTAGACGTGCGCGATCATTTTCAAGATTCCAGGGTCTTCAATTGAAAACTAAGTTTTGAAACCTTCTCCTCTTTTTCAACTCTAACAGATTTTGTGAGGCGGATGTACGATTCACCCTGGAAGATAATGCTAGATGAAAATACCTCAACGCGTCGCCCTCTTTTCCTTCATCGACGGACAGAACCCCCAACTCATTATAAAAATGAGCCACTGGATAACCTCGACGCAGTCCTTCCAACAAGGCTTCCCGGGCGCGCCCAGTATCCCCTTTTTTAAAATATAAAAACGCCATTCGCGACCAAAAAATCGATTCTAAAAACCGATCTTTCTCAAAGACTTGATAATTCTTTAACAAATGGCCGATCATCAAATCCGTTGAGACCTCGTGGTCACGATTCATGTAAAACCAGTTGTTTTCACTGAAAACGGCGTTAGCCCTGTGCCATCGTTTCAATTCTTGATCCGTAACAGGGTTCCAGGGGATAGAGCCCAACATCATTCCCCCAAAATCGTTGGGGAGCTCGGGGGAAAGCCAATACCATTCTGAATTCACGAACTTTTCTTTCAAAAACGGCTCATAGTTGGCATTCACCAAGACGGCCGCCATCCCACCGCTTTCCCTCAAAAACAGTGGATCGCCGTCGCGGTCAAAGGAACAGGCGGCAAATTCCAAAGTGTGATCCGCCTCATTATTGTTCAAACAAATCATGATTTTCATTTTTTCCCCGCTTTGGGCACTGCTTTCTAAAACCTTGTACGCTTTGGAAAGATCAACGGGAAGCCAGTGCCTCTTATTGGCGATATAGCTATTCCAATCTTGCTGGGGCACGCAATAGTGATAAATATCCAGCGAGAACGAACTCAAAAAAATAAACATAAAAATCAACCCACGGAATAACCAGCTCTTGGGCCCCGCCGACAACAATCGGGCTAGTCCTATGACCGCCGTCAACGCGAAAAGCGGGAGTAACAAAGTCACACGGCTTATCTCGACGAATGAGGTAAGGGCGCCGGGGATAAAAAAAATAATGCTGGCAAAAAAAATAAACATGGAAATAGGGTGCGACCGCAGCTGCCAAAGTTCCAAAAATCCAATAAAAAGAAGAGAACTCAATACCGGGTTTAGCATCCCACCCCAGGACGGCCCGAAAGGTGCACTGCCTGAACCGTTCCAGAATAGGGCAGAAAAATATGCCCACGGCGCTGGATTTCCCAAAAGGCTTTGTAGGTATTCCGTTCCTCCGGTTGAAAGCCTGGCCGAAACCCAGGGTAAAGCCACTAGACAAATAACGGATCCGAACAAAACAAGCTTCTTAAATTCCTTCCATTTATTCAGGTCTAACCCGAAGGCAACCGAAACGAAAACCAACGCCGCCATAACCGGCCAGGAGGTGTAAGCGTAAAAACCTGCTCCCAAAAATAAACCCAAAGTTATTAAATAAATTGACCGGGACTTGCCCGCAACCTTTTGATAGGTCCCTAAAAGATAAAAGCACGCCAGCTCAAACAAAAGAACCATACCTACTGATTGACATTGACGGCTAAGAACTAGAAACCAAAAATTGAAACCAAAAAAACATGTCGCGGCCAGAGCTATCGTTTTAGAAAAAAAAGGACGCGCTGCCGAATAACCCAAAAAAAATAGGGCCGAATAAATCAGGCAGGGATATAACTTTAAGGACCATAAAGAAGGCGGCGTCGCCTTTAAAAATAGGGCCTGCCCCCAAACCCAAAGACCCTCCACATGTGGCGGACCATATAGAATTCTCCATTCCCCGCGTTGAGCCGTTTCGTTGGCATAGTATCCAAATAATCCCTCATCGGGTAACGGCCAAAAGGGAACAGATGTTAATTTGTAAAATCTGGTCAAAAAGAAAAGAATTAAAATAAAGCCTAATAACCAAGATGGAACCCGGGGAAATATTTCTGATTGGAAAAAGCGGCTGGGCACCTCCAAATTTCCAAACTCCGGGTCCGGGCGGGTCAAAAGAACGGCGGCCGTTATAAATGGAACGATCAAACCGCCCAAACCGATGAATAATTGTGTCGGAAGAGCGAAGTGAAAATAGGACAATAAAATGTTCGAAGCTATGAAAAAACAGAAATAAATCCAAGGTCGGTACTCCACCCGGCGGTGGATAATGCCGAAATGAACATGGTTCATGGCTTTTTCAATGCCCATTCCAATGCTTGGCCGGCATCGATCGTCGGCAATTGACACTGATAATTTTTGCAAACATAAAAAGTCGGCTTCCCTCCTTGTGAGCGGCGTCCCTCCACCCAAGGAACGAGATCCGCCAGGTCCTTGATTTGCGCGTCTTCGGCGAAAACCATCACTTTATTCGGCAGGAATGTTTTCCAAATGGTTTTTACCGCGTCTTCCGAATCCTTTTGCGGACCCACCACCAATATCTCGGCCGGACCGCTGAAATCAAATTGAAATGCCTGGAGCATCAAGGGAAAGTTGGATCCGCCCTTGGCCAGGAGCCCGGCGAAACATCGGAGGATGACGTCCGCCCTGTCCCGATATTCTTTTTTGCCGGTCAATTCCGCCAAACGGTAATAACTCAAGGCGGCCGAGCTATTGCCGGAAGGAAGAACCCCGTCATAGGCTTCCTTCGTGCGCGTCAATAATCGGTGCTGGTCTTTTTGATCGCTACCGGTGAAATAAAAAGCCCCGTTCTTCCCGTCCCAAAACCATTTCACCATGTCTTTTTCCAAATCAACCGCTTTTTTTAAATAAGCGGGATCAAAAGTAGTTTCATAAAGATCCAACTGGGCCGCTTGGAAAAAAGCGTAATCGTCAATGTAGCCTTGGAGTTCCGCGGGTCCCTGCCGGTAGGAAGCCAGAAGACGGCCCTTCGCGAAAAGGTTGTTCGTGATGAAAGCCGAGGCTTTTTCCGCGGCTTGAAGGTATCGAGGGTCCCCTAGAACCTGGTAACCATAGGCCAGGGAGGAAATCATCAAACTATTCCAAGCGGTCAAAATTTTATCGTCCAGGTGGGGCCGGATTCTTTTTGTCCTGGCTTGAAAGATTTTAGCCTTGGCCCCGACAAGCCATTTCTCGTCTTTTCCAACGGTCTTTAAGGCTCCTGGCAAGTCGGTTTTTAAGCGGAGAATATTCTCGTTATCCTCAAAATTTCCTCCCTCCGTCACGCCGTAAAGCTCGCAAAAGGACGAACCGTCGCTTTCCCCCATGATTTTTTTTATTTCGACCGGCTTCCAAACGTAAAATTTACCCTCCACTCCCTCGCTATCCGCGTCCTCCGCGCTGTAAAAGCCGCCTTCCGGTCCGGTCATGTCCCTTAGGAGATAAGTGAAGATTTCCCCGGCGATCCTGGCATATTCGGATTTACCCGTTACCTGATAAGCTTCCAAATAAACCCTGGAAAGAAGAGCGTTGTCATAAAGCATTTTTTCAAAATGGGGTACCAGCCAATGATTGTCAGTGGAATAGCGGGAAAATCCACCTCCCAATTGGTCGTAAATACCTCCTTGGGCCATCTTGTCCAAGGTTAGCTCCACCATGGGAAGGATCGACGGATCACCCGACTTTTGTTGAATTCGTAAAAGTAACCCCAATAGCATCGAGGGAGGGAATTTGGGGGCGCTTCGGAAGCCGCCTTCTTGGGCATCGAAATTATGGGCGCATTCCGCCGCGACTTGATTTAACACCTCCGCGTTGAGGCTCCCCCCCGCGGGACCCTCGCTGGGACGGTTGATCGCCTCGGCCAATTGTTTTCCCGCCTTTTCGACGTCCTCGGGTTTGTTTTTCCAAACCCTGGCGATATCCGCTAGGACAGTGGGAAAACCGGGGCGGCCATAACGTTCATCCGGCGCGAAATAGGTGCCGCCGTAAAAGGGCTTTAAATCCGAGGTCAGGAAAACGTTAAGCGGCCATCCCCCCTGGCCGGTGAGCAGCATGACCGCGTTCATGTAAATCTGGTCCACGTCCGGGCGCTCTTCCCGGTCCACCTTGATGCAGACGAAGTTATCGTTCATGATTTTGGCGACGGCCTCGTTCTCGAAACTCTCCTGTTCCATGACATGGCACCAGTGGCAGGTGGAATATCCGATCGAGAGGAAAATGGGCTTGTTTTCTTTTTTCGATTTTTCAAACGCCTCTTCCCCGAAGGGATACCAGTCCACCGGATTATGGGCGTGCTGGAGCAGGTAGGGACTTTTCTCGTGGATCAGCCGGTTGGTATGCTTAAAGGTACTTTGTTCGGATTTGGAACCCATCCACCACCCCAAGACCAGGATTGGTAATAACGGCGCGAACCAACGAATTAACTTTGGTTTCATGTCGCCTCAGCTTGCCGGAAAGAAATAGGAGAATCAAGCGTCCCCTAAAATAACAGCGGGGGACGGATATTACCGTCCCCCGCTCAAGCCCTTGTTGGGGCTGAGTTTAAAAGTTAAGCTTCCACCACGAAAGTATCGGCGATTTTGTCGTGCCAGGTCTGGGATTTTTCGTCCCAAAGCATCCAAAAATAGCCCAGGGCCAGGGGTATCCCGGAAAGAATCCGGCTGATGGCCCGGATAAAGGATTTTAACCAGTCTAAGGATTCCCCGGTCGTGGTGACCACTTTAATTCCCATGATTTTTTTACCGATGGTTTGGCCGTTCCATTGGGAAATGAGGATCGTCTCATAAATGATGTCGAGAAACCCGAATGTTCCGATTTTCAAAACGATTCCGATGCCGCCAAACAAAAGACCGTCAATCAAAACCGCTAAAAATCTTTTTAAAAACCCGGCCTTTTTCATTTTTTCCCCCTTGCTTGAGTTTGTCGTAAACCCTCATACAATACGATTCCCACGGCCGTTGAAAGATTCAAACTCCGAATGCCCTCTTCCAATTGGGGAATACGATACATCTTTTCCCGGTAGTCCTCGTAGAATTTTTTGGGAAACCCCGCCGTTTCCTTGCCGAAAACCAGGTAAGCCTCCTCCGGAAAGGACGCGTCCCAAAGACCCGCCTTTCCTTTCGTGGAAAAGAAAAAAAGCGGCGCTTCCGGTGCGAGGGTTTCCAGGAACCCCTCCCAGCTCTCATGGCGGCGCAGAATGACCTTGTCCCAATAGTCCAGGCCGGCCCTTTCCACCTGCTTGTCATCCAAGTGGAAGCCAAGCCGTCCCACCAGGTGGAGTTCCGCCCCCGCGCCCAGGCAAGTCCGGCCGATATTACCCGTGTTCCAGGGAATTTCCGGCTCGATTAAAACCACATGAAACATATCAAACCTCCATCGATTGAACCACCAAGACACCAAGGCACCAAGGCACCAAGTAAACCTAAAACTTGTTAAAAGGGTTTATTTTCCAGTTTTTAAAAAAGAATTAATTTCGTCTTACTTGGTGTCTTGGTGGTTCAAATTTCCTCAGGGTGCGGCGTAGGCGGCGTAAAAGGTTTCCCGGTGCGTGATCTTCCGGCCCGTCGCGGGATCGGTCGCCACCCGTTCGTTATGCTTGTCCCCGATAAAACTAAAGGACCTCCGCCGCAAAATCGGCGGTTTCCGGCTTTCCGAAGCGTCGATATAGGTTACGACCCAATCCTTGAAACTTTCCACCAGCCCCGCGTGGGTGAAGACATCCTTGTCATTGATGTGGCCGTCATGGTTGATGTCGTAAGTTTTGTTGAAGATAAGGATGTCCCCGGGCTGGATGTCGGCGGCTTTTTTTCGCCGGGTCTTTTTCTGGGTCAGGAAATAGTTCAAGTCATAAACCAGGTTGTGGTTGTACTTGCGGCGGTTTAAAAAGGCGTTCATGCTTCCCGAATGGTAACAGGCCAGCACGAAATGCGAGCAGTCCATATGCCAATCGGGGTTATGGTTCAGCATATTTTGGGCGTTGCGAATCGCCTCTTCCGGGGAAGCCGTCGGTCCGTCCTCGATCAAGGCATGGGGGGAAGTCGTGGCGCATCCCCCGCAAAAGGCCGCCAAAATGCCGAGGGATAAAAAGCACCCGAGAAATCGAAAACGCGTCATCCTTGCCCTCCCTTACTTGATTAAGCCTGCGTGGGGGACCTTTGAAACCAGGGACCTTATGTTATTAAAAGCCACCGCCAAGGGCAGGTTGCCGGAGGCTGCCAGGTACTTGGGAGACCACTCGGGATTAAATCTTTCCTTATCCTTTCGGATATCCAACAGGCTGGCCGCGTGGCCATAGGGCGATAAAATTTCCTTGAGCTGGTCCTTAAAGGGAGCCAGCGGGCTTTCTTCGGCGTCTAATAGCGGCGCCGTTCCCAGGTTGAACCATTTGTATTGTTGATCCCGGGCCCACAGGAGCGCTTCCAACAAAAGATAATCCTCCAGCGCGGCCGAGGCCTCGCCGGTCGAGCGCAATAGATCCGCCGATACCTCCTCTTGGCCGCCGGACAGGTGCAGGTTGGCGAAAGCCGCCACTTTTCCCTCTTTACGGACGAGGGCCATGGGGGAAAAACCCAGGTACTTCTCGCTGTAAAAACCCGTTAAAAATCCCTTTTCCCTCGTCTTGTTCTTGCTGAGCCAATCCTCCGAGGTTTTCTTCAATTCCCCCGCCAGGTGTCCCCACCCCCCCGCGGGAAGCACCTCGAAGGAATAATCCTCCGCTTCCTTGAAGCGCTGGTAGGTGTTTTTTAAATCCGCCGAGGCCATGGATTCCAAGGTGAGGGACTTTAAGGCCACCCGCCCCTCCTCGCCGATCTTCATGACGGTCAATCCCATGTCCAGGTAAAACTGGAAATGGTCCTGGTCCACCTCGAAAAAAAGGGGCCAGGCCTTGCTTCTGCGGCAAAGGTCGTTGAATTTCAGCGCCAGCTCCTGCTGGTCCTTTTCACCACCCACCGGGTCCCCCAAACTGATCCAGCTCTTTCCCTCGATGGCGTACATCAGGAAGGCGTCGGTTTTCTTGTTGAACAACAGGGCCTTGTCCCCCATTAAGGCGTAGGAGGCGTAAGCCAGCCGGTAGTTCTTGGCGGCCTCCAAGGCCCTCCCCAGTTGGAAGGGGTTGGGTATTTCCGTTTCCGGCTGGGAAGGGGTCAACAGGCTGATGATGGAAAAAACCATCAGGGCGAAGGTGGAGCCAAGGGTGGCCCGGAGGAACCGTGAGGCGTCCTCC
The DNA here is from genome assembly GCA_964624625.1 of uncultured bacterium. Lineage (GTDB taxonomy): Bacteria > Oederibacteriota > Muellerivitia > Muellerivitales > Muellerivitaceae > PALSA-1180. The sequence continues at coordinate 78,286 of CAZUXW010000003.1, forward strand.
GCGACGTCGAAGGTCGTCCAAAGGTCCCCGGAATAATCCTCCGCCCGGTAATTGAAGACGCCCACCCAAATGGAACCCAGCCACACGAACAAGATCGCCGTCACCCAGAAGGGCGGATAGCGCTGTTGAAAGAGAGAGGATTTGCGCGGGAAAAATCGGCGGCTTGGCAGGAGAAGCCCCAAAACTAAGAGAAGGGTGAGGGCCTCTTGATAGTCAAAACCCTTGAAGAGGCAGCCCAAAACTCCCACGCCTAAAAAAATCAGGACCATTCCATAGGCACCCTCCAACCTCTGTTGAAGGCCACGGGCCAAGACTAAAAGCCCCGCCCCGGCCAGGGCCGTCAGGAAGTGGGCGCTTTCCAAAACCGAAAGGGGCATTAATTCGCTCAATCGGGTGATCCGGGAATTGATCTCGGGCGAGGCGTTTGAAAACAAGAGCACGGCCCCTCCCAAAAAAGCCAAAACCGCGAAAACATGGGGCGCGAAGTCCGGCGCCCAACGGTTTAAAATTTGAAGGGCCCTCTTGAACCCTTCCTTGTTCCGGATGATCTCGTAAATGGCGAAGGAAATGAGCCCCAAGGCGAAAGGGATGAGGTAGTAAACCACCCGGAAAGCCAGCAAGGCTCCCAACACGTCCGATGCCGGGAGGATGGGTTCCAGCAACAGCACGATGACCGTTTCCAAAACTCCCAACCCGCCAGGGACCTGGCTGACAAAACCGGTGAATTGGGCCAGGAGGTAGATGGCGAGGAAGGATTGGAGCGTGAGGGTGGAAGCCGGAAGAAGGAGGAACAAGGCTGTGCCGGAGCAGGTCCAATCCAGCGCCCCCACCAGCATCTGGCCGACGGCGATGCCTACCGAGGGCGTGGGAAAATGCCAACGGACGATCTTGATGGTCTTTTTCACGAAGAGCGCGCTTAGAAGATAGGCCGTCAATATCAAAAGGCAGACCACGCCGACCGTGAAGACCGAGTCGACGGGTAGATTCACCTTCGCCGGAAGGTCCGGGGGCTCCAGGCAAAAGAAGATGCCGCCCATCGTGATGAAGCCGATCCAAAAGGTCATCCCGCAAATGACCAAAACGTTGGCCGCCTCACCGATGGTCAACCCCCAGGCGGAATAGAGCCGGTAGCGGATTCCCCCTCCCGTGATGGGCGCCGCGCCCATGTTATGGCTGAAGCTGTAGGCGATGAAGGAGGTCAAGGCGATCCTGGGATAGGACAGGGACTTTTGGATATGCCTCATGCCCAGGACGTCATAAAAGGTCAGGGCCAAGTAGCTGGCCATGGACATGCAGAAGGCCAGGAAAAAACGTTGATTGGGAATTTGTTTTAAATAATGAAGCACATCCTCATAGTGGCTGGCCCGGACTTCCCGGCGGAGAACCCACAAGGCGGCATAGAAAAGGACAATGACCGCCAGGATACTGGCGGTTTGGATGATTTTGCTTCTAGTTTGGGATTGTTCCATTACAACAAATCTCTCTCACCACGAAGTTCATGAAGCCACGAAGTTAACTCCAAGATTTTAGCATTATATATTTGCCTTACTTAGAGGCCTTCGTGGTCAATTCTTCTTATCTTCTTTCAAGAATATACGGTCCCGGCCGTCAAAGGCAGGAGCGAAAATGGAAAGAATCCGGCAGTCCCCGCCTTCCGGCAAAAAACTGTGGAGGGTCTTGCGCGGGATAAAAATGATATCCCCTTCCTTCACGTCCTGGGTCTTGTCGCCCAGGGTCATTTTCCCCTGGCCTTTCACGATATAGACCACTTCCTCGTGAGTCGCGTGGTAATGGGCCTTGATCGGCTCGGACGGCGTGATGACATTGACCGTGAGTTTTCGTCCCTGCGCGAAAAGCCGGATCGGAAAATCGGCGCTTTGAAGTTTGACGTGGTTGATGATCGATTGGACGCTTTGGATCTTGGGATCGTCCTGGGCCTTAGGCGTTTCCGCCCGCGAAAAAGCCGTCGATCCCAGCACAATGACGAATACGAAAATTTTCCAATGAGACATAAAGAACTCCTTTTTTAAAAGATCCAACCATTAAGCCACAGATGAACACGGATGAACTCAGATAAAAATGAATTTAAAAAATTCCTTCCCCATTCCTATCCGTGTTAATCCGTGTTCATCTGTGGCAAAAAATGTTTAGCCTTACGGCGCTAGCCTTGTCCTGATCCATTTCGCCCCGGCCTTCCGGTAGCTCAGGCGGTCATGAAGCCGGTTCCGCCTGCCGCTCCAAAACTCAATGACGCCGGGGACTATCCGGTATCCGCCCCAATGGGGCGGCCGGGGAATTTCTTTGCCACGGTATTGTTGTTCCAGTTCTCTCATGCGCTTTTCAAGAACCTCACGGTTCGCGACCATATGGCTTTGATGGGACGCCCAAGCGGAAAGCTGGCTCCCGCGGGGCCGCGACAGAAAATAATCCTCGGATTCCGCTGCCGTTATCCTCTTGGCTTTTCCCTCCACCCTCACCTGCCGTCCCAACTCCGGCCAAAAAAACAACAAGGCGGCGTCTTGGCGGCCCTGGAGGTCTTTTCCCTTGCGGCTGAGGTAATTGGTGAAAAATACGAATCCTTTTTTATCCAGGCCCTTTAGGAGGACCATCCGGGAGGAGGGTTTTCCGGAAGGGCCGACGGTGGAAACCGCCATGGCGTTCGGGTCCAAGGAGCTGCTTTGAACGGCCTGCCGGAACCAATGGTGGAATAGGCGGAAGGGGTCTCGGGGCGCCGTTCTCTCCAGCAACTGCCTGTCCGGATAATCTCTGTGCAGTTTTGAAACGGGTGTGTTTTTCTTTTTCATGGTTAAAAGGTCTCGGTATGTGAAATTTGCATCATCATAACATTCAAAAGCTTGTCCAGGGATTCGAATCCCCTTTACAATATTGCCTGTTTACCACCCCAGCGCAAGGGAGCGATTCATGGCCATGTCATCGCGTTTACTCAACTTATCAAGAACATCGTTCAAAATTGGGACACTCCTCGTGCTCCTGCTAGGCGGCCTCGCAGGCGTCTCCTGCCAGGACGGAAAAAAAGGCGGCGGAGACCAGCCCGCGCCCCAAAACACCGATACCCCGACCTTCACCCCTATTTCCAAACCGGGCCATTGGGGAACCAAGCCCCCCGCCACCACGCCGGTCGTAAGGCGGATCACCGGTACTTCCGGCAAGGTCGAGTCAACCCCCACCCCCTGCGACAAAATCTACCAGGTTCAGGTGGAGCTCTCCAAATTCGGGGTGACTTGCGGAACCTATAACTTCACCACCCTTAATGACGAGGCGCAAAAACTGGCGGACGCCCAGCTGAATAAGATTCAATGCCCTGTCGGCGCGCCCTGCACCCTGCACCACGTTTTCTACAGCTATTGGAGCTCGGACTGCAAGGGGACCTCGGCCACGGTGAAGATCAAGGGGTATGCCATGTGCGCCAGCAATACGGTGAATCCCAACAGTACCGATCCCGGGGTTCCCGTCCCGGCGGACAAAACCAAACCCACCGACAAGGTGACTCCCGCCCCCGTCACCATGACGCAGGGTGAAAATCCAACCTTTGGACCGATTGACGATGGGGATTATATAAAGGGGGAAATCGGGGCTGGCGCCAAGAATCCCGCAGGTCCTACCCTGCCCTGTCCTTCGAATACACTGAACGTCTTTACCTACAAGGAAAAGGAACCTCAAATCCCCTCCATCGGAGTGGGCGATTACACTCCATTTATTCAAAGGGCGATTCTTCAGGCCCTAACCGCCTATAACCAATATGTCTGTCCGGCGGGATGCACGAAACTGCCCTTTGTCCCCCTTTATACCCAATGGTCCGCCAGCGGGGAGTATGTGGTGGTGGAGGTCTATTTCATGCTGGCTTGCCAGTAATTAAAGAAGTTATTGGGCGGTGACAAACCCACCCCCTTATCGGCTACAATAAGCGACCTCAACGGCGCGCCGGCCTCCGGCGCGCCGTTTTTTGACAAAACTTAAATCATGGATGTTTGACCCGGAGAGACGGCAGATGGGCGTTCGCCGACCCAAAGGAGGCGCGACGAAACTCTCCAAAAGGAATGAATAAAATACTCTTTCGTTTCGTCCATGCGGATGACTCGAAATCATACAACTGATGTTTGACTCGGAGAGATGGCAGAGTGGTCGAATGCGTCTGACTCGAAATCAGATTTACGAGCAATCGTAACGGGGGTTCGAATCCCTCTCTCTCCGCCATTAAAATTGTAAAAGGATTAGAACCCCTAGGAAGGGGTTCGGGGAAACAACCGTTTCCCTGGATGTTGAGGCGGGGTATACAGGGGGATTTTCCCCTGTAAGCGCGAAGCGCGGGTCGTATCCCTCACTCTGCCATTTAAATACCAGGAATTAAATCCCCTGGGTTTGGGCCCTAAAAGGGTTCAACGAAAATCTCCATCGTGAATAAATTAAATTTGCATTTCTCGTTCTAGGTTTTTCCCTGCCTTATTTAAAAAAAACTCACCCGAACTGAACCATCCTCATGGACAGAGTTCCGTATTCGAATCCCTCATAAGGATAAGACAGCTTGTCTTTTTCCGTAGAGGCGCCCATGGCGTAGAGCAAAGGGATGTAATGATCCGCCGTGGGGTGGGCCTTTCGAAACAATCCCTTGCCCCATTCAGTCGTGGTGGTCAGGAATTTAAAATCCCTTCCCTCAATGGCCTTCTTCGCCTTGGCGTCAAATTCCACCGCCCAATCCACCGGCTCCGCGTTGGGCTCCCAAATGATTTGTCCCAGATTATGGGTGAGGTTCCCGCTGCCCAGGATGAGGATTCCTTGGTCCCGCAAGGATTCCAATTTTCGTCCCAAGTCCAAATGCTCCTCGAAAGTTTTGGACTGGTCCAAGCTCAACTGAAATACCGGCACATCGGCTTTCGGAAACATGTGGATCAAGACCGACCAAGTCCCGTGGTCCAGGCCCCAAGTTTCGTCCGTTACAAGGGAGAGGTCTTTGGAAATTTTCCGGGCGGTTTCAGCGGCGCCGGTAACCGGATATTGGACTTGATAAAGTTCACGGGGAAACCCACCAAAATCATGGATGGTTTTTGGTTTTTCGGAAACCAAAACCCGGGACCCTTCCGTCTCCCAATGGGCGGAAACGCACAGAATGGCTTCCGGGCGGGGTAAGTCCATCCCGAGTTGGGTCAAAGCTCGGGTATAGGGGTTGTCCGCAAGCGCGTTCGTTGGTGCGCCGTGGCCGATGAATAGTGTTGGCATTCGCATGGATTACACCTCTTAAACATTTATCGGCTTCGGGGAGTTTTTTGTCCAGCGGTTACCGGCCGGTCACCGGCCTCAGCGCTGGACCTTGATGTTGATCATGCCGTTCTGGAGCGTACCGTAAAGACGAACCCATAGGGAAAGATACATTTCCGGCGCCCGGGCTGCCGAAATATCGCCCAGGTCCAGGATGTCGGTCCAGCCGAAGGTCTTGAGCAGGTCCGAGACTTTGCCCTTGGCTTCCTTATCGTTCCCCGCCATGAAGATCGTATGGTCCCCGTCCTTCAGGACTTTCGGATTCACCATCAGGGGCGCTGAAATCGTGTTCAAAGTCTTGACTACTTTTAAGTTCGGAAATGCCTTCTGGATGTTTTCGGCCAAACAATGGTCTTGCGAGGCCAGGCAGCCGGGCGGCATTCCTTTGCTGAAATCCAGCTCATTGGCCGTGTCGATCAATACTTTGGCGCCCACTTTGTCCGCCTGGGCCATTTTAAGGGCTTCCACCGATATTTGGCCGTGGGTGGCGTTGATGAGGATTTCGCCATGGGCCGCGGCTTCCGGAAAAGTAACTATCTTTCCTTTTCCCTTCACGCCCGCCAGCCATTCGTTCAGGCTGCCCGCCATGTTCTTTTTTTCATCCAGCTTTTTCGGGTCCCTGGTTCCCAGGACCAGGTCATGGCCTAGTTCGATGAGTTTGGCCCCCAAGGTTTGGCCGACCACGCCGGAACCGATAATTCCAATTTTCATGCCGATTCTCCTTTTAAAAATTTATAAATGAAATCGGTATTGTGCTAATCACCATCATTCCTCACGGATGATTGGCACATGCCGATGCTCCTTTGACGGATTAAGGGTAAGCGACTGAAGAAGAGTAGTGAACCTAGGGGAACCATTTCAAGACGAGGAACTAATTTAACCCTGGGTTAAAAAGGCCTTTAATTTCCTGGACCGGCCGGAAAGGAGGTAAAAAGGGGGGATTAACCTTTTCCTTATATAACGGACTTCCCGGTACCCGCAAAATCCGGCCCCGCAAGCGGCCGCAAAATCCTCATGCTCGAGAAGTTCAATCTTCCCTTTGAAGTAAAGATGGGTGGTTTTGGACCGGCCCGGCATGGGCCCTTCCACGTCCAGGTTCTTTTGCCGCCGCAGGTCGAAGAGCCTTTTCGCGGTTTTCCCGTTTTCACAGGCGCAAAAATTCCCCACGGTTTTTTCCGATTTCCGGATGACATGCATTTGGTTGGCCGCGTAGCCGGACCAGCAAAACAAAGTATGGAAATCGATAATGTTCTCATAAGGGAAGGAGCAGATGATTTGCTCCCTCAGGGGGCTGGGGGTCTCCAAATAACCCCGGTGGGCGACCCGGTTGATCTCCGCCACGGCCTTTTGCGGATTATGGACATGTTCCAAGACGTGGCTGACATAGATGAAATCAAATTTCGGTTCGTCCGCATAGGGGATGGCCTCGAGATCGCCCTCCATGAATTTGACGCCCGACACCCGCACCATGTCCCCCGCCCTCTGGGTATTGTCCTGGGGAAATTTATCCACCGAATGGGTAACGCCGGCGTAGGGGTCATGCCCCCCGCCAACCTCAAGTATCCGCTTCGCGAAAATGGGCCGCCGCCAGGGCGATAAACGCTTCATCGTTGCGCCTTTTACGATTTTTGTTTTACCAAGGACTTCATGATAACCTTCTTCAGGGCTTCCGCCGCCGGGGAAAGTTTAATTTTTTTCCGCCAAATCAGGTAGAGGGTCCGGGAGGCGGCCGGCTGGGTTAACTCCACATAGGCCACTCCCGGATAGTTGGCCACCATCCGGGGAACTAAACTAATGCCAAGCCCCGCCGCCACGAGGGCTTGGACCGTCTCAATTCCCCCGCTTTCAAAAATAACCTTGGGTTCCAGCCCTACCTTGTGGAAATAATCCAAAGTGATTTGCCGGAACCCGTGACCTGGCTTCATCAGGATAAAGGGCTCCTCCGCCACCTGCTTCAACCCCAATTCTTTTTTTTTGGCCAAAAGATGCCCCACGGGAAAGGCCAAGGCCAGCCCTTCCGTCAAAAGCACTTGCCGCTCCAAGGAGGGACGAAGTCCCGCGTCATCCACCAGTGCCAATTCCAGGTCCCCTTGTTCCAGATCCTGGGCCAGGCCTGGTGAGGATTCTTCTTTCAGTTGAATCTGAATCTTGGGAAAGCTCTTTCGAAAAGCCGTGAGGATAGGTGGAAGCAAATGGGCGCCGGTCGTGGGCATGCATCCCAAACTGACCTTGCCCAGGGATAACCCGGACAGGGCCTTCGCGTCTTCCCGGGCCGATTCCATTTCGGCCAAGATGGTTTTCGCCCGGGGCAGGAAGGTTTCCCCCCTCGCGGTGAGTTTTCCGCCCTTGCGGTTGCGGTCAAATAGCGGTCCCCCCAATTCCAGCTCCAGCTTGGCGATTTGGATGCTGAGGGAAGGCTGGGACACGTTGCAGGCCTTGGCCGCGCTGGTAAAACGCCCCGTTTGGGCTACCGCTAAGAAGTACCGCAGTTGATGTGTTTCCATAGGATTAAACTATTAATACCATAGAAACTATATCTTTTACAAATGCCTCTGCCAGGCCTATCTTCTACCCATCGCTTAATTCATCGAATCGAGGTATTTATGTCGAAAGGCACCCTTTACAACAAAGTCTGGGATTCCCATGTGGTGGACAAACTCCCCACGGGCCAATACCAGCTCTTCATCGGGCTCCACTTGATCCACGAGGTCACCAGCCCCCAGGCCTTTGACATGATCCAGGAATTGGGCTTGAAAGTGGCCTACCCTAACCGCACCTTCGCCACCGTGGACCACATCGTCCCCACCAAGAGCCAGGCCAGGCCCTTCGCCGACGGCGAGGCCGAGCAGATGATGGGCGCCATCGAGAAAAACGTGAAAAAATTCGGGGTTCCCTTTTTCGACTTTAAGTCCGGCAACCAGGGCATCGTGCATATCATCGGGCCCGAAATGGGCCTGACCCAGCCCGGGATGACGATCGCCTGCGGCGATTCCCACACCTCCACCCACGGCGCCTTCGGCACCCTGGCCTTCGGCATCGGCACCACCCAGGTGCGCGACGTCCTGGCGACCCAATGCCTGGGACTGGACGCCCTCAAGGTCCGCCGGATCAACGTGAACGGGAAATTGCGGCCCGGCGTCACCGCCAAGGACGTGACCCTCTACATCATCCAAAAGCTGGGGGTGAAGGGCGGCATCGGCTACGCCTATGAGTACGGCGGAAGCGTGTTTGACGCCATGACCATGGAGGAGCGCATGACGGTCTGCAACATGGCCATTGAGGGCGGGGCCAGGGCAGGCTATGTCAACCCGGACCAAACGACTTTTGATTACTTGAAGGGCCGGAAATATTCTCCGAGCGCGGACAAATGGGATAAGGCGGTCGCTTATTGGAAGTCCATCGCCTCGGACAAGGACGCCGTGTTTGACGATGTGGTGACTTTTGACGCGGCCGATATCGAGCCCATCGTCACCTGGGGCATCACGCCGGACCAATCCGTGGGCGTGAATGACAAACTGCCGGAAGTGTCGAAATTCTCAGCCGACGAGGTGAAGACCGTGGAGCTGGCCTACCAGCACATGGACTTGAAACCGGGCCAGCCCATCAAGGGCACCCCCATCAACGTGGCCTTTATCGGAAGCTGCACCAACGGAAGGCTGAGCGACCTGCGCGAAGCCGCCAAAGTGGCCAAGGGACGGAAAGTCTCCAAGACCGTAAGGGCCTTCGTGGTTCCCGGTTCCCAGCAAGTGAAACTGGAGGCGGAAAAGGAAGGCCTGGACAAGATTTTCACCGAGGCGGGATTCGAGTGGCGCCAGGCCGGATGCTCCATGTGCCTGGCCATGAATCCGGACAAGCTCCAGGGCCGGGAAATTTCGGCCTCTTCCTCCAACCGCAACTTCATCGGGCGCCAGGGAAGCAAAGATGGACGGACCATGCTGATGAGCCCCGCCATGGTGGCGGCCGCGGCCATCGCTGGCTCCGTGACGGACGTGCGGGAAATGATGAAATAAGAATGTTTAACCACAGAGTTACACGGAGTCACACAGAGTAAAGACAAGAATTTTTTTAAATCCTTACTCTGCGAACCTCTGTTCACTCGGTGGTTCAAAATCCGGGAGGTGTTTCATGAGCAAGATCAATCAAATCGAAGGCAAGGCCGTTCCGGTCGAGGGCAACGATATCGACACGGACCGGATCATCCCCGCCCGTTATTTGAAGGAAATTACCTTTACCAACATGGGCAAATACCCTTTTTACGACGAGCGTTTCGACGCCGAGGGAAAACCCAAGGGCCATCCCTTCGACCTGCCCCAGTTCCAGGGATCCCACATCCTCTTCGTGAACCAAAACTTCGGCTGCGGCTCCTCCCGGGAGCATGCCCCCCAATCGCTGATGCGCTGGGGTATCCGCGCCATCATCGGCGAGTCCTTCGCGGAAATCTTCGCCGGCAATTGCACCATGTTGGGGATCCCCACGGCGACGGTGAATCATGGGGAAATGATGAAGCTCCAGACTTTGGTGAAGGAAAATCCGAAGACCAGGTTTCTGTTGGATTTGGACAAGAAGACCCTCCTGAAAGAGGGAGCCGAATACCTGAAATTTGACATCCATGAGTCCAAGCGCAACGCGCTGGTCAACGGGACCTGGGATTCGACGAGCCTGCTCCTGGCCAACGCCCCCAAGACCGCGGCTGTCGCGGGGAAACTGCCTTACGTTTCAGGGTTTTAGACCAAATTCACTTGGTTTACAGGGAGGGACTTCAGCCGTTAAACTAAATAAATGAATGGCTCTCCGGCAGTTAAAGAGGCTCCCCTGGCTTGGCTTTTAGGGTTCCTTCTTCTTTATACCGCCCTGGTTCTTCCCCGCATCTTCACCGAATCGCCCACCAATGACGAGCCCATTGAGATCACCAACGGCTACTTTTATTGGCAGGGCGACGTGGTTTCCCATAACCACCATCCGCCCCTGCCCAAATTGCTCCAATCCCTGCCGTTACGTTTTTTGCCGCTCAAGGCCCAGGCAGGTCCCCCTCCACCCGACTACATGGCCAGGGCCTATGAATTCTTCTTCATTTTAAACTGCGGCCGTTTCGAACTGACGACCCGACTGGCGCGGTGCGCCACCCTTTTGATGGGACTGGGGATCGGATGCCTTTTATTTTTCCTGACCCGGCGTTGCTCCCTCCCCTTCCATTTATCGGTCATGGGTTTGTGGGTTTTCGAGCCGAATCTCCAGGCCTATTCGGGGCTGGCCATGGCCGATGTACCGGTGACTTTTTTCTTCTTGGCTTCGGTTTTGGCTTTTCGAAAACACCAGGAAAATCCAGGCTCCAGGGCGGCAGCGGCGGCGGGTTTGCTGACCGCCATGGCCGTCACCTGTAAGTTTTCGGCGCTGGTTTTAATCCCCCTATTCGTTGGTTTGGAGTGGTTGGAAATCCGAAAAGCCGAAAACCTATTCCGGACCCTCTCCGAGAGGGCCTCCGATTGGGCTTGGGGCGCCGTGTCATTCCTGGCTTGGATCTTTATCCTTTACCTGCCAGGCTCCCTTTTACTGCCGGACCACCAGGTTCCCTGGACTTATTTCCTGAAGGGGTTGTCCAACATGATGGATTACTCCAGCGCCCACCACCCTTCCTTTTTCATGGGGACCGCCGGACGACGGGACCACTGGCTCTATTACCCCGCGGCTTTGATCCTCAAAAGCGCCCTTCCCTTCCTGATCCTTGTTTTTGGGGGGATCCTTTGGGCTGTCCCCAAAAAAATAACGATCCCCGCCTGGATTTGGGGGCCGGCCCTCTTGGGTTTCGTGGATATCCTTCCGGTTCAAAATTTGGGCGTCCGCTACCTACTCCCCATTTATCCCTTCTTGATTTTAATCGCGGCCTTGGCGGCCGAAAAAATCTGGAGCCAAAAATTCGGCGCCGGACCGAAGATCGGTAAAATCCTTGTCCTGGGGCTTGGCCTCTGGCAGGCTACCACCGTCCTGGCGAACTATCCCAAGATGATCAGCTACTTCAACGACTTTGTCCCAGCGGAAAGTAAAATTGGTTTTTTGGGCGATTCCAACTTGGACTTGGGTCAGGACCTGGACCGCCTGGCCCAAACCGCCACGCGAAGGGGTTGGAAGAAGGTGAAGCTGGCCCAGTACGGTGTGATGGACCCGTCCCTTTATGGAATGGCCTGGGAGCCTTGGACGGAGAATGATTTGAAAGGGCCCCAGCCGGGAAATGTCTACGCGATGAACGCGTCTTTTGTCCAATTGGCGCCGGTCTTTTACCCCGAGTTGATTCCCATCGCGTCCGGTTGGATATCCCGAACCAAACCCAGCGGACAGGTGGGGGACACCTGGTTTTATTTTGAGATTCCCGGAAATCCAATCCCCGACTCTTCCCGGTTACTCCCCAGCGTCCAGACCCTAAAAAATCACGCGCCAAAACAGGATTAAAAACTATTTCACCACGAAGACACCTTTTATTCACCCCTCACCCTACCCTCTCCCTCAAGGGGCGAGGGAACGGATTTAAATATTTTAGGGATAGAAAAGTCTAAATCCTTCTTGGTGCCTTCGTGTCTTCGTGGTTCAAATTTTTTTGGATTTTTTAGTTAGCGGGTTTCATGATTCTGAGGACCGGGCCCTTGTTGACCTTGCGCAGGGGAAAATAAAGGAAATGGGTCTTGGGGTCCACCAGGACCGAATGGGCGTTTTGTCCCACCGGATAGTCGCCGAATTTCTCGATCTTCCGGTCCCTTACCCTGAAAATGGAAACCACGCCGGATTCGGAAGCCACGTACAAATAACCCAAGTTGTCATCAAAAGCCATCACGTCCGGGTCCTTGCCCACGTCCGCGACCCCGATTTCCTGGAAATTATTCAAATCCATCACCACCAGCTTCTCGTCCCCGTCGCAGGCGATGAAGGCCAGGTGGGAATTGGAATCCAAGCAAAGCCCGTGGGGATTCTTTCCCCCCTTGATCGGGTAATGGTTGAGTATTTTTTGGGTTTTAGGATCAATCGTGACCAGCTCGTTTTTACCTTGGACATTCACCAGGATGGTGTGGCTGTTGGAGTCGTATCGGGTATTCCCCACCTCGCCCCCCATTTTGAGGGAAGCCGCCCTTTTGTTGGTCAAGAGGTTGATCACCGTGACCTCGCCGCCCATCTCGTCGGAAACGTAAAGCTCGTGGGTCTCCGGCACGTAGGCCATTCCATCGGGAAAATGCCCGGCTGGAATTTTCGCGATCACCTTCAAGCTTTGGGAATCCAGGACCATCACCTGGTGGTGGCGGGTCACGCTGGCGTAAAGGCGGTGGAGCTCCGGAAGGATGAGGACCCCCGTCACTCCGGGAAAGCCGTTGAGAACGGTGGAAATTTTGGCTTGCTGGGTGTTGAAGACGATAATCTGTCCCGCGCCCATGTGGGAGATATAGAGGGTTCCGGTTTGGGAATCGAGGGATTGGTAGTCGAACCGGGAAACCCCTCCGGTAAGGGGGACATCGGCCTGGAGCCTCAGGAAAGAATCGGGATCGGCCTGGACTTTCGCGAAGCTCAAAAACACCAAAGTGCCGAAAAGGATGAATTGTTTGAAGTTGGGCATAACGGGGGATATTTTACTCAAACGGAACCAAAAGTTGCTAAAAACCATGAACCTTGGCCGATAATTCGCCCCTTTTGAGGACAAGTTTATTCTTGGTGGTCGATCAATCGGTTAATGATTTTCCATTCCGCCTCCGTGACGGGTTGGACCGAAAGACGGGACATTTTGAACAAGGCCATATTTTGGAGGCCGGGAACTTTTTTCAGGAAATCGATGGAGAGCATTTGTTTCAAGGCCTTCCCGTATTTCACGTCCACCATGTACCAGGATGGCTTGGAAGGATCGCTTTTTTCGTCGAAATGGATGTCCTTCGGGTCGAAAGCCGTGTGGTCCGGATAGCCTTCCTTGACGACGGTTCCCACCGCCACGATGCCGCTGGGCTTGCCGCCCGAATAGTAGAAGAACATGCCGTCGCCCTTTTTCATCTGGTCGCGCATGAAATTCCGGGCCGTGTAGTTGCGGACGCCGTCCCAAAAGATAACCTTGTCTTTTTTCCATTGCTCCACCGAGTAGGCTTCCTGCTCGGCTTTCATGAGCCAGTATTTTTTTGGCATAACAACCCCTCTTGCACCACAGAGTGAATAAAGTTACACAGAATAAACCGAAAATCCGAAATTTAATGATTCGGTTTAAAAGACTTACTTTGTGTAACTCTGCTCACTCTGTGGTAAATATTTTTAGGACTCTATTTTTTCCGTCTGCCGCCAACGCTCGAAGCCGCCGATGACGCTGTAGACCTCGCCGAAGCCCTGGTCCAGCAGGTAAGCGGCCGCGCCTTGGCTGGTATGGCCGTGGTAGCAGTAAACCACCAGGGGTTTTTGTTTGTCCGTTTTGGCGACGAAGTCGGCGATGTTGGCGTCGCTTAAATGGTAGGCGCCAGGCACATGGGCCGCCTCGTAGGAGGCGGGGTCGCGCACATCCACGAAAAAGGCCCGGCCCGAGGCCAGCATCTTGCCGGCTTCCTCAACGGATATTTCCTTGAACTCGTCCATGACATCATCACTTTCACCTTCTCCCTTGAGGGGAGAAGGACGGGATGAGGGTGGTTCCAATACTACCGTCACCCTTCACACCCCCTCCCATTTTCCGCAAGGGGCGAGGGAATATATTTAACTTACTTCGGCATCCAGGGCTTCCATTTCAAAACCTGGTTTTCCCAAACCTTCGCCGACTTCGAGAATTCATGATAGGACGACAGGGCGCAAAGCACAAACCCATGCCAGCCGTCGAGGAACCCCAGCCGAAAGAGGAACATGCGGATGAAGGTGAGGCAGGGAACGAGGGTCAGGTAAAGCTTCCAATGCTTGATTTTCTTGGGTTTGACGTTCAGGAGGGTCAAATCCGTGTAGCGGTCCAGCTTTTCCAGGTACTGGGCGAGGCTGTCGTAAGTGTAATGGTTCATGGGTTCCTGGAGCCTTGAAACCCTGCCCGAGACTTCCAACCCCTCATGAACGGGCTTGTCGTCGAAACGGCCAAACCCTTTTCGAAAAAGGCGAACTTGTGGGTCCGGCCACCAGCCGCAATGCTTGATCCACTTCCCCAAGAAAAAGGCCCGGCGCTTGATCGCGTAGCCCTGGATTTCCCCGGCCCGGGGGATCAGGGCCTCGATCTCCTCGATCAATTTCATCGTCAATTCCTCGTCCGCGTCCAGGGACAAGATCCAGTCGCCGCCGGCCTTGGAAAAGGCCCAGTTCTTCTGGTCCGAGTAGCCTTTCCAGGGGCGGACTAAAACCTTCGCGCCCTTCTTTCGGGCGGTGGTTGCGGTTTTATCCCCGCTTTGGGCGTCCACCACGATAACTTCCACGTTGGAAAAAGTTTTATTGGAAAAAGAAATACTGTCTAAACACCTCACAATGTTCTTTTCCTCGTTCAAGGTGATCACCACCACGGATAAAGATAACTTTTTCATGGCAACCCCGTTTTCGCCACGGATGAACACGGATATACACGGATGAGTTGATTAAAAGGATTAAGTTGATGCCATCCGTGTTTATCCGTGTTCATCCGTGGCAAAACCATTCTTTTGCTTTTGTGGTTCATGGTTAATAAGCGTTTGAACTTATCCATGGCGCTTCAGGATCTCCTTCTCCCAAAGTTTGGCGTAGCGGCAGAAATCATGGAAGCTGTCCAATCCGCACAACACCAGGCCGTGCCACCCGTCCTTGTACCCCTGGCGCGAGATGAAGGTGCGGATAAAGGTCATGAAGGGGGCCGCCGTCAGGTAATAGGGCCAGTATTTTTTCTTCTTGGGTTTCATGGCCATGACGTCCAAGGCCGAATAGCGGTTGATCTTCTCCAGGTACTGGTGGACCGTCTCCACGGGATAGTGGTTCATGGGCTCCTCCATCTGGAGCGTTTGGCCCTTGACTTCAAGCCCCGCGTGCAGAGGCTCGTCGGTGTTGTAGCTTTTGCCCTGGCGGACCAGCCGGAGCTGGAAATCGGGCCACCAGCCGCAATGCCTCATCCATTTATCCAGAAAGAAGGTCTTCCGCTTGATCCAAAAGCCGTTGACCTCCGCGGCGGCAATCGCGGCCTTGGTCTCGATTTCCGCGATCAATTCCGGGGTCAACTCCTCGTCCGCGTCCAACGAAAGGATCCAATCGCCGGAAGCCTTCGCCAGAGCCCAGTTTTTCTGGTCCGTGTAGCCCTTCCAACGCCGGACAAATACCTTCGCGCCGAATTTCCGGGCCAGGGAAGCGGTTTGATCCACGCTTTCGGCGTCCACCACGATGATTTCCTGCTTCGGAAAGACCTTTTTGGAAAAACGAACCGACCCCAAGCAGCGGATGATATTGCGCTGTTCATTGAGGGTGATCAGGATGATGGAAAGCGATGGTTTTTTCACAACAACACCTTTTTCGCCACGGATGAACACGGATGAACACGGATAGATATTTTTGATTCGAAGCTCGGAAAATTAATTTTCATTAAATCCATCCGTGTTCATCCGTGGAAAATAATCGTTTCTGTGGTGTTTGTCGTTCTTGGCTCATTTTCCCAATAACTTTCGGTAGCGCAGGTAAAAGCCGCTGGTTTTCTTGAAATAATCAAAGATGGAGGTATCCGGGAACATGTGGACCC